>NZ_JAFCMC010000004.1:0-356848 GCF_018130085.1 Bradyrhizobium sp. AUGA SZCCT0169 | reverse complement strand
CCATGAAGCACGGCCTCGAATACTTCCACGCCGCCGCCGCAGGATGGAGCCTCAGACATGTGTGCATGCCCTAGGGCCTTCGCCGGGACGACGGTTGAAATTTACTCCACCGCCAGCACCGTCACCTCCGGCCACAGCGCCTTCCATCGCGCGGCCTTCACTTCATAATTCGCCGCGGAGAAATTCGGACCCGGATTGGGCCGCACGATCAGCCCGGCGGCATCGTCGAAACCATCGGGCGCATAGACGTCGTAGCCATCTGGCATGCGACGGATGCCAATCTGCGTATTCCTGGTCAGAAACCGATCGATGCCTTCGGTCGAGCAGCGCAGCGGCGGGTAGGGCAGGCCGTGCTTTTCGCCGTACCAGAGATGGACGCGCGCCTGGTTGCGCGCCTCGACCCTGGCGTCGAGATGGCCGAGCGCGCCGTGCAGGCGGCGGATCACGGCGTCCTCGGCCGCCCAGGATGTATCGGGATCGAAATAGAACACGTCGTAATCGTTGATGCCGTAATCAACGGCGCGCCCGGTCAGCACGTTCCACACCGTCTGCACCAGGCATCCCGACACGATCCAGGCATCCGGCAGCTTTAGCTCGAACAGTTTTTCGGCGATTATTTTATTGGTGGGATTGCGCAGCGCAAGGCTGAGGAATTGGTCTTGGGTCATGGATGCTCTTTCCACGTCATTGCTTCGCAATGACGGGATGATCTATGATTCGTCGAATTCCTTCACCGCCTTCTTCGAAGCCAGCGTGCGCCAGTGCCGGCGCAACAGCGGCTCGACGATGCCGCGTTTGGCCTTCGACAGGCGAACCAGCACGATTGGATAATCTCGATAGTGGTCGGTGAAGTAAAACAGCTTCGGTTGGCTTTCGATCAGCATCTCGCGTTCGTCATGGGGAATGCCGAACAGGACGAGGCTGTCGTTGTCTTCCCTCAGCCGCGCCAGCAGTTTCTTGCGCACCTTGAGCGCCGGCGTGCCGTAGGAGGTGCCGTCGTCGACCTCCGCCCACGTCAGCGCAAACTCCCTGACGTCGTCGAAGGTCATGCGACGATCTCAGTGCACCGACGTGAAAAACCGCGCCATGCGAAAGCCGGAGAGCCAGGTCCATACCGGCTGGCTGCGGATGCCGAGATCCCAGGAGCCGACCACGGCGTCGGCGCGGCCGATCAGATTGTCGATCGGCAGCAGGCCGACTCCGCCGTCGCGCACGGCGACGCGGCTGTCGGCGGAATTGTCCCTGTTGTCGCCGAGCACGAACAGTTTTCCCGTCGGCACCGTTACCTCTGGCGTGTTGTCGAGCCGGCCGCTGTCGCGCATCTTGAAGATCGCATGCGTGACCCCGTTCGGCAGCGTCTCGACATAGCGATAGGCCTTTTCGCTGCCGCCGCGGTCGTCTTCGGCTTCACCCACGCCATCCGGCTTCAGCGCCGCGGCGTGGTCGTTGATGAAGAGCTGGCCCTGCCGCATCTGGATGCGGTCGCCGGGCAGCCCGACCACGCGCTTGACCCAGGCCTGCGAACGGTCGCCGGGCCAGCGGAAAACGACGACGTCGCCGCGCTTGGGCGTCTCGCCGAACAGCCGGCCGGTCTCGGGGAGCGTGATTTGGATCGGCAGCGACGCCGCGCCGTAGCCATAGGGGAATTTGGACGCCAGCAGCGCGTCGCCGATCAGCAGCGTCGGCTCCATCGAGCCGGACGGTACGTAAAACGGCTCGGCCAGCGCGCCCTTGGCGACGAACACCACCATCACGATGGCCGCGATCTGGGCGATCTGCGCGCGCCAGCTCGAAGGTTTGGCAACCGCAGTTTCGTTTTCGCTGGTCACTAGCCGGTTCCTCCGACCGTAATGCGCTCCATCCGCAGCGTCGGCTGGCCGACGCCAACCGGCACGCCCTGGCCGTTCTTGCCGCAGGTGCCGATGCCGGTATCGAGCGAGAGGTCGTTGCCGACCATGGTGATGCGATGCAGGTCGGTCGGGCCGTTGCCGATCAGCATCGCGCCCTTCAAGGGCGCGCCGATCTTGCCGTTCTCGATCTTGTAGGCCTCGGTGCACTGGAACACGTACTTGCCCGAGGTGATGTCGACCTGGCCGCCGCCGAAATTCGCGGCATAGATGCCGTTCTTTACTGAGGCGAGGATTTCCGCGGGATCGCGCTGGCCCGACAGCATGTAGGTGTTGGTCATGCGCGGCATCGGCACATGGGCGTAGCTCTGGCGCCGTCCGTTGCCGGTCGGCTTCATGTTCATCAGCCGGGCGTTCTGGCGGTCCTGCATGTAGCCGACCAGAATGCCGTCCTCGATCAGCACGGTGCGGTTGGTCGGCGTGCCCTCGTCGTCAATGGAGAGCGAACCGCGCCGCGAGGCCATGGTGCCGTCATCGACCACGGTGACGCCCTTGGCGGCGACCTGCTTGCCCATCAGGCCGGCGAAAGCCGAGGTCTGCTTGCGGTTGAAATCGCCCTCGAGCCCGTGGCCGACAGCTTCATGCAGCATGACGCCGGGCCAGCCGGCCCCCAGCACCACGTCCATTTCGCCGGCGGGCGCGGGAACCGAGTCCAGATTGACCAGTGCTTCGCGGATCGCGCCGTCGGCGGCATCGCGCCAGGCCTTGGTCTCGATGAAGCGCGCATAGCCCTCGCGGCCGCCATAGCCCTTGCTGCCGCTTTCCTGCCGGTCGCCCTGGCCGGCGACCACGGAAATATTGACCCGCACCAGGGGACGGATGTCGCGGTAGCTTTCGCCGTCGGGCCGCAGGATTTCCACCACCTGCCAAGTGGCGGAAAGACTCGCCGTCACCTGCCGCACCCGCGGGTCCTTGTCCCGCACATAGGCGTCGATTTCGGCGAGCAGCTTCACTTTGGCTTCAAAACCCGGTGCATCCAGCGGATTGTCGTCGCCATAGAGTCTCACATTGGTGTGAGCGGGCGCCGCCGCAAAGTTGCCGGAATAGCCGCCGCGGACCGCTGCGACCGCGTCCGCAGCGCGGATCAGCGCCGGCAGCGAGACGTCGGAGGAATGCGCGTACCCGACCGCGTCGTCCTTGACCGCGCGCAGCCCAAAACCCTGCGAAGTGTCGTAGGTCGCCTGCTTCAGCCTGCCATTGTCGAACATCAGCGCTTCGGTCTGGCCATATTCCAGGAACAGTTCGCCGTCGTCGGCGCCTTCGAGCCCGCGCGCGATCTCCCGGCGGACGGAATCGCGATCGAGGTTGGCGCGGTCGATCAGGGAGGTTGTAGCGGGGGAGTTGGTCATTACATTCAGTCCGTTGTCGGAGGGGCGCAACCAAGATAGTTGTTTCCCGTCCGTTTCGCGAGGGGCGGGAGAGTCTCGCTGCAAGTACGATGGCTACAATCGAAATTGTTCCGATAACGCAAGGCCATATCGACGGCTTTCACCGCACCCTCGATATCGTCGCGCGGGAGCGGCGCTATTTGTCGTTCCTGGAGGCCCCGCCGCTGGAAGCGACGCGGGCGTTCATTCTCGACCTAATCGAGCAGGGTTATCCGCAATTTGTCGCCCTGTCGGGCGGTGAAGTCATCGGCTGGTGCGACGTGACCCCAAAGCCAAGGCCGATTTATGCCCATAACGGCGTTCTCGGCATGGGCCTTTTGCCGCAATTCCGGGGCCGGGGCATCGGCAAGCGCCTGATCGCGCAGGCGCTGGGCGCCGCACAGGCCTTCGGGCTGCAGCGGGTCGAACTGACGGTCCGGGAAAACAACGTGAACGCGATCGCGCTCTACAAGAAAGTCGGCTTCGAGATCGAAGGCGTGCAGCGCGAGGCCATCCTGGTCGATGGCAAACACGAAAATCTGATTTTGATGGGGCTGCTGTTCTAGCGGCAGGGCCAAGAAAAACCTGATGGCGAAAACCTGATGGCGAAAACCTGACGACGCCCAATCCGATCAGGGCTGGTGCTGGCGGCGCCCGGTCGCCAATCCCGACGCCGCGTCTCGCGGGGACTTCACACTGTGCTCGACGCGCACGATTTCAAACCATTTGCCGCCGGATACGATGTCGAGTTGCTCCCCGGTCAGCTCGCTTTTCGCGCGTCTGCACGGGCCCCGAACGTACGGTCATTGGTCATGGCGGTCTCCTCCGCGTTGATGGAGAAACCTTTGGCAGGATGGCGGTCGCCTTGGCTGTGAGGGAGGTCACGGTGTCGTTCCTCGTCATTGCGAGCCATCGGGCGCGCATTCGCGCGACCCGGTGGCTCGGGAAACCTACTTTGGCTGCTCCTTTTTGTCGGCGGAAGAAGCCTTGGGCTGCGCCGCCGGCGGAAAGCCGTGCTCCTGCGACCAGCGAAACAGTTCATCGAACATCGGCTTGAGGGCCCTCGCCGAGGGCGTGATCTCATATTCGACGCGCGGCGGCACCTCGGGATAGACCGTGCGCTTCACCAGTCCATTGGCCTCGAGATCGCGTAGCTGCGTCGTCAGCATGTGCTGGGTGACGCCGGGGATCGATTGGCGCAATTCGCCGAACCGGTGCTTGCGCTGGACCAATTGCCAGAGAATTTCGCCCTTCCATTTTCCAGCCAGAACGCCCAGCGCACGATGAAATTGCTCCAGCACCCCGCGCTGGCATGGTTCCGGGGCGGCAATATCCTTGCTTTCTGCAATAGTCATCTTTTTCATACTACCTCACAAAAAGCATCCTACTTGTACTTTTCATCTTACTCCCGAATTTTGTGTCTCGAAAGCCTTCGCGGGCTCGGTCTGAACCGCTGGAACATATCGGGAGCTAACAATGTCACTTGCTGCTGCCTCGGCGCCGCCGCGCTGGAAGTCCGCCGGTCTGTGGATCGTCAGGGGATTGCTGGCCCTTGCCTTTGCAGGCGCTGGCGGCGCCAAGCTCTATGGCGTGCCGATGCTGGTTGAGTCATTTCAGCATATCGGACTTGGTCAATGGTTCCGCTATGCGACCGGGGCGCTCGAATTGCTCGGGGCTTTCCTGATCCTCACGCCGTCGCTGGCGGCCGTCGGCGCCGTGCTGCTGATCTGCATCATGATCGGCGCGACCGTCACGCATCTCTTTGTGGTCGGCGGCTCGGCCGTGCCCGCGCTGGTGCTGTTGGCACTGAGCGCCATCGTCGCCTATGCGAAGCGCGACCAGATCGCATCGCTTGCCAGGCACTTGTGAACAAGCATTTGTGAGGCCGCTGCCATGCGCCTTTCTCGCCGCGAATGGACGATTGCCGCGGGCCTCATCCTGGCCTTCCTAGTGCCGCTGACCGTGACCCTGTTGCTGACAGGATCGGAGACGGCGAGCCCAAAGCCGCAGGCGAAGGCCGCTCCGGTCGCGATGCACCGGCTGGTGCTGCCGATCAACACCGATGATCCCACCACGATGCGGGCGCTGATCTCGACCGCGCTCAACCTTCCAAAATACTACCAGGAGCGGAACGAGGCGTTCACGATCGAAGTGGTCGCCTACAACGCCGGCGTTCACATGCTGCGCGCCGACACCTCGCCGGTAAAGGACATGCTGCGCATCCTGAGGACGGTCAATTCGAACATCCGCTTCGTGGTCTGCGATGCCACCAAGCTCGGTATGGAGCGCCAGGAGGGGCGGCCGGTCACCCTGATCGATGGCGTCGAGATCGTGCCGAGCGGGCCCGGGCGCATCATCGAATTGCAGGAAGCCGGCTGGTCCTACATCCGATCGTGATATTTGGATTCAGAACCTGGATGCAAAACTGCACAGCGGAGTATCCGACATGACGTCGCCTCGCGGCCCGACCCGCCGCACCTTTGTCGCGGGGATAATGAGCGCGGCCGCCTCGCTTGCGATCCCGCCCTTGCCGGGACGTGCCGCGGCCGGCGGGCCGCCGCCATTCGCAACCGCCCGGCATCAGTTCACGCTGGTTCGCGGCGCACGGCCGGTCCCGCCGGTAACGATCCCGCGTCTCGGCGGCGGTGCGCTCGATCTGGCGTCTTTCCGCGGCAAGGTGGTGCTCGTCAATTTCTGGGCGACCTGGTGTGCGGCCTGCCGCACGGAGCTGCCGATATTGGATCAACTCGCGGAAAGCCGCCGCGCCGACCTCGCCGTCGTCGCCATCAGCACCGATCGCGATCGATCGGTGGTCGCGCCGTACGCCAAGAAGTTGAAGCTTCGCCATCTTACGATCGGCTTCGACCCCGGCGGACTGGTGGGACGCGCCGGCGCCAGCGACGGTGTCGACACGCCCTTCGCGCTTTACGGCATGCCGATCACCTTCCTGCTCGGTGTCACCGGGCAAGTCGAAGGCTACATCACGGGTGAAGCGGACTGGCTCTCCATCGAGGCGCGCCGGTTGTTCGACTACTACGCCGGCGCCGCGTGACTAAGCCAATCGGACTTTGAGGGCGAGGCCCGGTGCCTCACGGCAACTTATCATACCCCTCGCCGATCCCGTTCAGGCTCAGCGGGAAGCCGATGCCCTCTTCCGGGGTCTCGAAGATGATAAAGGTCGCGGTCTTGGCGGTGCGGAGCTGGCCGAGCAGTTTTTCGTCCATCACGACTTCGGCAACGCAGCCATTGGGTAGGCAGCGGACGAAACCGGCGCGGCCGACGTCCTGGTTGTCCAGTTTCAGGCCGAGCCCGGAGGGCAGCAGCACGCCCAAGGGGGCTACCACCCGCATCAGCTTGCTCTTCTGGTCGGCGGTCTTCAGCACGATCACGGTGAGGCCGGCGTTGGAGCGGTCTTCGGCTACCACGCTCTGGATCAGGGCGCATTGCTCGCCCTGGGCGCCCGGCGGGGTGTCGCAGCGGATCTGCCAGTCGCCATGGACCGAGCGCACCGCGCCCTGGGCGCTGGCGGCCTCGGTCAGGCCGAGCAGGAAGGCTGTGGCGAGCAGTCCGCCCAGCCAGCGGCCTAGCCTGCGTCCTGCCTGATGTTTTGAACGCCTCATCCGGGTCGATCCTCTGAATGATTACTCGGACTGATACGTAATGACGGCGCCTTGAAGGCGGTCTTTCGCCAAATCTCGAAGCGCCTCAGCGGCGAATCAGGTCCCCGCGGCGCACCCTGCCTGTGCGTACATCCGGTAATCCGCCTGTCAAGCGGCGCGGCCGGACAAAAAGGCGGCTTTTGCCTGATTTACCGGGAAAACCTGACATGCAGAGATTAGCCGGTGACGCATGGCTTTGGTCCCCACTACTGCATTGCGAGAGCCTGCGAATTATGGTTTGAGAGGCTGGATTTCGAAGCGTTCTAGCGATCTGGCCCCGGTGCTCCTAACCTCCGGCGGGCTGTTTGTGAGGGCGGATCGTGCGGCATTTCCGGCCATCCGGCGGGGATGCTTTGGGGATTTATCAAGGGAGCGCGAGCGGCATGAAGATGTCGAAGGGCCAGATTGGCCGGCGGTTGCTGGGGTTTGCGGTGGCGGGCATGGCCCTTGTCGCCGGCGGTACGGCGTCAGCCGAATTGGGACAGCCGGCGCCGTGGGAATACACCCTGCAGGAGTCGGCCTCGCCGGTGATGGACTACATCATCTGGTTCCATAACTGGCTGCTCGCCACCATCACCATCATCACGCTGTTCGTGCTGGTGCTGCTGGTCATGGTCGTCGTCAAGTTCAACGCCAAGGCCAACCCGGTCCCCTCCAAGACCACCCACAACACCCTGATCGAAGTGGCCTGGACCCTGATCCCGGTGCTGATTCTGGTCGCGATCGCGGTGCCGTCGTTCCGGCTGCTGTTTCTGCAGCTCGACGTGCCGAAGGCGGATCTCACCATCAAGGCGACCGGCAAGCAGTGGTACTGGAGCTATGCCTATCCCGATCACGGCAAGTTCGAGTTCGATTCGCTGATGGCGGCGGACAAGAAGCCCCGGCTGCTCGGCGTCGACAATGAGATGGTGGTGCCGGTCAACAAGGTGGTCAAGGTTCTGACCACCGGTGCCGACGTCATCCACGCCTTCGCGGTGCCGGCCTTCGGCATCAAGATCGACGCCATCCCCGGCCGCCTGAACGAGACCTGGTTCAAGGCCACCAAGACCGGGATGTTCTACGGCCAGTGCTCCGAACTGTGCGGCAAGGATCACGCCTTCATGCCGATCGCGGTGCGGGTCGTGAGCGATCAGGAATTCGCGGCCTGGGTGGAAACCGCGAAGAAGAAATATGCGACCAACCCGGCGAATTCGTACGCCGCGGCTGGTGGCGCGGTGGCGCAGTAAGCCGCAAAGCTCAGGCAAGCTTTAAGGCTTAGGCGCAAGGGACAAGGGCGACGGGACCGCAAGGTCCGAAAAGGGCGACAGGACCGCAAGGTCCGACAAAAGGACTGCAAGGCAGGATTTGAACATGGCAACAGGCGCAGCGACACACCACGATCACGCCCATGATGACCACGCGCACGCGCATCCGACCGGATGGCGGCGCTTCGTCTATTCGACGAACCACAAGGACATCGGCACGATGTACCTGGTGTTCGCGGTCATCGCCGGCGTCATCGGCGCGGCGATGTCGATCGCGATCCGTATCGAGCTGATGTATCCCGGCGTCCAGCTGTTCCACGAAGCCCATACCTACAACGTGTTCGTGACCTCGCACGGCCTGATCATGATCTTCTTCATGGTGATGCCGGCGATGATCGGCGGCTTCGGAAACTGGTTCGTGCCGCTGATGATCGGTGCGCCCGACATGGCGTTCCCGCGCATGAACAACATCTCGTTCTGGCTGCTGCCGGCCTCGTTCGCGCTGCTTCTGATGTCCACCTTCGTCGAGGGTGAGCCGGGCGCCAACGGCGTCGGTGCGGGCTGGACCATCTACGCGCCGCTGTCGACCTCGGGCCATCCGGGACCGGCGGTCGATTTCGCGATCCTGTCGCTGCATCTGGCCGGCGCCTCGTCGATCCTCGGCGCCATCAACTTCATCACCACGATCTTCAACATGCGCGCGCCGGGCATGACCCTGCACAAGATGCCGCTGTTCGTCTGGTCGATCCTGGTCACCGTGTTCCTGCTGCTGTTGTCGCTGCCGGTGCTCGCTGGTGCGATCACCATGCTGCTGACCGACCGCAATTTCGGCACCACCTTCTTCTCCGCCGACGGCGGCGGCGACCCGCTGCTGTTCCAGCATCTGTTCTGGTTCTTCGGCCATCCCGAAGTGTACATCCTGATCCTGCCCGGCTTCGGCATGATCAGCCAGATCGTCTCGACCTTCTCGCGCAAGCCCGTGTTCGGCTATCTCGGCATGGCCTACGCCATGGTCGCGATCGGCGGCATCGGCTTCGTGGTGTGGGCGCACCACATGTACACGGTCGGCATGTCCTCGGCGACGCAGGCCTATTTCGTCGCCGCCACCATGGTGATCGCGGTGCCGACCGGGGTGAAGATCTTCTCCTGGATCGCCACGATGTGGGGCGGCTCGATCGAGTTCAAGACGCCGATGCTGTGGGCGATCGGCTTCATCTTCCTGTTCACGCTCGGTGGCGTCACCGGCGTCGTGCTGGCCAATGCCGGCGTCGACCGCGTGCTGCAGGAAACCTATTACGTCGTCGCGCACTTCCACTACGTGCTGTCGCTGGGCGCCGTGTTCGCGATCTTCGCCGGCTGGTACTACTGGTTCCCGAAGATGTCCGGCTACATGTACTCGGAAACCATCGGCAAGCTGCACTTCTGGGTCACCTTCATCGGCGTCAACCTGGTGTTCTTCCCGCAGCATTTCCTCGGGCTATCCGGCATGCCGCGCCGCTACATCGACTATCCGGATGCGTTCGCCGGCTGGAACCTGGTGTCCTCGCTCGGCTCCTACATCTCGGGCTTCGGCGTGCTGATCTTCATCTATGGCGTGGTCGACGCCTTCATCAAGAAAGAGCAGGCGGCGGATAATCCGTGGGGCCCCGGCGCCACCACGCTGGAATGGACGCTGTCTTCGCCGCCGCCGTTCCACCAGTTCGAAGTGCTGCCGCGGGTGCAGTAAACCTTGTAACTCGCGGCGCGCTCTTGCGGGCGCGCCGCGGCCTAGAACCAAGCGAGATCAATCTTGTCGGTCGTCGATCACAACGCCATCGAACTGCCCCGGATTTCCGAGGCTGAGGTCGGCGACTACCTCGCGCTGCTGAAGCCGCGGGTGATGTCGCTGGTGATCTTCACCGCGCTAGTCGGCCTCGTGATCGCGCCCGGCCATATCCACCCGATCCTGGCGTTCACGTCCATCCTCTGCATCGCGGTCGGCGCCGGCGCCTCCGGTGCGCTGAACATGGCCTATGAGGGCGATATCGACGCCAAGATGTCGCGCACCGCCAACCGGCCGATCCCGCGCGGCCGCATCACCCGCGAAGAGGCGACCGCGTTCGGGCTGATCCTCGCGTTCTTCTCGGTGATGACGCTCGGCATCCTCGTCAACTGGCTTGCGGGCGGGCTCCTGGCGTTCACGATCTTCTTCTACGTCGTGATCTACACCATGCTCCTGAAGCGCTGGACCGCGCAGAACATCGTGATCGGCGGCGCCGCCGGCGCGCTGCCGCCTGTCGTGGCGTGGGCCGCGGCGACCGGTTCGCTGTCGATGGAGCCGGTGCTGCTGTTCCTGATCATCTTCTTCTGGACCCCGCCGCATTTCTGGGCGCTGGCGCTGTTCCGCAGCGACGACTATGCCCGCGCCGGCGTGCCGATGTTGCCGGTCGTCGCCGGCCCTGACGCGACCCGGCTGCAGATCCTGCTCTATACGGTCGTTTTGGTCGCGATCGCCGTCGCCCCCTGGCCGCTCGGTTATTTCGACGCGATCTATGGCATCACCTCGCTGGTGCTCGGCGCCGGCATGATGGCGCTGGCGATCAACGTCTACCGCCGCCGCGAGGGTACCGCGGCGCTGCGTGCGACCAGGCGGCTGTTTGCTTTCTCGATCCTTTATCTGTTCGCGCTGTTCGCCACGCTGCTGCTCGAGGTTGTCGTGCGCGGCGTCATCGCCGCGATCGGGTAGGGGGCCCATGGGACCGGAATGGACGACAAGCGGATGCCAGATGGAATCGTCCTCACCGAGGCGCAGAAAAGAAGCCGGCGCCAGCGGTCGGTCGCGATTGCGCTCGCGCTCCTCGTGCTCGTCGTGCTGTTCTTCGCCGTCACCATGGTCAAGGGGCCGGCCGTTCTAGTTCGGCCCATGTAAACTGGAAATGTAGGCTGGGAATTTAGGGTGGTGGAGATGGCAGACCAACCGATCGCGCAAAGGGAACCGGAGGCAAGCCGCAAGGCTTCGCGCCGCGCCCTGACGCGCGATGCGATGGTGGCCTCGATCTGTGGTTTCGTCGTGGTGTTCATGGTCGGCGCAGCCTATGCCGCCGTTCCCTTCTATAACTGGTTCTGCCGCGCCACCGGCTTCAATGGCACCACCCAGGTCGCCACCTCGGCGCCTTCGCAGGGCCCGCTGGCGCGCAAGATCTCGGTGCGGTTCGATGCCAATGTCGGCGCCGGCCTGCCGTGGAAGTTCGAGCCCGAGCAGAACGAAATCGAGGTCAGGATCGGCGAGGTCGTCACCGTATTTTATACTGTGACCAACCAGGCGGCGCGGGCCACGGTCGGCCAGGCCGCCTACAACGTGACCCCGCTGACGGTCGGCGCGTATTTCCAGAAGATCAACTGCTTCTGCTTCACCGAACAGACCATGGCGCCGGGCGAGAAGCGCGAGATGCCGGTCGTGTTCTACGTCGATCCGGCGCTAGTCGCCGACAGCGAGAATGACGGACTGAACACCATCACGCTGTCCTATACCTTCTATCCCGTGCGCGATCCGGCGCCGAAGCCGGTGGCTTCAGGCGAGTCGGACAAGCGCAAGGGAAGCCTGTAACTCCGGGATTTCGGCCTTCCGAAATTCCTGACCTTGATTTTTGAGACGAAGATGTGCCGAAGGATCCGGCACCGCTAACGGAGAGACCGCAATGGCTACGGCGCACGCGAAGCATCACGACTACCACCTCGTCGATCCGAGCCCGTGGCCGGTCGTCGGCTCGATCTCGGCCTTCATCATGGCCGTGGGCGCCGTCGGCTGGATGCACCATATGTATGCGGCGGCACCGATCGTGTTCGGCGTCGGCACCATCGGCGTGCTCTACACCATGGCGAGCTGGTGGGGCGACGTGATCCGCGAAGCCCAGTTCAAGGGTGACCACACCCGCGTGGTGCAGATCAGCCACCGTTACGGCATGATCCTGTTCATCGCCTCCGAGGTGATGTTCTTCGTCGCCTGGTTCTGGGCCTTCTTCAATTCAGCGCTGTTCCCGGCCGACGCCATTCACGCCACCCGCGACGCGGTGTTCGGCTGCGGCCCCGGCACGGCCGCGGGCGCCTGCAGCGTGCCGGGCACCTGGCCGCCGAAGGGCATCGAGACCTTCGACCCCTGGCATCTGCCGCTGCTGAATACGCTGCTGTTGCTGACCTCGGGCACCACGGTGACCTGGGCGCACCATGCGCTCCTGGAGAACGACCGCCAGGGCCTGAAATACGGCCTGATCCTCACCGTCGTGCTTGGCGCCCTGTTCACCTGCGTGCAGGCCTATGAATACGCCCACGCGACGTTCGCGTTCTCCGGCAACATGTACGGCGCGACCTTCTTCATGGCGACCGGCTTCCACGGCTTCCACGTGCTGGTCGGCACCGTGTTCCTGCTGGTCTGCCTGTTCCGCGCCTATGCCGGACACTTCACGCCGACCCAGCATCTCGGCTTCGAATTCGCCGCCTGGTACTGGCACTTCGTTGACGTGGTGTGGCTGTTCCTGTTCATCTGCATCTACGTCTGGTTCCGCGGCGCCGGACCCGTCGCCGGGCATTGATCGCAGACTGCACGTGTTAACAAGGGCGGCCGCTGGGCCGCCCTTTTTCTTAGCTTTGCCTTTTAACGATCAAGATGCGTGTCGCCGGGCGTTAACCATCCTCATGCTGACACGCTCGCCGACGGGCGAAGTCTCGGATGGTGACAGCATGGAGACCTTCACCACCAGCCGGAGCGGCTTGCCGGTTTGGGTAATCCTTCTGCGCACTCACTCTTGCGTCGCCCCCCGAATACTCTGAACAGGTTGCCGGGACGGTCGGGTAGCTCCCGCGCGTGCCGATAGACTGAACGATAAAACGCTGGACGATATTGAATATCGCGAATTTCGAGAATTGAAGGAGCAGCCTTTTGGCGGCGACGCTCGTGCCGAAGAGCCGGAGCAAGCGCGATTGGATTGCGGGCGCGCACCCGGACGAGGTATCGATTTTTTCCCAGCCCTGGTTCGTGGATATTGCGTACAGGAAGGAGCACCGGGTAGCCAAAGCGTTCAACAAAGCCGGCAAGCTAATATGCGAGTTTCCATATTGCCAAACAAACGTGCTGGGCATTTTTCCAAGGATAACAAGTTTAGATAACTGGAGACGCCTCAGCTCATTCGTCTTTCTCGACAAACACATTAGTGATGAAGAGAAGCGGGGCGCGATTGCCGATATTATAAAGCAGCTTCCCAGATCGATTGGTCACTGCCAATTCATCCTGGATGATGATTCAGGCATCATTCGCGATGCGTTCATCAACGCCGGGTTTGAATGTATCAAAATACCCAAATACGTCCGTCCACCCAGCAAACAAAAATATGAGCGTGACGCGTATGCACAAGCCAGAGACAAGGTACTGAAAACCATCTCAAGAGACGGAAGAACCAGATACAGAACAGCATTGGAACAAGCTAAAATAGAGGATATCTCGGCGTCCGACTTTTGTAGGTTTTACCAGAGCAATCTTACCAGCAATGGTGCGCAGAGTTATGCCCCGCTGAGCATTGCGGAGGCACTCATCGAGAATGGCGTCCGTCGTCGGAAAGCCTTCGCGCTTGCGGTAAAAGACAAGGGCGGCATGGAAGCCGCCGCCGCTTTCCTGTTTGATTCAGGAGCAATCTATGCGTGGCTGGCAACCAGAAAGTATCATCCGCAAAGCACGAAATTTCGTGGTGATGATAAATATAAAAAATATTTCATCGATATATTGGCCATCGAAGCCATGATTTTCGCGGAGTTGCATGGGCTGATTTATGATGCCGAATTTGTTCCTGTCGAAACAAATGGCGCCCCCAGAAATCCGCACAAGGTTTTTGTCAACGAGAAGATACTTCACCTTTCGAAAAGAGAATCCAGATTTCTCTTCGAAAGAGTGGGGTGGTGGTATCACGGCGCGAGGCGGTTTTTTTACACGGCAAGGGCTTTTTGCAAAGCGACTTGATATGATCGGATGACGCTCAACTTGACCGTCGGGGCGATTCTTGCGAGGCGCCACCGCTGCTTCGAGCCGTGCTTCCTGGAAATTTCATTCAGGCTGCTCCAAATTGCTCCTCAAGGCTAATGCTGGTCCTGTGGCCGCTCCACCACGGGCGGCAAACCGCCATCATCCGTAGCCTTCCGGACATATCGGCGCAGGACGTGATCTACCGGAAGGGGTGCAGCCGCGCGGCCGGCTGCAAGCGCGGACAAGGTTCCGCATGTTCGTCCGAAATGTCTCGACTGTGGCTTGGACGATACATCTGGGCACGATGAACCCGTTTAAGCTCTGGTCCGGGCCGTTCCACGAGTGCTTGGGGCTTTCTATGAAAAAACTTGCTTTGGCAATATCCGTTCTCGCGTCCAGCGCAATCGGCGCGTCCGCTGCCGACATGGCTGTGAAAGCTCCTCGCTACGCGCCTGAAGCAGCGGTTTCGACCTGGACAGGCTTTTATGTTGGAGCCTCGCTCGGCGGCGAGCAGGCCAACGCCGATTGGACTACGACGTCGATTGGCGTTGTCGCGCCGGGCTTCGTAATTCCTCCCCCAACCGTAGACGGTAGCTCGCCTCGACGCTTTAGCCCCTCAAGCGGTCGCTTTGGCGGCTTTGCCGGATACGACTATCAGTTCGCGCCTCAATGGGTTGCAGGCATTGTCCTCGATGCCGCGTATTTTAACGGCACCGTCACGACGGTGGGCGCGCCCGGCTGCACGGTCACTTGCATTTTGGGTGTCCCGGGCCCCGGCCTCGATGTATCGAGCGTGAGAGCCAGATGGGATGCGAACGTGCGGGGCCGGCTCGGATTTCTGGTAACTCCCAATGTTCTGCTCTATGGGACCGGCGGTATCGCGTTCCAGAACTTCTCCAACTCGATCACCTGCGAGACCAGCTTTACGGATCCGCTTTGCGGACCAACGCCGATCCCGCTTCTTACGACGGCGACGAACAGCACCACCCGAACGGGCTGGACGGCCGGAGTCGGCATCGACGCCAAAATCTTCGCAAACTGGATGCTTCGTGCGGAGTATCGTTACTCGGACTTCGGAACGTGGAGCAATTCGCTGGTGCTGGTATCCCCCGGTGTTTCAGTTGTAACGGTAGCCACGGATTTGAAACTCAACACGCACATTGGAATGATAGGATTAGCCTACCGGTTTGGTGGCCCCGTCGTTGCAAGGTACTGAGTTCTCCAAACTTTCCATACCTTAAAGCCACGCACACCTCCCCTTGTGCCGCTTCGGGCAGTCGCCTCGAAGGCGCGCAGCGTGCGATTTTCCAGTCATGTAGAACGCGCCTGGCGGGCCATGGTGTCCGCCAAAATGTTCCGGACATGGAGTGGGAGGAAGGAAATAAACTTAGCAACTACAATCACTTGGTAGGGTTGCGCGGGGCTGCGTAGAGCGCTATGGAGTGCGCATTCTCCCCTGTGGGAGAAGGTGGCGCGAGGACGCAAATGGACGAGGCACTCCCCACGCTGACCGAGAGCGCATTGCGCGGCATCGCCTGCCGCTGCCCACGCTGCGGCAAGGGCAAGCTCTACGCGGGCTTCATCAATTTGCGGCCGAGCTGCGAGGCCTGCGGGCTCGATTACGCCTTCATCGACGCCGGTGACGGGCCGGCGATCTTCATCATCATGATCGCCGGTGCGATCGTCGTCGGATCGGCCCTGGTCGTGGAGATAAAATACCAGCCGCCGTTCTGGCTGCATGCGGCGTTGTGGCTGCCATTAATTCTCGCAACCACGCTGTTGCCGCTACGCTCGATGAAGTCGCTGCTGATCGCGCTGCAATACCATCACAAGGCCGCACCCGGCCGCCTGATCGACCGCGAGCCGAAATGACCGGCGTTGTTGCGCGGCGGCGTGGTACGCTCGGCTTTGCCATCTTTACGCTCGTGATGATCGTGACCTGCCTGAGCCTTGGGATCTGGCAATTGCAGCGGCGCGTCCAGAAGCACGCGCTGATCGCGGCCCTCAACGAAAGGCTGGCCGATGTGCCCAAGGCGCTGCCGGAGCAGGCGCAATGGGGCACGCTGACACCAGCCAAAGACGAATTCCGCCGCGTCAGCTTCACCGGAACTTACGAGCGGCTTCCCGATGTGATGGTCTATAGCTCCGGCTCTTCGGTCCGTAACGACGTGTCCGGTCCAGGCACCTGGGCGTTCCTGCCGGCGCAAAGCGCCGATGGGGCAATCGTCGCGGTCAATACCGGCTTCGTGCAGAACACGATGCAGGATCGCGCGCAGCAGGATCGCGCGGTCGGCCGTCTCGTCACCGGCCAGCCGGTCAAATTCACCGGCTATCTTCGTTTTCCCGAAGCCGCCGGCACGCTGACGCCGTCAGAGAATATCGCCAAGCGGCTCTGGTTCACCCGCGATCATCTTGCGATGGGGCGCGCGCTCGGCTGGGGCGAGGGCGGCAAGGCGGTCGCGCCGTTCTATATCGATCTGGAATCACCGGTGCCCGAGAGCGGCATCCCGAAACCGGGGCCGCTCAATGTCCATCTCAAGGACGACCACATGCAATACGCCATCACCTGGTTCAGCCTCGCGGCCGCGGTCGTGATCGCCTTCGGCGTGTGGTGGCGCGCGCAAAGGCGGAGCGCAGCTTCGTAGCTTCGTGGTGTCGTAGGGTGGGTTAGCGCGGTATCCCTGCTGTATCTCCTGCTGTATTTTTTCCTGAAATAGCTCATAGGGTGGGTTGGCGTAGCGTAACCCGCCGTCCGCGCCCTTACTGCGTGGAGCGGTCGGCAGAGATTAGATGATTATATGACCGAGACGTTGAAAGCCTCCCTCGCGCACCTGCCGGTTACCCTTGGCGATATCGAGGCGGCGGCAGGCGTGCTCGCCGGCTTCGTGAAGCGGACGAGCTTCGAGTCCAGCCGTACATTGTCCGACATCACCGGCGCGAACATATGGCTGAAATTCGAAAACCTGCAGTTTACGGCGACGTTTAAGGAGCGCGGCGCGCTCAATCGGCTGTCTGCGTTGTCAGTCGACGAACGGCAGCGCGGCGTGGCAGCGGCCTCGGCGGGCAACCACGCACAGGGCGTGGCCTATCACGCGGCCCGCCTCTCGATCCCTGCGACCATCTTCATGCCGGTGGGCACGCCGATGGTGAAGATCGAGAACACGCGCCGGCACGGTGCGACCGTGATCGAAGGTGGGGCGACGCTGGAGGACACCGCCACGCTCGCCACCGACTACGGTCGAAAACAGGGTTTGACGTATATCCATCCCTATGACGATCCGCTGATCATCGCGGGTCAGGGTACCATCGCGCTCGAGATGCTGGCTTCGGTGCCCGATCTCGACGTCCTGATCGTTCCAATCGGGGGCGGCGGCCTGATATCCGGCATCGCCGTTGCCGCCAAGACCCTCAAGCCGGATATCGAGATCGTCGGCGTTCAGGCCGCGCTTTATCCTTCGATGTACAACCTCATCAAGGGGGAACATCTTGCGATGCGCGGTGACACGCTCGCGGAGGGCATTGCCGTCAAGGCGCCCGGTCAGATCACGTCGCAGATCGTGCGCGCGCTCGTCGACGATATCGTACTCGTCACCGAACAGCAGATCGAGCACGCGTTGAGCCTTTTCATCACCATCGAGAAGTCGGTGACCGAAGGCGCGGGAGCGGCGGGCCTGGCGGCGGTACTCGCCGATCAGGCCCGCTTCAAGGGCCGTTCGCTCGGTCTGGTGCTGAGCGGAGGCAATATCGATACGCGGCTGCTGTCCGGTGTGCTGACGCGCCAGCTCGCGAGGGAAGGCCGGCTTTCGAAGCTGAAGTTCGACATCGTGGATCGGCCCGGACAGCTCGGCACGGTTGTCGCCGTGCTGGCCAAGGCAGGCGCCAATATCGTCGAGGTGTCCCATCAACGCATCTTCACCGACCTGCCAGCCAAGGCGGTGGTGCTTGAGGTTGTCATCGAAACCCGAGACCGGACCCATCTTGAGGCAACCGTCGCCTCGCTGGAGGCCGCCGGCCTCGATGTCACCGTTGGTGGCGACTAGGGGGCCGAAGCGTTGCTGCATGCATGACATGCAAGGGCTGGCTGGACCGTGGATTTCAAATGATGGATCATTCGCTATCCGCAGTTCAACCACAGGCCACCAATGTCCGACGCGCCCTCCGCCGATCCCGCACGCCCCCTGCTATTCCAGCCCCTCAAGATCCGCGATCTGACGCTGAAGAACCGCCTGGTGGTGCCGCCGATGGTGCATTACCGCGCCGATCCCGGCGCGACCTGCGGCATGTTTCATCAGGTGCATCTCGGTCGATACGCGCTCGGCGGTTTTGGTCTTGTCTTTGTCGAGGCCACCGGCGTCGAGGAAATCGGCCTGATCAACGAGTTCGATCTCGGCATCTGGAACGACGCCCAGGTCGAAAGTTTCAAGCCGCTGATCGCTTTCATGAGGCGCGAGAACACCGCGATCGGAATTCAGCTCGCGCATGGCGGCCGCAAATCGTCCTCGCAAAAGGCAATGAATGGCATGGGGCCGCTCACACAAGATGAGATCAAGGCGGGCGCCAAGCTGTGGCAGCCGGTCGGGCCGACCAGCGAGCCGGTGGCGCCGGGATGGCTGACGCCGCGCCAGCTCACCGCCGAAGACTGTCGCGCCATGGTGAAGACCTGGGCGCACGCGGCGAAGAACGCGGTCAAGGCCGGCTTCGACGTGATCGAGGTTCATATGGCGCATGGCTATCTGCTGGCCTCGTTCCTGTCGCCGATATCAAATACCCGCAACGACGAGTATGGCGGCGACCGCAAGGGGCGGATGCGGCTGCCGCTCGACATCGTCGAGGCGGTACGGCGCGAAATGCCTGATACGATGCCGCTGTTCGTGCGCGTGTCCTCGGTCGACGGCGCGCAGAACGGCTGGAACATGGATGACACGGTGGCGCTGGCGCACGAGTTGAAAGCGCGCGGCGTCGACGTGGTCGACTGTTCCTCCGGCGGCATTTCCGGTTCGGCGACGGCCGCGCAAGTGCCGCGCGGCCTCGGTTTCCAGGTGCCTTACGCCGAGCGCGTTCGGAGAGAAGTCGATATCGCCACCATGGCGGTCGGCATCATCCTCGAGGCCGAGCAGGCCGAAGCGGTGCTGGAAAAGGGCCAGGCCGACCTGATCGCGGTCGGGCGGCAATCGCAGTACAATCCCAACATCGCCCATCACTGGGCGCATGATCTCGGCATCAACCGCCGATTCGAGGACTGGGCGCCCGAATATGGCTGGTGGCTGGAAAAGCGCATCCGGACCATGGAAGGGTTTGCCAGCCCGACCGGTGCGGTGAAGCGGTGAGCTTTGTAGGGTGGGTTAGCGAAGCGTAACCCACCATCTTCGTTCTTGGCATCACGGTGGGTTACGGCTTCGCCTAACCCACCCTACGAAGTCGTAATCGGCAATTCCGTTTCCGGATCGAAGAAGTGCAGCCGGCCGGGCTGGACCGAGACACGGACCTGATCGCCGCGCGCGATCACCGTTTCTGCCGGCACCCGGGCCACCGTGATGCCGTGGCTCCCCACACGCGTTTCGAGCAGGATCTCGGAGCCGAGCTGCTCGACGACTTCGACGTGGGCGTCAAAGCTGGCGCCCGGCGCACCTTCGCCGAGCGCGAGATGTTCGGGCCGCGCGCCCATGATCACGGGCTTGCCGTTGTAAGCCGCGAGCGCGCGCGCATCGGCGCCGCCGACCGTCAGCTTGAGGCCATCAGCCTCGACCGTCGTCGCGCCGCCATCGCTGCGCACGGTGACGCTGACAAAGTTCATCGCGGGCGCGCCGATGAAGCCGGCGACGAATTTGTTGGCGGGCTTGCCGTAGACCTGCAGCGGCGTGCCGACCTGCTGCACCCGGCCGTCGCGCATGATCACGACCCGGTCGCCCAGCGTCATGGCCTCGACCTGGTCGTGGGTCACGAACACAGACGTGGTCGGAATGGCGGCATGCAGGCGCTTGATCTCGATCCGCATCTGCGCGCGCAGCTTGGCGTCGAGGTTCGACAGCGGCTCGTCGAACAAAAACACTTCCGGATTGCGCACGATGCAGCGGCCGAGCGCCACGCGCTGCTGCTGTCCGCCGGACAATTGCTTCGGCTTGCGCGCCAGCAATTCGTGCAGCCCGAGCATGCCCGCGGCGCGGTCGATCGCGGCCTTGATCTCGGCTTCGGACGTCTTCTTGTTGCGCAGGCCGAAGGCGAGATTGTCGTAGACGCTCATGTGCTGATAGAGCGCGTAGTTCTGGAACACCATCGCGATGTCGCGGTCGCGCGGCGGCAGGTCGTTGACGACCCGGTTGCCGATGCGGATGTCGCCGCTACTGATGTCCTCCAGCCCTGCGATCATGCGCAGCGTCGTCGACTTGCCGCAGCCGGACGGGCCGACCAGCGCCACGAATTCCTTGTCGGCGATCTCGAGATCGACGTCCTTTACGGCGTGGAACAGCGAGCCATAATGCTTGTTGAGCTTGCTGAGTGAAATCGCTGCCATTTACCCGCCGTTACCGTACTAGAGCGTTTTCGAGCGAAGTGGATACCGGTTCGCGTGAAGAAAACGCGTCAAGGAAAAGACCTGTTGACCCAAAATAATCCCGCCGCGATTTCCCGCGGCGGGATATTGCTTTCGACTTATTGCGCCGCCTTGCTGACCAGCGGCGCGCCATCGGCCAGCACCTTTGCGATATCCTCGCGCTTGCCGGTGACGGCCTTGGTGACGGTGTCGTTGAACGCCTTGTGCACGGCGGGCCATTGCGGGAAGTAATAGGCGCCGCGCACCTTGTCCGGCGAATCCAGCACCGATTCCTTCAAGAGCTTCATGAAGGCGTCTTCCGCCGCGATTTCTGCCCAGAACTCGGTGTTGGGCGGCGGCGCGCCGGTCGCCTTGAACAGCTTCTTCTGGCCTTCCTTGTCCAGCATCATCGCGTTGAGCATTTCCTTGGCCTTCTTCTTACGCTCCGGCGAGATTGACTTCGGGATCGCCCAGCCCCAGATGTCGTCCCAGGCGAACGGCTTGGCGCGGTCGGGACCGAGCGGGAAACGCGTCGCAGCCACCTTGCCTGATATCTTCGACTTGGCGGGATCGTTGAACGTGCCCCACCACAGCGAATCCGCCACCGTGAACGCGGCGTCGCCGGCCATGAACACGGCGTTGGCTTCGTTGCGGTCATAGGCCGGCATGCCGCGCGGCACGATCTTGTGGGTGTTGATCGCATCCCACCAATATTCGACGTTCTTCTGCATGCAGGGCTCGGTCATGCCCGATTTCCAGCCGTTCGCGGCGAGCTTCTTGTTGTCGCGCTCATAGGGCGGCAGCAGCACGTCGCAATTGTTGCCCCACATCGACCAGAACCAGGTGAACCAGGAGTTGTTCATCGACGCGCCGGCGACATAGCCGAACTTCACCTTGCCGTCAGCCTGCAGCTTCTTGCTCACGGTGACGAGTTCATCCAGCGTCTTCGGCACTTCCTCGGGTTTGACGAGGTCGGATCGGTAGAAGAACACGCTGAAGGTCTGGCCCATCGGCACGACGGTGTTCTGGCCCTTGTCGTTGCCGAACACGATCGGTGACATGCTCCACTTGGAGGCAAATTTGTTGGCTTCGACGTCATCCATCGGCTCGAGCAGATGCGCCCAGGTCTGGCCCCAATCGTCATTGTGCCAGATCACGTCGTACTGATCGGAGTTCGACGTCAGCGACGCCGTCATCTTCTCGACATAGACGCCGTAGGAATTAGGCACCTTGACGATCTTGACGCCGTTCTTGGCGCCCCAGGCCTCGAACATCGCAATTGAATTGTCCTGGATCGGGCTCGGCTGGTAGCCGATCCGCAGTTCGGTCACCTGGGCGCTCGCGCTTCCCGCGGCGGCCCACAGGGCCACCGTCGTTGCGACAGCCAGTTTGGTCAGTTGCTTCATCGCTTCCCTCCGTCGTTTTTAGTGTTCTTCCCTCGTCGTACTCAGCGTCTCCGTCGTTGCTAGATACGTAGTCCCCGGATCACATATTTCTGCCCGAACAGCGCCACCAGGAACGCCGGCACCAGCGCCATCACGGCGGTCGCCGCCATCAAATTCCAGCGCAGCCCCATCTCGGTGACGAACTGCGCCATGACAACCGTGATCATCGGCACGCGGTTGCCGGTCAGGATAAGCGCGAACAGGAATTCGTTCCAGGTGAACAGCCAGCACAGCACGGCGAGCGCCGAGATCGCCGGCAGCGCCGACGGTATGGCGACGCGGATGAAGGCGCCCCAGCGCGTGCAGCCGTCGATCATCGCCGCGTATTCCATGCTGGGATCGATGCCGTCGAAAAACCCCTTCATCAGCCATGAGAAAAAGCAGATATGCACCGCGACATGCGGCAGCAGCAGGCCGGTATAGGTGTCGTAGAGGCCCCAGCTCTGGGTCACGAAATACAGCGGCAGCACCCAGGAAATATAGGGGATGCAGCGGAACACGTAGATGGTCCCGAACCAGATCCGCGAGGCCGGCCCGGTGAAGCGCGACAGCATGTAGCCGCTGGAGACGGTGACCAGCAGCGAGAAGATCGTCGCCAGTGTCGAGATCAGCGCACTGTTGAGGAAGGCCGACACGATGCGGTCGTCGGTCAGCACCTCGGCGAAGCTGGCCAGCGTGAATTCGGTGCCGCGATGGACGTAATAGACGCCGGATTCCGGCCGCAGCGAGGTCAGGATCAGCCACAGCACCGGAAACGCGAACGCAAAGCAGATGCCGAACAGCGCCAGCGCGAACAGCGTCTTGCGGCTCCATTTCGGCAATCCCGGCAGGAAATCGGGGCGGCTTACGATCGGCATCTGACTATGCCTTTGCGATGCGGTCGACGAGGCGGTAGAGCACCACGCCGATCACGAGGATGATGAGCCCGCCAATGATCGCCGCCGCCGAGCCGCGGCCGAGATCGAGGTTCAGGAACGCGTGCACATAGGCATAGAGGCTGAACAGCTCGGTCGAGCGGCCCGGTCCGCCACCGGTCAGCGTCCACACGATGTCGAAGGTTCGGAAGGCATCAATGGCGCGGATCACCACGCACACCACGATGACAGGGCGCAGCATCGGCAGCGTCAGGAACCTGAACACGCGCCAGGTCGTGGTGCCGTCGATCGCGGCGGCCTCGAACGGCTCTTTCGGCAGGCTCTGCAATCCGGCAAGCAGCAGCAGCGTGAACCACGGCGTCCACAGCCAGATGTCGGTGAGCAGGATGATGCCGAAGGCGCTCCAGCGCTGCACCAGCCAGGGCTGGCCTTCCAGCCCGATCGCCTCCAGCACCGTGTTGACGATGCCGAACTGGTCGTTGAACATCCAGCGGATCATGATCGCGGCCACGACCGGCGCCACCATCAGCGGCACCAGCAGGATGGTCTGCACCAGCTTTTGCCCGCGAAACGGGCGGTTGAGCAGCAGCGCCAGCGCCAGTCCCGCCACCAGCGCCCCGGCCACGCTGAGGATCATGAACAGGAAGGTGTTGGGCAGCACCGTGTAGAGAAACGCCGGATCCGACAGCACCGCGTAATAGTGGCTGAAGCCGACCCAGATCTTCTTCGGGTTATAGAGCGCCCAGTCGCGAAAGCTGGCATTGGCGCCGATCACGATCGGCAGCACCTGAAACAGCAGCATCAGAAGTGCCGCCGGCGCAATGAGAAACAGCATGAACCGCTGTTGCTCGCCGAACATTGGACGCCGCGATGCCGACAAGCCTGTTACCCCCGCCTTTGCACTGATTGGTCACGACTCTTGTGGTCGCTGCGTGCATAAAGCCCCTTGCATCGGGATTATGGGCGCGGCGTCGGAGGCTAGTCAATCGGCATTGTAGCGTATGCGGACGCGGGACGTATGCAGGCGACGGAGCTGCAAGGATAGTGGCGGTGCAAACGCGCTGCCAAGCTTGCATCCGCGGCCTCACCGTTTGCACGGATCGTCGCTACCAGAGATTGCTGGCTCAAAAGCACGGTTGTCTGAATCAGCTGATCGGGCATCTGCCGCGGCCCCGCGCGGAAAACGCAGCGCGCCGAGTGTCGGGGTGACGCACGATTGACCACCCTCGTGCCTGGAACTTCCGTGGACCCAATTTGTTTTTGGTTCCAAACTGAATTGCGGCTAACCGGTCAGTGCAGCCAATGGACATGTCGAACCTGCCCAAAGATATTGCCAAGGATACTGCCAAGGATACCGCCAAGGATATCGCGAACGATATCGATCAGGTGGCTGTTGTCGTCGATTGGCTCGATGCCTGCCGGCGACAGGAGCTTGGCCCGCTGCTCGACCTGTACGCGTCCGAGGCAAGCCTCGAATGTGACTGCGACGGCGCAAACATTTATGCGGGCCGGGCTGCGCTGGAATCGTATTGGCGGCCCCGGCTCCAGGCGTTCTCGCCCAATGCCTTTGGACTGGAAGAAATTACGCCTGCTGCTGACGGGGTCATGCTCGATTACCTGAACTCCGAAGGCAAGCCCGTTCGCATTGTCTTCACGTTTGACGCTTCCGGGAAGATTCTGCAAACCCGCTGCGCTCCGCTCGCGCCGGCAACGGCGCGGGATGGCGCTGGCGCGCGGGATCGCGCATGGTGACGACGCGGTCGCTACTTCAGCTTTCAACCTGATGTTCTTTCGCGCTGCATCCTCCGCTGCATCCTCCGCTGCATCCCTGGCCCAGCGGTGCGCCTCACACGCCAGCCGGCAAACGGCACCGGACGTAGGTCCGACTGTTCTGCCGCTTGAATTCGAATGTCCCGCTCAGGGCCCGGACGCGCTCGTGCATTCCCGTCAATCCGCGGCCAAAGGGCTGGTCCGGTGTAAATCCAACACCATCGTCGGAAATTTCCACCAATACCTGGTTTCCTTCGATCGTCGCCTCGACGCTTGTCGCGCTGGCATTGGCGTGCCTGAGGACATTGGTCACGCCCTCCTGGATAACCCGGTAGATGGTTTGGGAAAGCAGCCCATCGACGTCGTTCAGACGGGGATCGATCCGCACATTCAGCTTGAGGCCGGGCGCCTGCGATCGCGCATACTGCAGCAGGGTCTGGACACTCTTCTCGAGCCCGAGCTCCTGGATATGAAGCGGCCGCAACCGGTCGAGGATACGGCGGTTCGCCAGTTGCAGGGCCTCGACCGATTTAAGCATCGCCTCGACCGAAGCGCCGAGTTTCCTGCGCTGTGCCGCGCCATCCTGTAGCGCCACCGCGTTGGCCCGGATCCCGAACAACAATGGCCCGAGTTCGTCATGAAGGTCGCGCGCGATGTCGCGGCGCTCATCGTCCTGCAGCGACACGACCTTGCGCAGCAGGCTGCGATTGTCCTGGCTCAGTTGGTTCAGCGTGCGTGCGAGTTCATTGGCCAATTCGGAACTCTTGCGTATCTCCGGCGGACCCTTCGCCGCGATCAGGTGCTGGTAGTCCCCCGTCCGCATCCGGGTCAGGCCTTCGCCCAGATTCCGCAGTGCGTCGACCACGGTGCCTGCGGTCAAATAGGCGATAATGCCGGTCACGAGCATCAGGGCGATGACGGATGAAACGAGGGCGAGAAAGCCGACCCATTTCTCGTAGATGTCGGCTGAAAGATCGGGTGAAGACAGGATGTCGCCGACCTGCGTTCCATCGATCCTCACCGGAAACGAGGCGCCAATCTCCGGCAGGCCGAGAAGATGGACGAACCAGTGCGGCACGCGTCCAAGGGAAGTGTGTGTCTCCGCCGGCGAAGGCGTGGTCGTCTCTGTGCCGGTACGGCGGAAGCGGATGGCTTCGGATGAGCCCATCGCCTGCACAAATGCGTCGAGCGTTTGCTGCGGGTTGGCGGACGTCAGCAGCGCGCTGTTGAGCGCCTCGGCAACCACCTTGGCCGATCGCGATGCCGGCTCGCTTTCATCCTTAAGTTGGGTCCGCGCGAAAAGCTGCAGCGAGACGGCCCCGAGCAGCAGCGCGGCCACGAACATGGTGCCGAGCGGAAGAATCAGCCGCATGCGAAGGGAAAGATTCTGCCACATTCGGACTATTCTAACTCCCGTAGCGCAGGTTTCACTTTTCAATTATCGCGAAATGCCTATTTATCCCAAAAGGGGCGGCAAGGATGCAGAACATCGCCAAATCGGCAACCAGGATCCTGATCGTCGACGACCATCCAGTGGTCGTCTCCGGATGCCGTTCGCTGTTCGCTTCGGACGCGACGGTGAAAATTGACGAGGCTGCGGACGCCAAATCCGGTCACAAGGCCTTTATGACGCGACGGCCGGATGTCACAATCATCGATATCAAACTTCCCGACGTCTCGGGATTTGAGCTGATGCGACGGATCCGCAAGGAGGATCCGGACGCGAAAATCATCATGTTCAGCATGAATGACGACCCTGCCTTCGTGGTTCGCGCGGTGGAAATGGGCGCACAGGGTTACGTCGCCAAGGGCGACGATCCACGGACGCTGGTAAAGGCCGTCCGCAAGGTGGCTTCGGGAGAGAATTTCATCTCGCCGCAACTGGCGGAGGCGGTGACGTTCTCGGGCGCCTCCATCAAAGCCAATCCGGCCTCGCAAATGACCGCGCGCGAACTGGAAATCCTGCGCCTGCTGGGCCGCGGCGACAAAATCGTCGAAGTCGCCGACGCGCTCGATATTTCCTACAAGACCGTGGCCAACACCACTTCGCTGCTGAAGCAGAAACTCGGCGCCAAGAACCATTCCGACCTGATCCGGATCGCCGTCGAGATGGAACTGGGCTGACCAGTGTCAGAAAACTGAACTGGCCGCGCCTGTTGGGCGCGACCGTCCATACCGCCGTTGCCTGCCTGCTTTCGTCGGGGCAATGGATCGATGAAAGCAGCACAAGACGAATCAGAGTTTCAGTAGAAGCGACGGTGATGACGCCAGCCGTAATGGTGTCCGCGACCTCGGCCCCAACCACGGTGGTGACCTCGGCCCCAACCACGGTGGTGACCCCGGCCCCCGCGATGTCCGCGACCGTGCCCACGTCCGTGCTTGACCTGGGTCACCCCGTCATCCGACACGGTGAGCGGCGCAATTCCCAGCCTGGCGGAAGCGGATGCGGTCATTGCCAGCAGCAGCGCGCAGCCAATCAATGCAATGCGTCTCATGCAGTCGTCCTCCATCGCATGATTGCGATCACGTCGATAAGTTCCCGGTCTTATGTTTGTTCCGGGGCCCCGGAAAGACTGAGGTCTTTACTGGGCGGTACTGCCGACTATTCCCGACCTGTTTCCGAGTTGCCCGCCGCGCATAGACCGTAATGGAATCCGGGAGCTGAAAACCATTCGGGAAAAAGTGGAACATCCGGTTTCTCCGCGGGTTGCTGATGGCATCACTAAGAACTCGGAGGAGCATACCTTGAAGAAATTTCTGATGATCGGCGCGCTGGCGTTTGCCGCAACGAGCGTAGCCGGGACCGCGATGGCTGCCGAATATTACGTGGTTCGCGACAGCACCACGAAGAAGTGCACGGTGGTCGAAACCAAGCCGACCAGCACGACCACCACCATCGTCGACAACGGCATCTTCAAGACCAAGACGGAGGCCGAAACCGGCATGAAGACGACCAAGGTCTGCACCGAGTAACGACAGACCCTTCCAGGAGAAAGGGCCGCGGTTTTGCCGCGGCCCTTTTTGCGTTTCGATCTGGCTGTGCGTGCCCTGTCAGTTACGGTCGTTCGACGTTGGTAATGGTTTTGCTGCCACCCGCGTCGGTGAGCGTAAACTTGACCCGGTCACCGGCGTGCAGGATGTTCAACAGATTGCCCTGGATCTTGGTCTTGAGCTCTTCGGCAGGACCGTCTGTTTTGGCGCCGCTGGTGCTGGCGCCGACGGTACCGCTCTGCGTTGGAGTCCGGTGCAGCTGGATTGCGATCGTCCCGTCGGTCCGGTCAATTCGCGTGACCGTTCCCGTCATCGCTTGCTGGGCTGAGGCCGCCGAAACGAAGGTGAGGGCGGCCAGTCCAGCCAGCATGATCTTTGCCGTTTTCATGGAAGTCTCCCGGAATTCGAAGCGTTGACGATAATGCCGACAGGACCGGATTGTTCCCGCGGTATTTTGGTTGGCGGGTGCAGTCTGATTTCCTTGTGTGTTTTTAATCTGATTTGTTTGTGGGTTTTTGATGCGAGCGAGCCCATTCCCTTCCGTTCATGTTGACGGCTGGCCGCGACAAAACGACCCGACGGGCAAATCAGTTCTGATTTGCGGAAATCGTGTCAAGCAGAAAATTTCTGTAAATCAAAAATATTTCTGTTGTCGGCCGACCCAAATCAGTGCGCATCTATCGCCATCCCGTCCTGGTCAGAAGGGCGTCGGCCGTCGTCACGGACGTTGGGCGGGTTGCGGTGGGCGCTGGTTTACGCCTCGACGACGGCGTGGATGAGCGTACGGCAAAACCGTGTGGTCCTGGCGCCCGTTGCAGGCGTCAAGTTGCCGGAGAAGCGTGAGCTGAACCGGCAGCGACGGAGTCAACCAAGAACTCGTCTCCGGGGAGATCACGGCATAAGCCGTAAAGCCATTGCGCAGGGAGGCCGGGTGTTCTCCGCTGCCCTGTATGCTCGTGTGCAGCTTTTTTAGTGCAAACCGCACACGGGACCGCGGGTGCAGCGCGCACCCGGTCTTCCCTGCGCCCTCTTATTGGAGGGCGGGAAGTTTCTGGCAAAGCTCGGGCGCAATTGCGTCGCGAGAAGGCGAAGCCACGTTTTGAATGATTGCGCGTCTACAATCACCGCTGTCGTCCCGGGCTTGACCACAGATGCGCAATTGCGCATCTGAGCTCAAGGCCGGGACGACGGATTGGTTAGCTGTTTGAAAATTGAATCAGAGCATCTCGCGACGGACTTGTTTCGCGCCGATCGCCCCAAACAAAAATGCCGGCGATCGCTCGCCGGCATTTTGCACTTGGGACGATCCGCCGGCTCAGGTCTTCTTCAGCAACGGGCAGACGCTCTTGTCGAGCGGAATGAAGGCTTCCTCGGCCGGGATGGTGGCGACGAGGTTGTAATAGTCCCACGGATATTTCGAATCCGCCGGCTTCTTCACCTCGAACAGATAGGCCGGATGGATCTTGCGGCCATCGGCACGAACCGTACCCTTGCCGAACAGGTCGTCGTCAGTCGGCATTTCCTTCATCTTGGCGACCACCGCGCGGCCGTCATGCGGGTTGCCGCCGAGCGCTTCGAGCGCCTTGAAGTAATGGATCAGCGAGGAATAGACGCCGGCCTGCACCATGGTAGGCGGGCCTTTCTTGTGCTTTTCGTTGAAGCGCTTGGTGAAGGCGCGGGTCTTGTCGTTGGCGTCCCAATAGAACGTCTCGGTGAAGTTCAGGCCCTGCGCGACCTTCAGCCCGAGCGCATGAACGTCGGTGATGAACATCAGCATGCCCGCGAGCTTCTGCCCGCCGGAGACGATGCCGAACTCGGCCGCCTGTTTGATCGAGTTGGTGGTGTCGCCGCCGGCATTGGCAAGGCCGATGATCTTCGCCTTCGAGCTCTGCGCCTGCAGCAGGAAAGAGGAGAAGTCGGCATTGTTGAGCGGATGCTTGACGCCGCCGAGCACCTTGCCGCCATTGGCGGTGACGACCGCAGCCGTATCGCGTTCGAGCGCGTGACCGAAGGCGTAGTCCGCCGTCAGGAAGAACCAGCTGTCGCCGCCGGACTTGACCAGCGCCTTGCCGGTGCCGTTGGCCAGCATCCAGGTGTCGTAGACCCAGTGAATCGTGTTCGGCGAGCATTGCGCGCCGGTCAGATCCGACGACGCCGAACCGGAGTTCAAATTGACGACGTTCTTGTCCTTGGCAAGGTTGGAGATCGCAAGGCCGACGCCGGAGCTGGCGAGATCGACGAACACGTCGACCTTCTCGACGTCGATCCACTGCTTGCCGATGTTGACGCCGACATCAGGCTTGTTCTGGTGATCCGCCGAGATCAGTTCGATCTTCCAGCCCTTCGCCAGCAAACCGGAATCCTCGATCGCCATCTGCGCGGCGACGCTGGAGCCGGGGCCGCCGATGTCGGCGTACAGGCCCGATTGATCTCCGAGGCTTCCGACCTTGCCGACCTTGTCGAGCGTTTGCGCAAACGCTGCACCTGCAAATACCAGGCTCGTGGTCATCACCAAAGCTGCAATGGATCGCTTCATTTCCCCTCCAAGGAATCGTAAGGATATTTTTGAATGTTTGGCTAAACTCGCAGCGCCATTATGCCCGGCATCGTGTTCGCCGCCTAGCTGCTGCGATGGATCGTGCGTGCAGGGAATATTCCATGTCGCGGTGAATTCCGGGCACGCGCCGGCGCTGCATGCCACTGAAACGCAAAAATGTCGCGAAGACGTATCGCGTCGATCAGCGCGGTTTCAAAATCATCCCGCCCTGGAATAGAAGGCCGTAGCTCGGAGGCATCGTACGGCCGCGAAGGTCACCGTCATCCCGGCAATCACGCGTTACGCCTGCAACCGTATGCCGCGCCACGGTCAGCTCTCTTTGCCCCATGCCGCAGTCTGCCCATTTGGCGTCAGGTACGGGGCGTCTCCACGCATTGCGACGAGGTCAAGCTCGATCAGTTTCGCCAAATGATCCTTGTTGAACGATCGCCTTCCGGCAATGTCCCGCAACGTCCATCTGAGATCGACGGCGTCGAGCCCGAACTGCGCAAGCGGATCTGCTTCGTTGCTCATGTCGCTTTCTTGCGCGAGGGTTGGCTATCGCCAGAAATAGCGGATGCCGACATAGACGACAACGAGGCACGCAAAGATCAGCGCCACCGGAAGCCGCGGTTTTGCCTGCGGTCCTGATGCAGCGGCCTTTGGCTTGGCAGGCGGCCGGCGAAAGGCGGTGACGTTGCCGGTGTCGGCGGCGGGATCGCTGGATCGCGCGGGAATTTCCGGCGGGGTTCCGGCGCCGCCCATCTCCGCATAATAGCTCTTGTACATCAGCTGGATGGTCGCCTCGGAAGCATCCGCATCCGTCATCTTTTCGAGCAGCTGCCTGTAGCTGACGAGAAAACCTTGCGCCTCGGCGGGCAGGGCGGAAGCGCCGTTGAGCTTGGCGAGCATTTTCCAGGTGGCAAAATCCGCCCTCGCGCGGGTGTCGGCGCGTCGTGCGATCAACATGTCGGCAGCTTTGATCACCATGGCTCCAAGCCAACTCCTCCGTATCCGGCGTTCTCTATCTAAGGTTTATGCGTTGCCCGTGATAAAGAGAAGCGCACGGATCACATAGCCGGTCAGTGTCCGCAGTATTGCCGAAATAACATCAAGATTTAGGCCGAGCTGGCTGCCCAGGATCGGCAGCAGGATCAGGAGGCCGATCAGGATCAGCATGCCATAGGGTTCCAGCCGCGACAGCGGGTAAGCCAGCACCCGTGGCAGCAGCCCCACCGCGACCCTGCCGCCGTCCAGCGGCGGGATCGGCAGCATGTTGAAGATCGCCAGCACGATATTGATCAGGAACGCATTTTTGAGGTTGTCCGCGGTCCATTGCGCCGCATTCGCGGGCACCAGGGGCATGATATGGAAGGCAAGGGCCACCAGCACGGCCAGGACGATGTTGGTGGCCGGGCCCGCCAGCGCGACCCAGACCATGTCGAGCCGGGGATGGTTCAGATTGCGGAAATTCACCGGCACCGGCTTGGCGTAGCCGAACAGGAACGGCGAATGCGACAGCAGCAGCAAGCCGGGGAGAATGACGGTCCCGAACGGGTCGATATGCTTGAAGGGGTTGAGGCTGACCCGGCCGAGTTGCCAGGCCGTGTTGTCGCCGAGGCGATAGGCGGCAAAGGCGTGGGCGGCCTCATGCAGGGTGATGGCGAGCAGGACCGGCAATACCCAGACCGATACTGCGTACAATGAGATGTTCAATCGATCTGCCCCGATTCACGCGCTGTGCTGGGCTCAGCCTAGCACGTCGGCGTCACTGGGGAACCGTCTCCTGGTATTGCGGTAGGCCGTCGTCGAGTCGTACCCAATCGACCTTTTCCGAGACCCAGATGTGCTCGGTCGGCGCAAAGGTGTTGCGGTCGTCGAAGGCGGCAAGCGCGACGCCGACCACCGTGCCGTTGGTTCGCCGGGAAAACAGACGGGTGCCGCAGGCCTTGCAGAACATCCGGTCGAGTGCGTCCGAGGATAAATAACCCGCAGTGTCGCCCTCGACCGTCAGCGCGCGCTGGTCGAACAGCGCGCGGGCAAAGAATGGCGATCCCATCGACTTCTGGCAATTGCGGCAGTGGCAGATCCGGATATTGACCGGCTCGCCGTCGGTCTTGAACCGGACCGCGCCGCACAGGCATCCGCCTTCCCGGATCGTGCCCATTTCAATAGGTCGCCCGGCCGCCGGAAATATCGAACACGGCGCCGGTCGAGAACGCGCAGTCTTCCGACGCCAGCCACGCCACCATCGACGCTAACTCCTGCACCAGCAAGAAGCGGGCTTTCGGGATTTTCGCCAGCATGAAATCGATGTGCTGCTGCGTCATCTGATCGAAGATCGCGGTCTTCGCGGCCGCCGGCGTCACGGCGTTGACGAGAATATCGTGCGCCGCCAGCTCCTTGCCGAGCGATTTTGTCAACGCGATTACACCGGCCTTGGACGCCGAATAATGCGCGGCGTTCGGATTACCTTCCTTGCCGGCGATCGAGGCGATGTTGACGATACGGCCGTATTTGTTGGCGAGCATCGCCGGCACCACGGCCTTGCAGCAGATGAAGGGACCGTCGAGGTTGATGGCCATCACCTTGCGCCAGTCTCCGAGGTCCATCTCCCAGACGGTCTTGTTGGCACCGGTGATGCCGGCATTGTTGACGAGGATGTCGATCTTGCCGAACGCTTTCAGCGTCGCCTCGCGTGCGCTTTCGACGGCGGCCAGATCCGAAACGTCGACCTTGAATGCCCTGACATTGTCGCCGATTTCCTTGGCCGTCTTTTCCGCGAACGGCAGGTCGTTGTCCCAGATCGCGACTTTCGCGCCGGACGCCACGAAGCGTTCGGTGATCGCGCGGCCAAAACCCTGCGCGCCGCCGGTGACGACGGCGCAGCGGCCGTTCAGATCGATCTTGTTCATGCCGGAATCCCTTGATCGCGTGGCCGTTAGAGCATGTAGCCGCCATCGACGACGAGGTCGACGCCGGTGGTGAATGCGCTTTCGTCGCTCCCAAGATAGATCGCCATGGCCGCGATTTCCTCTGCGGTACCGAGGCGGCCCATCTTCTGGCGGGCAACGAACTTCTCGCGTCCATCCGGGCCGGCGGCGGCCGCGCGATCGAGCATCGAAGGTGTCTCCACGGTGCCGGGGCAGATGCTGTTGCAGCGGATGCCCTGATTGATGAAGTCGAGCGCAACCGCGCGCGTGAGCAGCGAAACCGCCGCCTTGGACGCACTATAGACATAACGGTTGGCCGGCGGCCGCAGCGCCGCGCAGGACGAGATGTTGACGATGCTGCCGCCGCCGCCCGCGATCATGGACGGCAGAAACGCCTTGATGGTCCGGTGCATGGATTTGACGTTGAGGTCGAACGAGAAATCCCAGTCTTCTTCCGAACACTCCATGATGGTTCCGTGGTGCACGAAGCCCGCCGCATTGAGCAGGATGTCGATCTTTCCAACGCGCTTGGCGAAAGCGTCGACATCGGCGGTGCTGCGAACGTCGAGCCGGGCCGTCTCGGCGATGCCTTCCTTGCCCAGGGTGGCGATGCCGCTTTCATTGATGTCGGTGGCGATCACGGTGGCGCCTTCACGCGCGAATGCAATTGCGCAGGCACGCCCGATGCCCGCCGCCGCGGCGGTGACGACAGCACGCTTTCCCTTCAGTCGATCAGACATCTTCTTCTTCCTTTGAACCTTAGCGAATTATCTTCGGTGTCATACGCGGGCTTGACCCGCGTATCCATCTTCTCAAGAGGGATGGATTGCCGGGTCAAGCCCGGCAATGACATTGCAGCTTAATGATTATCCCGCGCCACGCCGACCGTGCCGGCGATGTCCTGATAGCGCGTCGCGAACTCCATGCAGGCGCCGGTGGCTTGCTGGCCGACGGTCGAGCGATAGAGTTCCTGCCACGGCGTCTGGTTGGCCGGATATTTGAAACCGCCATTGGCCTTGAGATCGGCATGGCGCTGCTTCAATTCGGCGTCCGGGATCAGGATATTGGCGGAGCCCTTGTTGAGGTCGATGCGAACCTTGTCGCCGGTCCTGAGCACCGCAAGCCCGCCATTGGCGGCGGCCTCCGGCGTGGCGTTGAGGATCGACGGAGAGCCCGAGGTGCCGGACTGCCGGCCGTCGCCGATGCAGGGCAGGGACAGGATGCCGCGTTTGATCAGCGCCGCCGGCGGCTGCATGTTCACGACCTCGGCGCCGCCGGGATAGCCGATCGGACCGGTGCCGCGCACGAACAGGACGCAGTGCTCGTCGATATTGAGCGCGGGATCGTCGATCCGGTCGTGATAGTCCTCGGGACCCTCGAACACGATGGCCCGGCCTTCGAAGGCGTTGGGATCCTTCGGATTAACCAGATAGCGGTCGCGGAATTCCTTGGAGATCACGCTGGTCTTCATGATCGCAGAATCAAACAGATTGCCGCGCAGCACCAGGAAGCCGGCGTCCTTCACCAGCGGCTTGTCATAGCTCCAGATCACGTCGCCATCGGGCTTGGCCGCCTCGCGGCAATTCTCACCCATGGTGCGGCCGTTGACGGTCTTGGCGTCCTCGTGGATGCGCTTGTGCGCCATCAATTCGCGTACCACGGCGGGCAGACCGCCGGCGCGGTGGTATTCCTCGCCGAGATAGAAACCGGCCGGCTGCATGTTCACCATCAAGGGAACGTCGTGGCCATGCTTCTGCCAGTCGTCGATCGACAATTCGACGCCGATATGGCGCGCCAGTGCGTTGATATGGATCGGCGCGTTGGTCGAGCCGCCGATCGCCGAATTCACCACGATGCAGTTCTCGAACGCCTTGCGGGTCAGGATGTCGGACGGCTTGAGATCCTCCCAGACCATCTCGACGATACGCTTGCCGGTTTCGTAGGCGATCTGGCCGCGCTCGCGATAGGGCGCGGGGATCGCCGCACAGCCCGGCAGCGACATGCCGAGCGCTTCCGCCAGCGAATTCATAGTGGAGGCCGTGCCCATGGTGTTGCAATGGCCGACTGAGGGGGCGGAGGAGGCCACGATATTCATGAACTGCTCGTAGTCGATGTCGCCGGCGGCCAGTTCTTCGCGCGCCTTCCAGACCACGGTGCCCGAACCCGTGCGCTTGCCCTGATGCCAGCCGTTGAGCATCGGGCCGCCCGAGAGCACGATAGCGGGCAGATTGACGGTCGCGGCCGCCATCAGGCACGCCGGGGTGGTCTTGTCGCAGCCGGTGGTCAGCACCACACCATCGAGCGGATAGCCGAACAGGATTTCGACCAACCCGAGATAGGCGAGGTTGCGGTCGAGCGCCGCGGTCGGGCGCTTGCCGGTTTCCTGGATCGGATGCACCGGGAATTCCATCGCAATCCCGCCGGCCATACGGATGCCCTCGCGCACCCGGTGCGCCAGTTCGAGATGGTGGCGGTTGCACGGCGACAGATCATTGCCGGTCTGCGCGATGCCGATGATCGGCTTGCCGGACTGCAGTTCTTCCCGGGTCAGGCCGTAATTCAGATAGCGCTCCAGATAGAGCGCGGTCATCCCCGGATTGTGCGGGTTGTTAAACCACTCGAGGGAACGAAGCTTCCGTCCCTTGCCATTGCTGGCACCATTATTGTTGTCGTCATTTTTTTTCATTGGTTCCTCCCGCACTGCAAACTGCGGCTCAGATCACGGCAGCGGTTTCCACCATGCTCAAAATTTCATCCGCTGCAAACGCGGCCGCGCATCCAATTTCTGACTCTCTTGTTCGATCCTAGTTCGCGCCAAAAGACAGCGCTACCATTTTCTATGCAACCCCGCATGAGCCCCGCGAAACAAGGCTCAAGCCGTCTGCGGCGTCGAACTTTCGCGGATCATGAGTTGAAAACCAAGATCGAGGACCGGTTCCCGCGGCCGGCGGCCCTCGATCGCGTCGATCACCATGGTGATGGCGTGACGGCCCATCTCATAGCGATTGGTGCGCACGCTGGTGAGGGAAGGGACGGCGGAAGCCATGAATTCCAGATCGTTGAAGCCGACAATCGCCATCTCGCCGGGAACTGATATCTGGCGGCGCTGGCATTCGAACAGCACGCCGAGCGCAAGGTCGTCATTGACGCAGAATACCGCGTCGATATCAGGCGTCTTCGCAATGAGATCTGCGAACAGCGTACCGCCAAGTGTCACGGTGGTCGGCACCGTCGTTGTGACGACGAGGTTTGGATCGAACAGCGAGGCCGCCTTCATGGCGTCGCGATAGCCGTCGAACCGTCGTTGGACGCGGGGATCCATCCGCGCGCCGAGGAAGCCGATACGCCGGCGCCCTTGCTCGAGAATATGCGAAATGGCTGCAAAACCGGCATCATAATGCGAAAAGCCGATCATCATGTCGACCGGGCTGTCGCCGATCTCCATGATCTGCGCGACCGGGCAATCCATGGTCTCTAGGATGGCGCGGGATTCCGCGGTCTGGTTGATGCCGGTCACGATCAATCCGGCCGGCTTCTGCGCCCGGAACAGCCGCAACATCTTCTCTTCCTGCAGGATGCTGTAGCGCGTATTGGTCAACTGGATGCTGTAGCGGCTCTGCTCGGATGAATCGTAAATGCCACGCAAGACGTCGGCGAACACGCTGTTGGTCAAAGACGGAATCACGACGCCGATGACTTCGGTGCGATGCGAGGCCAGCGCGCGCGCCGCCAGATTGGGCACATAGCCCAGCTCCTTTACGGCGCTGTCAACGCGTTCGCGTTTGGCGAGCGACAGCGCATCCGGGTTTCTGAAGAAGCGGGATGCGGTGATTGGCGACACGCCAGCCAGCTTGGCGACCTCGGTGAGGCGGATTTTGCCAGACTTCGTCGGTTTTCGTGCCATTCCGCGCTCTTACCATAAGAAACTAGACAAATGAACAATTATTGACAGCGCTACCATCGCATTGCTAAAAACCGCCAAACTGCGGATGATAATGCTTGGCTGAATTCGGCTGGATGGCATTAGAGTCGAACAAGACAGCGTGGCGCCGATCTTACATCCGATGGCGTCAGAAAACAGAAATTGAGGGGAGAGAAGTCCGATGTCGTCGGTACAGATTCGCGACGTGCGAAAGTCGTTCGGTAATTTTGAGGTTTTGCACGGCGTTTCGATTCCGATCGAGGACGGCGAGTTCGTCGTGCTCGTCGGCCCCTCCGGTTGCGGCAAATCGACCCTGCTGCGGATGCTCGCGGGCCTGGAAAACATCACGTCAGGCACGATTTCGATCGGCGACAAGGTGGTCAACAATGTCCAGCCGAAAGAGCGCGACATTGCGATGGTGTTCCAGAACTATGCGCTCTATCCGCATATGACGGTCGCCGACAATATGGGCTTCTCGCTCAAGCTGCGCGGCGCCAAGCCTGAGGAGATCTCCACCGGCGTCAAGCGTGCCGCGGAAATCCTGGCGCTGACCCCATTGCTCGAGCGTTATCCCCGGCAATTGTCCGGTGGTCAGCGTCAGCGCGTCGCGATGGGCCGCGCCATCGTTCGCGATCCCCAGGTGTTCCTGTTCGACGAGCCGCTGTCCAACCTCGACGCCAAGCTGCGCGTAGCGATGCGCACTGAAATCAAGGAACTGCACCAGCGCCTGCGCACTACGACGGTCTACGTCACCCACGACCAGATCGAAGCCATGACCATGGCCGACAAAATCGTGGTGATGCATGACGGCATCGTCGAACAGATGGGCACGCCGCTCGAACTGTACGATACGCCGGCCAACCAGTTCGTGGCGGGCTTTATCGGTTCGCCGGCGATGAACTTCCTCAAAGGCAAGGTGAAGTCGAACGGCATCGCCGGTTTCGAAGGCCCGAACGGTGTCAGGCTGCCGCTGATGTCGGCACCGGCCAACTCCGAAGGTAAACCGGCGGTCTATGGCGTCCGGCCCGAGCATTTCACCATCGCCGATGACGGCGCCGAAGCCGAGATCGTGGTGGTCGAGCCGACCGGCTCGGAGACCCAGGTCTTCGCCAAGCTCGGCGGCGAACAGGTCGTCGCCGTGTTCCGCGAGCGACATCAATTCAATCCGGGCGACAAGATCCGGCTGAAGCCAGATCCTGCGCTCGTCCATCTGTTTGACGAGACCACAGGAAAGCGACTGAACGCCTAAAAAACATAATCAAAATCAAATTCACAGGGGAGGATCTACCATGCACGATTTTACTCGCCGCTCGCTGCTTCAAGGCAGCACTGCGCTGGCCGCGGCTGGCGCGCTGACCGGGCCTGCACTGCTGGATTTCGCCAAGGCCTGGGCGCAAGCCTCGCCGTGGAAAGCGGAGCCGGGCGCCAAGCTGACGGTGATGCGCTGGAAGCGTTTCGTGCCGGCGGAAGACGATGCCTTCAACGCCATGGTCGCCGCCTTCAAAGCCGCGACCGGCACCGAGATGAACGTGTTCAGCGAGTCCTTTGAGGACGTGCAGCCGAAGGCGTCCGTCGCTGCGAATACCGGTTCCGGACTGGATGTCGTCTGGGGCCTGCATACGCTGCCGCAGCTATTCCCGACCCAGGTGATGCCGCTGAACGACGTCGCCGATTATCTCGGCAAGAAATACGGCGGATGGACCGAAGCCGCGGCTATTACCTGTAAGCAGGGCAACAACTGGCTGGGTATCCCGGTCGCCACCATCGGCGGCTACATGACCTATCGAAAGTCTGCCGTGGACAAAGCGGGCTTCAGCGAGTTTCCCAAGGACTTCCCCGGCTTCCTTGAACTGTGCAAGGCGCTCAAGAAAAACAATACCCCGGCGGGCTTCGCGCTCGGCCATGCGACCGGCGACGCCAATGGCTGGCTGCACTGGATCCTTTGGGGTCACGGCGCCTATACCGTCGACAAGAGCGACAAGGTGATCATCAACTCGCCGGAGACCCTGAAGGCGCTGGAATACACCAAGGCGCTTTCGGAAACCTTCATTCCGGGTGCAGCGTCGTGGAACGATGGTTCCAATAACAAGGCGTACCTCTCGGGCGAACTCTATGTCACCGCCAACGGCATCTCGATCTATGTCGCGGCCAAGGATGACCCGACCAAGAAAGAGCTCACCGAGGACACCTATCACGCGCTGTATCCGGTCGGTCCGATCGGCAAGCCGACTGAACTTCAGCTGTGCGTCCCGATCCTGGCGTTCAAATTCACGAAGTATCCGAACGCCGCCAAGGCCTTCATCGCCTTCATGCTGGAAAAGGAAAACTACGACAAGTGGCTGACCGGCGCGCGCGGTTATCTGACCCACACGCTCAACGCCTACGACAACTCGCCGGTGTGGACGGCAGATCCGAAGAACGCGGTGTTTGGCCAGGCCAGCAAGCGCGCGCTTCCGGCTTCCGGCATCGGTACCCCCGGCGAGAAGGCGGCGACCGCGATCGCCGACTTCCTGGTGGTCGACATGTTCGCGAACTATTGCACCGGCCGTGAGACCGCCGCCGGTGCGATTGCGATCGCCGAACGGCAGCTGAAGCGCATCTATCGCTGATGACAACAGCTACGGGCGGCACGCAAATGCCGCCCGTAGTTGCCGGATGCTTCGCTATCGAGGACGAGACGGCGCCACGGCCGTTACACTTGCGGGATTTTGTCAATGGCTGACGTCGCCCTCCAACCCCGGACTGCCAGACGGCCGATTCGCGAGGCGTCGAGGTGGGACCTGATCAAGGCCAACCGCAACTATCTCGGCTTCTGGTTCATGCTGCCCGCGATGGTGTTCCTGGTTCTGTTCCTGGCTTATCCGCTGGGGCTGGGAATCTGGATTTCGTTCACCGACGCGCGCATCGGCAGGCCCGGCGCGTTCGTCGGCCTGGAAAACTATGAGTGGCTGTGGGGCGACTCGATCTTCTGGCTGTCGGTATTCAACACGCTGCTCTACACATCCGTCGCCAGTGTCATCAAGTTCGCGATCGGTCTTTATCTCGCGCTGCTGCTGAACGAGAACATGCCGTTCAAGGCCATGCTGCGAGCCTTGGTGCTGATCCCCTTCATCGTGCCGACGGTGCTGTCGGCGCTGGCGTTCTGGTGGATCTTCGATTCGCAGTTCTCGATCATTTCCTGGTCGCTGAAGCAGATGGGACTGATCACCGACAATATCAATTTCCTCGGCGATGTGACCTGGGCGCGGATCTGCGTGATCTTCGCCAACATCTGGCGCGGCGTTCCCTTCGTTGCGATCACGCTGCTGGCCGGGCTGCAGACGGTGTCGCCGTCGCTTTACGAAGCCGCGACGCTCGATGGTGCGACCAGCTGGCAGCGGTTCCGGTTCATCACCTATCCGCTGCTGACGCCGATCATTGCCGTCGTGATGACCTTCTCGGTGCTGTTCACGTTCACCGATTTCCAGTTGATCTGGGCGATGACGCGCGGCGGTCCGGTCAATGCTACGCACTTGATGGCGACGCTGTCCTATCAGCGGGCGATCATCGGCGGCGTTCTCGGTGAGGGGGCCGCGATCTCGAATGCGATGATTCCGTTCCTGCTGGCGGCGATCATGGTCTCCTGGTTCGGACTGCAGCGCCGCAAGTGGCAGCAAGGTGAAAACAATGACTGATCTGCCCACACAGAGGCTCGACCTCAAAGGGGTGTTGTCGGGATCGTCGCGAACGGCGGCTGCCGACGATCATTCCGTCGGCATGAGCTATCTTGAGTCGCTGCCGCGGCGCCTGGTGACGCTTTATATGCCGCTGGGGATCATCGTGGTCGTGCTGCTGTTCCCGTTCTACTGGATGGCGCTCACCGCCATCAAGCCGGACGAGCAGCTGCTCGACCTCAATACGTACAATCCGTTCTGGACCTGGAATCCGACGTTCAAGCACATCTACAAGCTGCTGTTCGGTAGCTACTATCCGCTTTGGCTGTGGAACACGATGTATGTGGCGGTCTGCTCGACCGTACTGTCGATCTTCGCCAGCGTGCTGGCGGCCTATGCCATCGTGCGGCTGCGCTATCGCGGCGCGCAATGGGTTGGCGGGCTGATCTTCCTGTCCTATCTGGTGCCGCCCTCGATCCTGTTCATTCCGCTCGCGACCGTGGTGTTCCAATATGGGCTGTTCGACACGCCGTTCGCGCTGATCCTGACCTATCCGACCATCCTGATCCCGTTCTCGACCTGGCTGTTGATGGGCTATTTCAAGACCATCCCGTTCGAGCTGGAAGAGTGCGCGCTGATCGACGGCGCCAGCCGATGGCAGATCCTGACCAAGATCGTGCTGCCGCTGGCGATCCCGGGATTGATCTCGGCCTTCATCTTCTGCTTCACGCTGTGCTGGAACGAGTTCATCTACGCGCTGACTTTCCTGACTTCGGTGCAGAACAAGACGGTGCCGGTCGCGATCGTCAACGAATTCGTCGATGGCGACGTCTATCGCTGGGGATCGTTGATGGCCGGTGCGCTGGCGGGCTCGCTGCCGCTGGTTATCCTTTACGCCTTCTTCGTCGAGCATTATGTGTCGGCCATGACGGGAGCCGTGAAAGAGTGAGCACGCAGGCCAGAAGCAAGAACTAACAAGCCAACGCTGTCGTCCCGGCCTAGGGCGCAATTGCGCTCCGAAGCAGGGACCCATAACCACCGGCAGCAATCGTTGAAACGAAGTCGTCAACCATTTCGTCTCAGTCACATCGGCCGCGGCGTGTGGGTCCCGGCTCAAGGCCGGGACGACCAATAATGAAAAAGGAGTAGGTCTTGCACATTCTTATTCTGGGTGCCGCCGGCATGGTCGGCCGCAAGCTGACCGAGCAACTGCTGCGCGACGGCCGCCTCGGCAAGCAAGACATCACCCGCATGACGCTGCAGGACGTGGTGGCACCCACCAAGCCGGCCAGCTCGATCCCGGTCAACGTCGTTGCCTCCGATTTTGCCGATGCCGGCGCCGCCGCGCCGCTGATCGCCGAACGGCCTGACGTGATCTTCCATCTCGCCGCCATCGTGTCGGGCGAGGCGGAGGCCGAATTCGACAAGGGCTACCGGATCAATCTCGACGGCACCCGCTACCTGATCGACGCGATTCGTGCGATCGGCGGCGGCTACAAGCCGCGGCTGGTGTTCACGTCCTCGATCGCGGTGTTCGGCGCGCCGTTCCCCGAAAAGATCGGCGACGAGTTCTTCCATACGCCATTGACGAGCTACGGCACCCAGAAGTCGATCTGCGAACTCCTGATCAACGACTACACCCGCAAAGGCCTGCTCGACGGCATCAGCATCCGCCTGCCGACGATCTGCGTGCGGCCGGGCAAGCCGAACAAGGCGGCGTCCGGATTCTTCTCCAACATCATCCGCGAGCCGCTGGCGGGCGAGGAGGCGGTGCTGCCGGTGACCGAAGACGTGCGGCACTGGCATGCCTCGCCGAAATCGGCGGTCGGCTTTCTCATGCACGCGGGCACCATGGACCTCAATGCGATGGGCGCGCGGCGCAATCTCAGCATGCCCGGGATGTCGGTGACCGTCGGCGAACAGATCGCAGCGCTTGATCGCGTTGCCGGCAAGAACGTCACCGCGCGCATCAAGCGGGTGCCCGATCCGACCATCATCAGCATCGTCAGCGGCTGGCCGCGCGATTTCGTCACCGACCGCGCGCTCAAGCTCGGCTTCACCACAGCCGAGAAGACGTTTGATGACATCATCCGGATTCACATCGCAGATGAACTCGGCGGCAAATTCGCGGCCTGACGTGCCGATAAGCGCTGCCGCATGGATGCGGTCATGACCGGGGTAGCCTGCATCGGCGAATGCATGGTCGAGCTGAAACAGGCCGAGGGCGGCCTGTTTTCACGTGGCTATGGCGGCGACACGCTGAATACCGCCGTTTATCTTGCCCGGCTTGGCGCCGGCACGGATTACATCACCGCGCTCGGCGACGATACGCTCAGCGACGAGATGATTGCGGGCTGGGCCGCGGAGGGGGTCGGCACCACGCGTGTGTCGCGGTTGCCAGGCAAATTGCCGGGCCTCTACATGATCGAGACCGACGACAAGGGCGAGCGTCGTTTCTTTCACTGGCGCGAGAGCGCCGCCGCACGCAGCCTGATGGATCTGCCGGAGACAGCGGATATCCTGGAGTCGCTCGCGAGTTACGACATCGTCTACCTCTCGGCGATCACGCTGTCGCTTTACAACGACGCCGGTCGCGGGCGGTTGTTCTCGGGGATCAAGCGCGCGCGGGAAAGCGGCGCGCGTTTTGCCTTCGATACCAACTTCCGCGCCCGCGGCTGGCCGGATCTGGAGATAGCCCGCACCGTTTATCAGGACGCATTCGATCTCGCCGATATCGTCTTGGCCTCGACCGAGGATTTGCTACCGCTCTATCCCAAAGCGACCAACGAGGATCTGCTGGCGCGCATTCCAGGCGGGGAGGTGGTGCTAAAACTTTCCGAACCCGCGAGCATCCTTCGTCTCGACGGCGTTTTGCATCGGACCCGGGCCGAGCCGCTGACGAAGCCCGTCGTCGACACCACGGCGGCCGGCGACAGTTTTGCAGCCGCCTACATCGCCGCACGGCTTGCGGGTGCCGGGCCGGTTGAGGCCGCGCGGGCCGGGCACCGTCTTGCCGGCGTTGTGGTATGTCACCCCGGCGCGATTATTCCGCGCAACGCGATGCCGGCCTGATATCGTTGGCACACCAGCAACCTCTCGCAAGGCGTTCCTATGAGCGTGAATGTAACAGCAAGGCAGGAAAAGCTCGCTGACTTGGTGAAGTCCGCCACCGTCATCCCGGTGCTCACCATTGAGCGGCTGGAACACGCGGTGCCGCTGGCCAGGGCGCTGGTTGCCGGGGGCGTGCGCGTGCTGGAAGTGACGCTGCGTACGCCGGTAGCGATCGAGGCCGCCAAGGCCATGATCGCGGAGGTGCCGGACGCCATTGTCGGGATCGGCACCATCCTGAACGGCGATGATCTCAAGCGAACTGAGGCGCTCGGCGCCAAATTCGGCATCAGCCCGGGTGCGACGCCCGAACTGCTGAAGGCTGCTGCGGCCAGCGACCTGCCGTTTGCGCCGGGTATCGCGACTGCGTCCGAACTGATGCAGGCGCTGGCGCACGGGTTCGATCTCGTCAAATTCTTCCCGGCGGAACAGTCCGGCGGTATCAAGGCACTGCGTGCGCTCGCAGGTCCGTTTCCGCATATTCGGGTTTGCCCGACCGGCGGCATTGGCGAGGCCAACGCCGCGGCGTGGCTGGCCGAGCCGAACGTGCTGGCCGTGGGCGGTTCCTGGCTCTGCCCGGCGGCGGATATCCGGTCCGGCAACTGGGCCGGCATTTCAGCCATGTGCGCGCGGGCGATGAAAACGCTGAAACCGGCGTGAAGTATTTTTTCCGATAGGGTACAAAACCGTCCGAACCGGAACAGGGAGAACGACCATGACAGCCAGCATCGTGGGATGGGCGCACACGCCATTCGGCAAGTTCGACGCGGAGACCGTTGAAAGCCTGGTGGTGAAGGTAGCGACCGACGCATTGGCCGATGCCGGCATTTCTGCTGGCGATGTCGACGAGATCGTGCTCGGGCATTTCAATGCCGGCTTCTCACCGCAGGATTTTACCGCCTCGCTGGTGCTGCAGGCCGACCCCAAATTGCGCTTCAAGCCGACCACGCGGGTCGAGAATGCCTGCGCCACCGGCTCGGCCGCGGTGCATCAGGGCATCCGCGCGATTGCCGCAGGCGCGGCCAAGATCGTGCTGGTGGTCGGCGTCGAGCAGATGACGCGCACGCCGGGTCCGGAGATCGGCAAGTATCTGCTGAAAGCGTCGTATCTGCCGGAGGACGGCGACACGGTCGGCGGTTTTGCCGGGGTGTTCGGCAAGATCGCGCAGAGCTATTTCCAGAAATATGGCGACCAGTCCGATGCGCTGGCGATGATCGCGGCGAAGAACCACAAGAACGGCGTTGCGAATCCTTACGCGCAGATGCGCAAGGACTTTGGCTATGAGTTCTGCCGTGCCGAGAGCGAGAAGAACCCGTTCGTCGCGGGCCCCTTGAAGCGCACCGATTGCTCGCTGGTGTCGGATGGCGCAGCAGCATTGGTGCTGACAGATTCGGAGACCGCCAAGACCATGGGCAAGGCGGTGAATTTCCGCGCCACCGCGCACGCGCAGGACTTCCTGCCGATGTCCAAGCGCGACATCCTGCAGTTCGAAGGCTGCACGGTGGCCTGGCAGCGCGCGCTGCAGCAGGCCGGCGTCAGCCTTTCCGATCTGTCGTTCGTCGAAACCCATGACTGCTTCACCGTCGCCGAGCTGATCGAATATGAAGCGATGGGCCTGACGCCGCGCGGGCAGGGCGCCCGCGCTATCAAAGAAGGCTGGACACAGAAGGACGGCAAGCTGCCGGTCAACCCGTCAGGCGGGTTGAAGGCGAAGGGCCATCCGATCGGCGCCACCGGCGTCTCCATGCATGTGATGAGCGCGATGCAGCTGACCGGCCAGGCGCCCGAGGGCATGCAGCTGAAGAATCCAAAGCTCGCCGGCATCTTCAACATGGGTGGCGCCGCGGTGGCGAATTACGTCTCGGTGTTGGAGCCGGGGAAGTAAGTTTGTCGTCCCGGCCTTGAGCCGGGACCCATAGCCACCGAACGTTGTTGGTGCAAAAGGTGTCAGCCACCTTACCCAATCGATAGTACAACGCGGTATGGGTCCCGGCTCGAGGCCGGGACGACCCGAAGTATCGAGCCCCGCCACGCATACGTCCATACGCCGGACGCCCTTGCTCTTCGTTTCACCCTGCCGTTACTAGATGGGGAATAAACGACATCCGGGAGCGAATTGGGCATGGGACCACTGAAAGGCATCAAGGTCGTCGACATGACGTCCGTGCTGATGGGGCCCTTTGCCACCCAGACGCTCGGCGATTACGGCGCCGACATCATCAAGGTGGAATCGCATGATGGCGACGTCACGCGGCAGATCGGGCCGACGCGGCATCCCGGCATGGGGCCGGTGTTCCTCAACACCAACCGCAACAAGCGCAGCATCTGCCTCGACTTGAAAAAGCCGGCCGGACGCGATGCCGTGCTGCGGCTGATCGCGCAGGCCGACGTGCTGGTCTACAATGTGCGCCCGCAGGCGATGGCGCGGCTGCAGCTCGGCTACGACGTGGTCTCGAAAACCAACCCGCGCCTGATCTATGCCGGCGTGTTCGGTTTTGGTCAGGACGGGCCTTATGCCGCCAAACCCGCTTATGACGATCTGATCCAGGGGGCCACCGCGCTGCCGGCGCTGATGGCGCAGACCGGCGACGGCGTGCCGCGTTATGTTCCGAATGCTTTGGTCGACCGCATCGTCGGTCTCACCGCGGTCGGTGCGATCTGCGCCAGTCTTGTGGATCGCGACCGCACCGGGCGCGGCCAGCGCGTCGACATCCCGATGTTCGAGACGATGGCGAGTTTTGTGATGGGCGATCATATGGGCGGGCTCACTTATGAGCCGCCGCTCGACAAGGGCGGCTACGCCCGGCATCTGTCGCCGGACCGGCGGCCCTACAAGACGTCCGACGGCTACATCTGCGTGATCGTCTACAACGACAAGCAGTGGGAGAATTTCTTCACCGCTACCGGCCGCGACGATCTGCGCAGCAATCCGAAATTCGCAACCTTTGCCGGCCGCGCCACGAATATCGACACCGTCTATGCCGAACTGGCGCGCATCCTCGAAACCAAGAGCACGGCCGAGTGGACCGCCATCCTCGAAAAGGCCGACGTGCCGGTCATGCCGATGCATGACCTCGAAAGCCTGCTGCAGGATCCGCACATCGTCGCGACCGATTTCGCGCCCGTGACCGATCATCCGACCGAGGGACGTATTCGCAACATGCGCTCCTCGGCGCGGTGGTCGGAGACGCCGGTGGAAATGACTCGGCTGGCGCCGCGCCTCAGCGAACACAGCGCCGAGATTCTGCAGGAAGCAGGTTTTTCGGCAGACGAGATTGCCGCCCTGGTTCGCGACGGCGTCACCAAGGCCGTATCAAACACCTAAGGACTGAGACCATGGATTTCGCGCTGTCGGCCAACCAGGAATCGATCCGCGACGCGATCGGGAAAATCTGCTCGCGCTTTGACGACGCCTATTGGCTGAAGAAGGACAAGGAAGGCGGCTATCCCGCCGACTTCCACCGCGCGCTGGCCGATGCCGGCTGGCTCGGCATCTGCATTCCCGAGGAATATGGCGGATCGGGGCTCGGCATCACCGATGCCGCGATCATGATGCGCACGATTTCGGAGTCGGGCGCCGGCATGTCGGGTGCGTCGGCGGTGCACATGAACGTGTTCGGCCTCAATCCGGTGGTCGTGTTCGGCACCAAGGAGCAATGCACGCGCATGCTGCCGCCGATCATCGACGGCCGCGACAAATCCTGCTTTGCGGTGACCGAGCCCAATACCGGGCTCAACACCACGCAGCTGAAAACCCGGGCCGTGCGCAAGGGCGACAAATATATCGTCAACGGTCAAAAGGTCTGGATCTCGACGGCGCAGGTCGCCAACAAGATCCTCCTGCTGGCGCGCACCACGCCGCTGGAAGAGGTGAAGACGCCGACGCAGGGCCTGAGCCTGTTCTATACGGATTTCGACAAGCAGCGCGTCGCCGTGCACGAGATCGAGAAGATGGGCCGCAAGCCCGTCGATTCCAACGAATTGTTCTTCGAGAATTTTGAAATCCCGGTCGAGGATCGCCTCGGCGAGGAAGGCCGCGGCTTCGAGTATATCCTGCACGGCATGAATCCCGAGCGCATCCTGATCGCAGCCGAAGCCGTCGGGCTTGGCCAGGTCGCGCTGTCGCGGGCGTCGGCCTATGCCAAGAACCGCATCGTGTTCAATCGCCCGATCGGCATGAACCAGGGCATCCAGCACCCGCTCGCAAAAAACTGGATGGAGCTGGAAGCCGCATGGCTGATGGTGCTTTCGGCCGGCTGGCAATACGACCAGGGCATGCCGTGCGGCCCGGCGGCCAATGCCGCCAAATATCTCGCCGCCGAAGCCGGCTTCCATGCCTGCGAGCAGGCCGTCATGACTCATGGCGGTTTCGGCTACGCCAAGGAATATCACGTCGAGCGTTACTTGCGAGAATCTTTGATCCCGCGCATCGCCCCGATCAGCCCGCAGCTCATTCTCAGTTTTATCGCCGAGAAGGTGCTGGGCCTGCCGAAGTCGTATTGAAGATGAATTCCAGGCCTCTCTCCTCGTCATTCCGGGACGCGCCACTTGGCGCGGGCCCGGAGTCCATCGATCCAGAGGCGATAGCGGCGAAATGGATTCCGGGCTCGCGCTTCGCGCGCCCCGGAATGACGATGGGGCGGTTGTCACCATGAGCTTCATCACCGGCGTCGGACTGACATCCTACGGCAAGCACGAAGGCTCGTCCTCGCTCGATCTCATGAGCAAGGCAGCGGAGATGGCAATTGCAGATGCCGGGCTGAAGCGCTCCGAGATCGACGGCATCCTCTGCGGCTACTCAACGGTTTCGCCGCACATCATGCTGGCGACCGTGTTCGCCGAGCATTTCGGCATCCAGCCGTCCTACGCCCACGCCGTGCAGGTCGGCGGCGCCACCGGGCTCGCGATGACCATGCTGGCGCATCATTTGGTCGATGCGGGAATCGCAAAACATGTGCTGGTGGTCGGCGGTGAGAACCGCCTGACGGGGCAAAGCCGTGACGCCTCGATTCAGGCGCTGGCGCAGGTCGGCCACCCCGACTATGAGGTGACGCTGGGTCCGACGATCCCGGCCTATTACGGCCTCGTCGCGTCGCGCTACATGCACGAATACGGCGTCACCCAGGAAGATCTCGCCGAATTCGCGGTGCTAATGCGCGCGCACGCGCTGACCCATCCCGGCGCCCAATTCCATGAGGCGATCACGGTCGCCGACGTGATGGCGTCGAAGCCGGTGGCGATGCCGCTTAAGCTGCTGGATTGCTGCCCGGTGTCCGATGGCGGCGCGGCGTTTGTGATCAGCCGCGAGCGCACAGGTTCAGCCGGCGTTAAGGTGCGTGGCGCCGCCCAGGCACACACCCATCAGCATGTCACCGCGGCGCCCGCCTTGAGCGAGCTCGGCGCCGAGATTTCGATCGCGAAAGCCAAAGCCGCATCCGGCATTGCGATCTCCGACGTGCGCTATGCGGCCGTGTACGACAGTTTCACCATCACGCTGGCGATGCTGCTGGAGGATCTCGGCCTTGCCAAACACGGCGAAGCGGCAGCAAAGGTGCGGGCAGGGTATTTTGGCCGCGACGGCGAGGTGCCGCTGAACACCCATGGCGGTCTGCTGAGTTACGGCCATTGCGGCGTCGGCGGCGCGATGGCGCATCTGGTCGAAACCCATCTGCAGATGACGGGGCGCGCTGAAAATCGCCAGGTCCGCGATGCCTCGATCGCGCTATTGCACGGCGACGGCGGCGTGCTGTCGTCGCATGTCAGCATGTTCCTGGAGCGGGTGCGATGAACGCGGATTGGACCAGGGCGGCGAAGGCATCGTCTACCAATCCTGCGCCGCCTGCGGGAAGGTGCAATATTTCCGTCGCAGCTTTTGCGCAGCCTGTGGCGCGCCGGATCCGGTGGAGAAATCCGCAAGTGGGAGAGGGGCGGTCTACGCGACCTCGCTGGTGTGCCGCGCCGCAACGCCGGAGACCCGCGCGCACGTTCCCTACAATATTTTGCTGGTCGATACGCCGGAAGGTTTTCGCATGATGGCCCATGGCGACCACGATCTGGCCATTGGCGATCAGGTCAGCGCGACCTTTCAGCCATTCGCCGGGCGGCTGATTCCGTATTTTGCAAAAGAGAAATGAAGCTGCAAAGCTCCGAAGCAATCCAGAGTGACGCGGAACGGATGTTTTCTGGATTGCTTCGTAACGCTTCTACACACAAAGCGCGCGGTTTCACCGCGCGTAGAAGATGACGCTGGCGATGACGAGCATTGCCGTCACCGCCAGCATTTGCGCAAGCGCCTCCGAGGCCGCCCTTTTGGTGGCTTGCTTCATGCTTTCTCCCTAGACTCGGGCATGACTCATCGCTGCGTGACAAGCACGCTGGACGGTCTATGATTTTTACTCGGAACACCCCGCGACGAGTATTCGCTTTGATTGAGTCCCCACTCAGCGAATATCGACCGTGCCAAGTTCGAACAGCAATGCGGCGGCATTTTGGCTCAGGCGCAGCCGGATTTTGCGCGCGTGGTGGCGATTTCCGAGCATCGCCTGGTTGATCCGCCGGGAGCCGCAAGGCATGATCCGCCTGCAAAATCAAAGAAAACAAGGTGAGAAATGGCCCGCATCGAATACAGCGATCCCGCTAAACACAACGATCGTACCCGCGAAATCCTCGGCAAGAACCGCAATGCCAATATTTTCAGAATGATGGCGCATTCGCCGAGCTATTTCGAGCAATATTGCCGGCTGGGCGGCGCCATCAGGCACAAGGGTGAGCTCGATCCGGTCGTGCGCGAACTTGCCATCACCCGCACCGGAATCCTGTGCGAGGCGCCGTATGAGATCGTCGCGCACAAGCGCATCGGCAAGAACGTTGGCGTCACCGACGAGCAGAACGAGGCGTTGGAAAACTGGCAGTCGGCCACATGCTTCAACGAGGTGCAGCGCGCGGCGCTCGCCTTCACCGATGAAATCGTCAAGCTGCACAAGCCGACCGATGCGACCTTCAACGCCATCGCTTCGAAGCTGACGCCGGCCGCGCTGGTCGAGTTGCAGCTTTCGGTTGGCTTCTACATCATGACGTCGAAGTTTCTGGAGACCTTTGCCATCGACCTGCAGCCGGTCACGGAAGTGGTTTCCTGATTCCTCCAGGCGCGCTCCAGTCTTTCACATGTGGACGTTCTCATGAGCAACGGATGGGAGCTTTCAGCGCAAGCCTGGATCGACTCCATGGGCGAGCGCGGAGATTGGGGCCGCGAGCACGTGCTCGATCCGGTCATGCTCAGCCGCGTGGCGGCGGGCGGGTTCGGGCGTGCGCTGGATGTGGGCTGCGGCGAGGGCCGCTTCTGCAGGATGCTGAAGGCCGCCGGCATCGCCGCGACCGGGATCGATCCGACCCGTCAACTGCTTGAGGTAGCAAGGCAGCGCGATCCGTCCGGCGACTACCGGTCCGGTAATGCCGAGCAGCTCGAATTCGAGGCGGCAAGCTTCGATCTCGTTGTCAGCTACCTCACGCTGATCGATATCGTCGATTTCAGAACAGCGATCAACGAGATGGCCAGGGTTCTGAAACCCGGCGGCTCGCTGCTGATCGCAAATCTCACCGGCTTCACATCAGCCAGCGCCGATCGGGGGTGGGTGAAAGATGCGGAAGGACGGCATCTTCACTTTCCCGTCGATCGCTACCTCGAAGAGTTTCCATTCTGGTTCGAATGGGCGGGAATACGCATCCAGAACTGGCACCGGCCGCTGGCCGCCTACATGACGGCTTTGCTCGAAAGCGGCCTGCAGCTGACGTTTTTCGCGGAGCCCGGACCGTTGTCCGGCGACCCCGCGCATCAGGAACGGGCTCGACGGGTGCCCTGGTTCGTCGTGATGGAATGGCGGCGGCCTGCGGTGGGATGATTTCAGGCCCGCGGCCCGTAGCGCCGCAGCGCCTCCAGTGTCAGCCCCTTGCCGACCGCGCCAAACGTGTCGCCTTCGACGAGGCGGGCCGCCGGCACCGCCCTCCTGATCGCATTGCGGACATGGGCGAGCTGCACCGAACCACCGGTCAGGAATACAGCGTCGATATCCTCAGGCCCAAGCCCGGCCTGCGTGAGGCAGTTCCTGATGCGGGCGGCGATACGCTCGGCCAGCTGACCGGTATGGCTGACCAGATCGGGGCGGCTGATGCCAGCATTGAGGCCGGGCATCACCCATTCCAGCGGAATGTCGGCACGGTGCTTGTCCGACAGGGCGATCTTGGCTTCCTCGACTTCCATCAACAGCGTGTGGCCGCGCTGTTCCTCGACCACGCGCGCCAGCCGGTCGAGCAATTCAGGCTCGCTGGCCTCGCGCCGGACCTGGCGGATGTCCGCGAGCACGCGCGGCTCATACATGCGGTTGATGCTCGACCAGGTGGCGAGGTCATGGAAATAGCTCGAGGGCACGTCGAGCCCGGCACGGCTCATGGCGCTGCCGAAGCCGAACAGCGGCATCACGACGCCGAGGCTGAGCTGGCGGTCGAAATCGGTGCCGCCGATCCGTACGCCGTCATTGGCGAGAATGTCGCTTGAACGGTTGGCCTTGCTGTGGCGTTCGGGCCCGAGCCGCACGATCGAAAAGTCCGACGTGCCGCCGCCGATATCGGCGATCAGGGCGACTTCTTCGCTGTCGATCTGGCGCTCATAATCCAGCGCCGCAGCGATCGGCTCGAACTGGAAGGTGACGTCGTCGAAGCCGACTTCTCGCGCGATCAGGCGCAGCGTCTCTTCCGCCTTGCGGTCGGCGTCCGGCGCATTGTCGACGAAATGCACGGGGCGGCCGTGCACGACATCGCGCAGTTCGAGGCCGGTAGCCTGTTCCGCGCGCCGCTTCACCGCGCCGAGGTAATAGGCGATCACGTCGCGAAAGCCGGTCCGCTGGCGCCCGAGCCGGGTGGTCTCGTCGATCAGCGAGGTTCCGAGCACCGATTTGAGGCTGCGCATCAGACGGCCCGGGGCGCCGTCGACATAGGCGGCGATGGCCTTGCGGCCGATCAGGACGGCGCCATCCACCTCATAGAAGATCGCGCTGGGAATCGTGGTGTGGCCGGCTTCCAGCTCCGCCAGGACCGGCGCCTCGCCTTCGATGGTGCCGAGCGTCGTGTTCGACGTTCCGAAATCTAGACCGCAAATGGACATGGACGCTCCCCAGGGAAGCGTCCGTCTACACATTACCGGGCCGTCGATCCACACATATATTGGCCCGCAAATAAGGACTTGACCCAACGATTTCGGCATCCGGGATCGCTGATCCACAGATCAATTTCTTTGCGTTTTCGCCGCCCGGGCGGGTTGATGAATCGATCCGTGGTAGTCCATAAGCGGCGTCCCGCGGCCATCATTCCGCCGCGGCCAGTCTGGAAAGAGGTTGCGTGGCAAACATCAATCGACAGATCGCAGAAGAGCTTGGCGTTCGCGAGCAGCAGATCGAGGCGACGGTCACGTTGCTCGACGGCGGCGCCACGGTCCCGTTCGTGGCGCGCTACCGCAAGGAAATCACCGGCGGGCTCGATGACGCGCAATTGCGCACCCTGGAAGAGCGCCTGACCTATCTGCGCGAGCTTGAAGAGCGCCGCGTCGCGATCCTCAATTCGGTCCGCGAGCAGGGCAAGCTCGATGCCGCGCTGGAAGCCGCGATCATGGCCGCCGACAGCAAGGGGCGGCTGGAGGACATCTATCTGCCGTTCAAGCCGAAGCGCCGCACCAAGGCGGAGATTGCCAGGGAAGCCGGGCTTGAACCGCTATCCGAACTGCTGCTGACGCAGCCGCAAAACGATCCGCAGGTGGTGGCCGCCGGATTCGTCGATGCCGAAAAGCAGGTGGCCGACGTCGCGGCGGCGCTCGAGGGCGCGCGCGCGATTTTGGTGGAACGGTTCGCCGAGGACGCCGACCTGATCGGCAAGCTGCGCGAGGAGATGTGGTCGAATGGGGTAATGACCTCGACTGTGCGCAAGGGCAAGAAACTCGAAGGCGAGAAGTTCAAGGACTATTTCGAATACAACGGAGCCCTCCACAAGCTGCCGTCGCACCGCATCCTCGCGCTGTTCCGCGGCGAAAAGGAGGAAATCCTCGAGCTGCAGATATTGCCCGACGCGCAGGTCCCGGTCGCCAACGTGCCGAGCGCGTATGAGCTAAAGATCATGCAGCGCTTCCTGATTTCGGATCAGGGCCGCCCCGGCGACCGCTGGCTGGTCGAGACCGCGCGCTGGGCGTGGCGCACCAAGATCCAGGTGCATCTCAACATCGACCTGCGCATGCGGCTGTGGACCAATGCCGAAACCGAAGGCGTGCGGGTGTTCGCCTCGAATTTGCGCGACCTGCTGTTGGCCGCGCCTGCCGGCGCCCGTGTCACCATGGGTCTCGATCCCGGCTACCGGTCCGGTGTCAAGGTCGCGGTCATCGATGCCACCGGCAAGGTGGTAGCCACCACGGCGGTCTATCCGCACGAGCCGCAGCGGCAGTGGGACGCGACGCTGGCGACGCTTGGCAAGCTCGCGGTCGCGCACCGCGTCGATCTGATCGCGATCGGCAACGGCACCGCGTCGCGTGAGACCGACAAGCTCGCGACTGAGCTGGTCAAGCTGCTGCCGGACCTGAACATGTCGAAGATCGTGGTGTCGGAGGCGGGGGCTTCCGTCTATTCGGCCTCGGCCTTTGCGTCCGAGGAATTGCCCGAGCTCGACGTCACCCTGCGCGGCGCAGTCTCGATTGCGCGGCGGCTGCAGGATCCCTTGGCTGAGCTGGTGAAGATCGATCCCAAGGCGATCGGCGTCGGGCAATACCAGCACGATCTCGGCGAATCCAAGCTGGCGCGTTCGCTCGATGCCGTGGTCGAAGACTGCGTCAACGCGGTTGGTGTCGACGCCAACACCGCGTCCGCGCCGCTGCTGGCGCGGGTGTCGGGCATCGGCGCTGGGCTGGCGCAAAGCATCGTGCAGCACCGTGACGCCAACGGTCCGTTCAAGTCGCGCAAGGGGCTGAAGGAAGTGCCGCGGCTCGGCCCGAAGGCGTTCGAGCAGTGCGCCGGCTTCCTGCGCATCCAGGGCGGCGAGGATCCGCTCGATGCCTCCGGCGTGCATCCGGAAGCCTACCCGGTGGTGCGCAAGATTTTGACCGCGACCAAGAGCGACATCAAGGCGCTGATCGGCAATGCCGAGATCGTGCGCCAGTTGAAGCCGCAAAATTTCGTCGACGACACGTTCGGTCTGCCCACGGTAACCGACATCCTGCGCGAGCTGGAAAAGCCCGGCCGCGATCCGCGCCCGGCCTTCAAGGCCGCGGTGTTCAAGGAGGGCGTCGAGGAGATCAAGGATCTCAAGCGCGGCATGATCCTCGAGGGCACCGTGACCAACGTCGCGGCGTTCGGCGCCTTCGTCGATATCGGCGTGCACCAGGATGGCTTGGTGCACATCTCGGCGATGTCGAAAACCTTCATCAAGGATCCGCGCGAAGTGGTGAAGCCCGGCGACATCGTCAAGGTCAAGGTGCTGGAGGTCGAGGTCTCCCGCAAGCGCATCGCACTGACATTGCGTCTCGACGACGAGGTCGGCGACAAGGGCCCAAAACTGTCGGACACCAAGATGCGCGAATACTCCAAGGCATCGATGACGTCGCAGGCGCCGCGCAAGGCGCAGGATTCCGGCGGCGGCGGTGCGCTCGCCGAAGCCTTGCGGCGGGCAGCGGAGAAAAGCGGGCGGGGCAAGACCTAAGCCCTAATTCGACGTCAGCAGATTCACCTTGGCGTTGGCGAGGATCAGGCGGTCGGCGAGCAATTGCGCGAGGTTGCGCATGATCCGCTCGCCGGCGCGGGGATGCTGCTCGCGAAAACGTTCGAAATCGCGGAGCAGGACCTCGTAAGCGGTCGCCGACATATCGGCGAGCACGTCGGCGGAGCGCCGCGGTTCCAGCAGCGCCATCTCGCCGAACGGCATTCCCGCGGTCAGCGTCGCCAGCCGGATGCCGTCGGGCAGGGTGACGTGAACCACGCCGCTCCTGAGGAAAAACAGCGAGGTGGCGGGATCGCCGGTGGCGATGATCTTTTCGCCAGGCTGATAGGTCGTGATGGCGCAGAGGGACCCCAGATCGGTCAGTTCCTCGTCCGTCAATCCCGCCAGCAGCGGTTGTTCGGACAGTTCCGTGGTTTCGAAAAAATCGATCGAGCCGCCATGGCGAAAAACCACCTGGTCTTCCGCCCATTCGATCGCGGCATCGAGCAGGAAATAGTACCGCATGTTCGGCAGGCTGCCGGTCCGTTCCGCGATCGGCTGCCATTCCGCGTCGGCCCGCTTGATGCCGGACACGATCACGGTGACCTGATAGGCCGCCAGTTCCTGGAACTCCTCAGCCAGCAGGCGGGCACCGGCCAGCGTCATCGACGTGACCCGACGAAAATCAAAGATGACGAATTGCGGGCGCGGCTTGGCCACGAGCCGACGCGCAATATAGTCGACATTCGATAGCGACAGCGTGCCCATCAACTCGATGACGCGGACGTCCTGATAGTGGGCGGCGAGAATGGTTTGCTCGTGCGGGCGGCGGCTGCGCCGCGACGGATTTTCGCCGATATCGTAATCGGCAATGATGGCGTTGCGCGCGTTGTCGCTGCGGTTGAGCATGTGCAGGTCGTAATGCGCCGACAACGCCTCGCAGACCTTGATGCCGCGCACGCTGTTGCCGTGCTTGTCGAGTTTGGGCGAATAGCTGCCGAGCCCGATCCGCGCCGGCAAGGCGGCGAGGATGCCGCCGCCGACGCCGCTCTTGGCGGGGATGCCGACGCGGTAGATCCATTCGCCGGCATAGTCATACATGCCGGAACTGGTCATGACCGACAGCGTGCGCGAAATCGCGTAAGGCGTCATCACCTGTTCGCCGGTGACCGGATTGATGCCGCGATTGGCCAATGTCGCCGCCATCACCGCGATGTCGCGGGCGTTGACCAGGATCGCGCATTGCCGGAAATAGACCTCCAGCACCGAGCTGACATTGTCCCTGATGACCGCGTTGGTGCGCAGGAGATAGCCGATCGCCCGGTTGCGGTCGCCGGTCAGGCTCTCGGACGAATACACGGCGTCGTCGACGCCAAGCTCACGGCCGGCGAAGCGGCCCAGCGCCTGCCTGATGTACCCGAACGCGCCGTCGCCCTTGGCCTCATAAATGAGTCCGGAGCAGGCGATGGCGCCGGCATTGACCATCGGATTGAACGGGTGGTTCTCGGCGTTGAGGCGGATCGAATTGAAGGGATCGCCCGAGGGCTCGACGCCGATCACGCTCTCCACCCGCGCGGCGCCCAGCGTGTCCAGCGCCAGCGCGAACACAAAGGGCTTTGACATCGACTGGATGGTGAAGGGGACCTGCGTATCGCCGACCTCGTAGACATGGCCGTCGAGGGTCGCGAGGCTGATGCCAAAATGGGCAGGGTCGGCCTTGCCGAGCTCAGGGATGTAGTCGGCGACCGCTCCGCCGGTCTCGGGCAAATATTCGGCGTGACAGCCGTCGAGAAACCGCAGCAACGGCGGTTTCGAGCTGGTCCAGGCCGGGGCGCCGGTGGGCGATACTTTCATCACCCACCGTTTTGCCGCGCAATCACGGAGCGCGCAACTGGTTCGGCGCCAGACTTTGGCGGCGTATCAAGAACAGCGCAGCCAGGACCGTCGGCGCCAGGATAGCGAGACCGAGCAGTGTGATCTGGATTTGCGACAGCGGATTAATACCGCCGCCGGGCGTCGCGATCACAAAGCCGCCGATCACCAGCAGCACCCGCAACGGCCATTCCAGGGTGCCGGCGCCTCTGAGGTCGCCGACGAAGGCCTGATAACCCTGAATGCCGCCGCAGATGAACAGCGTGCCGACGCCTGCCAGCGCCATCAACCCAAGCCCTTCGAAGTACGGATTGGCGCCTTGCAGCACCAGCGCGGGGTTCATCACGAAGAAGAACGGAATGAAATAGATGATGCTGCCGACCCACATCGATTCCCAGCCCGTTTTCATCGCCGGCGAGCCGGCTATACCGGCCGCGGCAAAGGAGGCGATCGCCACCGGCGGCGTGATCGACGACAACATGCCCCAATAGAAGATGAACATGTGCACGGCCATCTTGTTGAGGCCGACCTTTTCCAGCGCCGGCGCCACCAGGATGGCGAGGAAGATGTAGCAGGCCGTCGTGGTGAGCCCGAGCCCGAGAACGAGGCTGGTCAAGGCGCACATGCCGAGCAGCAGGAAGGCATTATCGCCGGCGATCCGCAGCAGGTCGTTGGCGAGGCTGGAGACCACTCCGGTCATCGAGAACGCGCCGATCAGGAGCCCGCAGCCGGCGAGAATGCCGACCAGTTCGACAAAAGTGCGTCCGTTGACCTCGAGAAATTTGTTGATCGTGGTCAGCGTCCAGCGGGTCTCCTTGGAGAACAGCTGGTTCAGCACCAGGAGCAGTGCGGTCGCATAGAACGGCGCGTGGCTCTCGCGTTTGAAATACAACAGCATCACGATCAGCAGCGCGATGACGAAGACGTAGTACCAGCCGTCCTTGATCGTATCCATGACCTTGGGCAGTTCCGAGCGCGGAATGCCTTTCAGGCCATGCCGGGCGGCATAAGAGTCCACCTGCATGAACAGGCCGGCATAGTAGAGCACCGCCGGAATGATCGCGGCGACCGCAACTTCGGCATAGCTGACGTTGAGGAACTGGGCGATCACGAACGCGGTTGCGCCCATCACCGGCGGTGCCAGCACTGCGCCGGTCGAGGCGCAAGCCTCGATCGCGGCGGCATAGGAGGCGCGGAAACCGCTCTTCTTCATCACCGGGATGGTCATGGTGCCGGCGGTCAGCACGTTGGAAATGATCGAGCCGGACATCATGCCGAGCAGGCCGCTAGCGAAGATGCAGACCTTGGCGGCGCCGCCACGAAAGGTGCCGCACATCGCAAACGACAGGTTGATAAAGAACTTGCCGGCGCCGGTCATCATCAGCGCCGTGCCGAACACCAGGAAGCCGATCACGGTATCGGCGAACGCCTGAATCGGAATCCCGAGCAGGCTCTCACCTGAAAGCACGTGGTAGGACGTCGCCTGTTCGAGCGTCGACTGCGTTCCCCTGAACGGGCCAAGCCATTTGGCGTCCGCGAACAGCGGATAGACCGTGAACGGCAACACGCTCAGCAAAAGGCTCCAGCCGCCGGTGCGGCGCAGGGCCTCCATGAGCACGGCCCACATCACCAGTCCCGCAACGAAAACGATGGTCGGCGCGCCACCGAACTCCCAACCGGCCTCAGCCGCCTTGCGGACGCTGCGCATCAACACGATGGATGAGGCAAACGTCAGGATGAAGAGCAGGACATCATACCACGGGATCCGCTCGAGCGGAGAGCGTTCCGAACTCGGGAAGATCAGGAACGTGAACGGCAACATCAACGCGATCAGCAGATAGAAATATTCGGTGTTGAGTTGGGTGTATCCGATGAAGAATCTCAGCGTGAATTGCTGGTTGATGCACAGCAGGATCGTCACCGCGGTCGCGACGATCAGCGCCCACCGCCAAGCCCCGCGCAGCGTACGCACGCGCGAGACTTCGGCTTCTTGTAAGTTTCCGATACCGGCATGAGGATCGTCGAATTCGATCCTGGCGGGCGCAGCGGCCGCTGCGCTATTGGCTGCAGAAGGTGACATCATTAATCCCCAGTATGGTGTTCGCCTTCATCGGAAAGACGGTGGTTACTCGAATCCGTTCTGCATGCCGGCTTTGGCAAGCGCCGCGGCGCGCGCCTTCATCCAGGCATCGAGGAAAGCCTTCTCGTCCGATGGCGGACTGGATTTGCCGAAGTCGGCCCACGCTGCGGCCAGAACGGCCTGCCGCTTGATCAACCCGTTGTTATGCGTCTCCTGGTCGTCGCTCCACTGGCCGGCTTCCTTCAGCGCCTTCACAGCGCCGGGATGAACGGGCACCGCCCACTTCTTGGTCTGACGGTCGGCCGCAAGGCCGGCCGCGCCGGCGGCGGCATCCTTGTAGATGTCATAGCCCGTGATCATTGCCTTGGTGATCGCGTAGACCTGGTCGGCCGGTTGCGTTCCGTAGGTGACAAAGATCGGGTACGGATAATTTCCGAGCTCGATCGGCTTATCCTTGGAAATGCCGGCGCCGCAGGTGGCGACATGGCGGAAGAAGAAGGACCCGACCTTCTGAACGCGTTCCCAGCCGGCATTGTCGCTGTGCGGGAGCGGCGGCCAGACGATGCCGCGCGGCGACGTCTCGGCTTCCTTTGCCGGTCCGGTGATGGTGGTCGCGAAGGCGGCGTCGACGTCGTTGTTGATCAAGCCCTTCCACATCGCGCCGTAGCTGGAGAATTCCACCGTCTTGACGTCGCTCTGCTTGAGGTCGCCGAACGCGAGGATCGCTAGTGAGTTCTGGTTGAGCGCAGGCGAGCCGACGACAAACCCGACGCGCTTGCCCTTGAGGTCCTTGACCTCTTTCACTCCGGTGTCCTTTGCCACGCCGAGCGAAGCGCCGTTGCAGTCAACCGACGACAGCACCAGTTGCAAGGCCTGCGGGCCCCATTCCTTGGAGCCGAACTCAAACACGCCTTCCTGCGCGAAGTAGCTGCCTGATCCCATCGCAGACGACGCCGCGCGACCGGCGCGCAAGGGTGCGAGGCGCGCCACGTCATTGCCTGCGGGGAGAACCCGCAGGTCGGTGCCGTATTTGTCCTTCATCATCTTGCCGACGGCGACCGCAATGTTGAATCCGGCGGTGCCGGTGTCATAAGCGGTGAACGTCATGGTCGGCGGTAGCTTGACGTCCTGGGCCAGTGCCGGCCCAAAAGCCAAGAGTGAGACGCCTGCGAGTGCTACAGGCGCGAAATCCATCAGCCGACGGGTCATGTTTCCTCCAAAATTGTTTCGCTAGATGAAACTTTTTATGATTGAGATGATGTCATCGCAGCATTGCGATGGCAACGTCCGAGCACGTTCACGCCCGCCATTATGCCAGTTGCACTGGCGGACAGATCGTCACGCATCAAAAGTATGACGCGAAATGCCTAGGCTTCGACGATCGCGACCACCTGTCCTTCAGCGATCACGTCGTCGAGCTTGACCAGAATTGCCTTGATTTTCCCGGTAATTGTCGAGGTTACCGGGATTTCCATTTTCATCGCTTCGACGAATGCAATCTCGTCGCCGTCACCGACACTCGCTCCGGCTTCTGCAGCCAGCGCGCACACGCGTCCGGCGACTTCAGTCACAATCTTGATCTCTGGCATGCCACCCTCCGGGACCGTGTGACGTGACAATTTCGTCCCGCGAACGGCTTTTTGTTGTGGCTGCAGATTGCCTGAGGTAGCTTGATCTGCAAGTGGAATTTTATTCCGCAGGGCGGAACGGAGCCAACATATGGGAAGACGCTCGGAGCGGCTTAGCAAACAGGGAATGCTCGCCAGCGATCTGGCGGGCGAGGGCGATGTGATTCAGGTGGTGTCGCGGGCATTCGATGTCCTGCGCTGCTTCGAGGGTCACGAAGCCCGACTCGGCAATCTCGAAATTTCCAATCGCTGCGGTTTGCCGAGATCGACGGTGTCGCGGTTGACGCACACGCTGACCCGAATGGGCCAGCTCGTCTATCTGCCGCGCGACCAGAAGTACCGCATCGGCCCGAGCGCGGTGGCGATGAGCACCTCGATGATGAAGGGATTGCAGCTGCGCAACCTGATTCGGTTGCGCTTGCAGGACGTCGCCGAGCAATTGCCGGGCACGGTAGGTTTCGTGATCCCCGATCGTTTCCAGCTGGTCTATCTCGAATTCGCCCGCGCCGCGAATGCGCTCGGCCTGCACGAGACCACCGGCAGCCGCATTGCGATGGCGAGCACGGCGGCGGGACACGCCTACACCGCGGCGCTCGACGACGATGTCGGCGATGCGCTGATCGTGGAAATGGAGCGCGAGATGCCGGATAGCGCGCGGATGCTGAGGTCGCGCATCGAAGACAATCGCCGCCATCTGCGCGAACACGGTTATGTCGTGGCCTGCGGTACCTGGAGCCCGCACATCAACGGTTGCGCCGTGCCGCTGTGGTCGCCGCAATATCAAACCTATGTCGTGACGACGATAGGTCTGTTGTCCGCCATGTTCGATGAAAAGCGGGTGCACCGCGACGTGGCGCCTGTCATGGTCGAACTGGCAGCCGCGCTCGGCGGCCTGCTCGAGGGCGCCGACGGCGACATCTTCACCAACCGGCTGGAAAGAAAAGCGCTTCCGGTGTCAGTGCATAACAAGAATAAAATCATCAAGGCGGAGGATACGAATGAACTGGAAGCCGGAACTCGACGATCTCGCCCGGCGCGAAGCGTTCGCGCGGGAGATGGGAGGCGTTGACAAGGTCAGGCGTCAGCATGACCAGGGCCGGCTCACCGTTCGGGAGCGCATCGACAGGATCGTTGACCAGAAGTCCTTCCACGAAATCGGCGCCATCTCCGGCATCGCCGAATATGACGAGCACAGCGAACTCAAGCATCTGACGCCCGCGAACTGCGTGTTCGGCCGGGCCAAGGTCGAAGGCCGTCCGGTGGTCGTCGTCGGCGACGATTTCACCGTGCGCGGCGGCTCGGCCGACGCCTCGATCTCGGCCAAGCCGTTGATGGCCGAAGAGATGGCGCATGATTTCCGGCTGCCGATCATCCGCGTGATCGAAGGCTCGGGCGGCGGCGGCTCGGTGAAGACGATCGAGACGCGAGGCGCCGCCAATCTGCCGGGCGGCGTCGGTGGCACGCGCTGGTACTGGTTCACGACGGCGAACATGGCGCGCGTGCCGGTGGTGGCGCTCGGCCTCGGCTCCGTCGCGGGCCTTGGCGCCGCGCGGCTGGCGGCGAGCCATTATTCCGTCATGACCCGGAATTCGGCGATGTTCGTCGCGGGGCCGCCGGTCGTGAAGCGTCTCGGCCAGGACCTGACCAAACAGGAACTGGGCGGCGCCGACATCCAGACCCGCGCCGGCGGCGTGGACGATGCCGTCGATACCGAGGAAGAGGCGTTCGAGCGCGCCCGGCGCTTCCTGTCCTATCTGCCGTCGTCGGTTTACGAACTGCCGCCGGCCACGCCCTGCAGCGACGATCCGGAGCGGGCCGAGGAATCGCTGATGAAGGCGGTGCCGCGCAATCGGCGCCAGGTCTACAAGATGCGCCCGATCATCGACGCAGTCGTGGACAAGGGCTCGTTCTTCGAGGTCAACGCCAATTTCGGCCGCCCGATCATCACGGGCCTGGCGCGCATCGAAGGCCGCGCGGTGTTGCTGCTCGCCAGCGATCCCTTCCACTATGGCGGGTCGTGGACCGCGGAAGCCTGCCAGAAGGTGGTGCGCTGGGTCGACTTCGCCGAAACCTTCCATCTGCCGGTGGTCTATCTGATGGACTGCCCGGGCTTCATGATCGGGCTCGAGGCCGAGAAGTCGGCGACCATCCGTCACGGCGTGCGCGCGATGGCAGCCGTCAACCAGAGCACCGTGCCCTGGTGCACCATCATCGTGCGCAACGCTTTTGGTGTCGCCGGCGTGGTGCATCAACCGGCCAACCGCTACTCGATGCGCTACGCCTGGCCCTCGGCCTATTGGGGCTCGCTGCCGCTCGAAGGCGGCATCGAAGCGGCCTATCGCGCCGACATCGATGCCGCGGAAGATCCGGCGGCAAAGCTGAAAGAGATCGAGGACCGTCTCAACAAGCTGCGCTCGCCGTTCCGCTCGGCCGAAAAGTTCTGGGTCGAGGAGGTGATCGACCCCCGCAAGACGCGCTCGCTGCTCTGCGAATTCGCACGGCTGGCGGAACGAGTCCTGACCACGGGGCCGGCGACGAATATGGCGATCCGGCCGTAGGTGGTTGCCTCTTCCTTCTCCCTTGTGAGAGAAGGTGCCTTCGCGGAACGCGAGGGGTCCGCGGAGACAGACCCCTCATTCCGTCTCGCCGCCGCTTTGCGGCGTCGCAGTACATCGCCCATCCCGGCGGCGGCGCGTCTGATTCCAACGATCCGCACAGTCAAAGCGCATCAAGGACGGGATGATGGTGGGCGTTCGCTCCACCATCACGTACTAAGCTACGCTGCTGCTACTGCGGTAGCCGGCTTCGGTGCCGGCCTCGCGATCGCCAGCGTGATCAGCGCCGCGACGATGCAGAGCGCGCCGGCGACGAAGAAGGCGGGCACGTAGGTCGCATAGACCGTCCGCGATAGCCCTGCGCCGAAGGCAGCAACGCCTGCGCCCAATTGGTGGCCGGCGAAAATCCAGCCGAACACCAGATTGGCGCGTTCCGCTCCGAACCGTTGCGCGGTCAGCCGCACGGTCGGCGGCACCGTGGCGATCCAGTCCAGCCCATAGAACACCGCGAACACCGACAGGCCGTAGAACGAGAAATCCGTAAAGGGGAGGAAGAGCAGCGACAGGCCGCGCAGGCCGTAATACCAGAACAGCAGCCAGCGATTGTCGTAGCGGTCCGACAGCCAGCCGGACACGATGGTGCCGACGAAATCGAAGATGCCCATCGCGGCAAGCAGGCTCGCGGCCTGCACCTGCGGAATGCCGTAATCGAAACACATAGGAATCAGGTGCACCTGGATCAGGCCGTTGGTGCTGGCGCCGCAGATGAAGAAGGTGGCGAACAGGATCCAGAACACTTTTGTCTTCGAGGCGTCGCGCAAGGTGCCGAGCGCGGCGGCCAGGATCGGCGCATTGCTGGGCGGCGGCGAGACGATCGGCTCGGTGCCCTCATCGCCGTATGGACGCAGACCGAGGTCGCTCGGGCGATCGCGCATGATCATCGCCACGGCAACGGCCGCGACGCCCAGCATCACGCAGATCAGCGCCAGCGCGTTGCGCCAGCCATACTGTTCGGTCAGCGTTGCGAGTAGCGGCAGGAAGACGAGCTGGCCCGTCGCCACGCTCGCGGTGAGGATGCCGACCACGAGGCCACGTCGCGCCACGAACCAGCGTGCCGAAATCGTGGCGCCGAGCACCAGCGCGGTCATGCCGGTGCCGAGGCCGATCACGACGCCCCACAGCAGCATCAGGTGCCAGACTTGCGTCATGAACAGCGAAGCGATCAGCGCGGAGGCCACGATCAGCAGCGACAACAGCGACATATTGCGCAGGCCGTAACGGTTGAGCAGCGCGGCCGCGAACGGCGCCATCAGCCCGAACAGGATGAAGCGGATCGACAGCGCCGAGGAAATCTCGGCGGCACTCCAGCCGAATTCCTTCTGCAGCGGCACGATGAAGACGCCGGGCGCGCCGACGGTGCCGGCCGAGATCAGCGCGGTGAAAAAGGTCACGCCGACCATCGCCCAGCCATAATGGACGTTGCGGCGGGCGAGGGCGGCGGACAACCAGTTCGAAATCATTGAGCCTGAAAAATTCAATTGGGGCGGTTGGCAGGATGTGTCGGGGCGGTACATCCTGCCACGATCGCCTCTTGACATAAATGCTGAACTTCCCGCGTTTTCGGACATACCGCTAATGCACGATGCGCTCGACTGCGATCGCGGTGGCTTCCCCGCCGCCGATGCATAGCGCCGCGACGCCGCGCTTCAGGTTCTGCGCTTCCAGCGCGTGCAGCAGCGTGACGATCAGGCGAGCGCCGGTGGCGCCGATCGGGTGGCCGAGCGCGCAGGCGCCGCCGTTGACGTTCAGCTTCTCCCGGGGAATCCCGAGGTCGCGCTGCGCCGCCATCGCCACCACCGCAAACGCCTCGTTGATCTCGAACAGGTCGACATCGCCGACGCTCCAGCCGACCTTGTCGAGCAGCTTCCGGATCGCCGGGATCGGCGCCGTGGTGAACCATTGCGGCTCCTGACTGTGGGTGGCGTGGCCCTTGATCTCGGCGAACGCCCGCAGGCCTTCGCGATCGGCGAGCGAGCGCCGCGCCAGGATTAGCGCTGCAGCGCCGTCGGCGTTGGCAGAGGAGGCGGCCGGCGTAATGGTGCCGTTGGCGCGGAATGCCGCCTTCAGCCCTGGAATTTTGGCGGGATCGACCTTGAGCGGATGCTCGTCATTGGCGATCACGCGCGGACCGGCCTTCTCGCTAACGGTAATCGGCACAATCTCGGCCTTGAACGCGCCGCCTTCGACCGCCTTGCGGGCGCGCGTCAGCGTCTCGATCGCGTAGGCGTCCTGATCGGCGCGGGTGAACTGATAGGCTTCCGCGGTGGCTTCGCCGAAATCGCCCATCGAGCGGCCGGTCTCGTAGGCGTCTTCGAGGCCGTCCATCATCATGTGGTCAATGATCCGGTCATGGCCGGCGCGATAACCCGCGCGCGCCTTGCTCAGCAGATAGGGCGCGTTCGACATGCTCTCCATGCCGCCCGACAGTACGATCTCGGCCGAACCGGCCTTGATGATGTCATGCGCCAGCATGGTGGCCTTCATGCCGGAGCCGCAGACCTTGTTGACGGTGGTGGCGCCGGTGGCGTCCGGCAGCTTGGCGCCGCGCGCGGCCTGACGCGCCGGGGCCTGGCCCTGGCCGGCCGGCAGCACGTTGCCCATGAACACTTCGTCGATCCGCTCCGGCGCCAGTTTTGCGCGTTCCAGCGCCGCGCCGATCACATGCGAGCCGAGCTTGTGGGCGCTGAAGGGCGACAATTCGCCCATGAACCGGCCAAGCGGCGTGCGGGCGGCGGACAGGATGACGACGGGATCGGAGGCGGCCATGGCGGAACTCCCAGAGATGTTCGGTTAAATAAGATTATGACCATCATATGATGCGTTGCAAAAATTGCAACGGATGATCTCACGGAAATGAGTCGATCATTCCATGAGAAAATCTCGCGATCGGATGAGCTGAATTGATCCGGTGATCGGGCAGGAGATGTGGAGCGGCGTCGCGCTATTCCAGCCCGTCGAGCGCCGTCCGGATCGCGTTCTGGAACACGGCGATGTCGCCGAGTTCGTGCCCGAGCACCAGCGCCAGCCGGGTCAGGAACAGCGCCTCGCGCTCGAGCCCGGCCGAATCGATCGCCGTTGCGAGCGTCTCGTAGGCGGTTTCGAAATCCGCTGATGGCATCGTGCTCATGCTCTGGCCCTCCCGAGGCACAAGGCGGCGGTCCGCAGCACCTCATTTGCGGCGATCGCTTTCCATCGTCCGGCGACATGCAGGTCGGGACGCAGCAGATAAAGCGTGCCGGGAGCTGCCGCGTACAGGCGAGCGATCTCGCCGTCGGCATCGCTGACGTGACTGGTTCCGATCAAGAGCGCCGCAAGGCGCTTGTCCGTATTGCGAAGCCGGTCGAGGAGCATGATGTCGTCGGTGGACGGCGCGCCCCGGCAGAACAGGATGGCAGTCAGGCCAATGCCGGCCTGATCCAGCAAATGACTACCGTCGGGAAGCTTCGCGTTCGGCGCAACGCTGCCGCAGGCGGGGCCACCCGTAAACTCGGCATCTCTGATGGCATAAGGCGTCAGCGGGCTTTCAGAATAAGTGTAGGGCTGCATCTGCCTTGGATTGGCGAGGCCGCGCGGAAATTCGTGCTTCAGGCTCAGTGACAGCGCCGCCTCACGCGCGAGCCGCCAGCCGCGCGTCGGCGGCGTCATGAAGCGCGTGCTCTTAGTGGCGTTGGCGAACACATCGAGCGTGGCGCCGCGGCGCTCCGGCGAATAGCTGTCGAGCAGGGCTTCATCCGCCTCGCCGTTGAGGACGAGCGCCAGCTTCCAGCCGAGATTTTCGGAATCCGCGAGGCCGTTGTTGAGGCCGCGCACGCCAAAAATCGGTACGATGTGCGCGGCGTCGCCGATGAAGAACACCCGGCCGTGCCGGTAGTCGTCGAGGCACAACGTGTTGGCGGAATAGACACTCCACCATTCCAGCTCCCACGGTCTGTCATGGCCGATATCGCCAAGGATGGCGCCGACGCGCGCGCGGATGTTTTCCTCGCGCATCGCTTCCTGTTCGCTTTCGCCTTCACGAAGCTGGTAGTCGACGCGCCAGATCCTTTCCGGCTGCTTGTGGATCAGCACGGTGCCGCCGGGATTGCCGCTCGGCTCGAAGAAGGCGCGGCGTTCGGTCGGGAAATCGTGATCCATGCGGATATCCGCGATCACGTAGCGGCCTTCGTAATTGTCGCCCTTCATCCGCAAGCCGAGCTGCGAGCGGATCGGCGAGCGCGCGCCATCGGCAGCGAGAACATAATCGGCATCGAGGCGGTAGTTGCCGGCGGGCGAGGTGACACCGATCGAAACGCCATCCGCGTCCGGCTGGATGTCGGAAAGCTCGCTCTGCCAGCGCATGTCGATGAGGTCGCAGGCCGTCACCGCGTCATGCAGATATTGCTCGATATATTGTTGCTGCAGATTGTACATCGGCAGATATTTTTCATTCGGCGGATGCGGCATCTCGAGCCGAAAGATCTGTTCGCCGCGGTAGTAGCTGCGGCCGTAGCGCCAGCCCAGTGATTTCTGGAGGAAGGGCGCGACCGCGCCGATCCGTTCCAGGATATGCATGCTCGGCCGCGCGATGCAGAGCGCCCGGCTGCCGTCATTAAAAGTGTCCTTGCGATCGATCAGCACGCTGCGAACGCCGTACCGCGCCAGCACCAGCGCTGCCGTCATCCCGATCGGGCCGGCGCCGACGATCGCAACGGGATGACGAACGGTCACGCCATCCAGTTCGGGCACGCGCCGCGCCGGAAAGATCGGATAGTGGAAGTAGAGCGAATCCAGCGGCCCCTTGCCGGCAGGTCTCATGCGTTTCCCGCTTTGTTCATCCGGTTCCTTGGTCACGCCGACTACAGCTTGAAAGAGGCGGGATGGCAAGGCAGCATGTTTTTGCAGCGAAGGGCGCCGGGATCTCAGATAGGGCCTGAAAACGAGAACTTGCTGACGTCCAGATGTGATTGACCAAGCGCCATCTGGGCAAGGGTTTCCCCGACAGCGGCGGAATGCTTGAACCCGTGCCCCGAGCACGGCGAGGCGATGATGACGTTCTTCATGTCGGGGTGATGATCAATGATGAACCGGGCGTTCTTCACACAGGTGTAAAGGCACACCTTGGTCTGCACGCAATTTTCGTCGAGGCCAGGGAAGAACGGCCCGACATAGGTTCTGAACATCCCAGTGATTTCGTCCGGACCGACGCTCCGGCGAACCGTGTCGGGCGTCGTCGTATTCTCATACTGCTCGGTGGCGATCTTCACCCCCTGTTCGTGGTGGCCAATCAATGGAAAGCCGTAGATGCTCTGGGGTGCCGGAAGCTGCCAGATGTACACCGGAAATCGCTCTGGAAGAAATTCCGGGTATCGGTGCTGGTTTTTCAGGCCAAACCAATAAAGCACCTGCCGCGTTATGCTGAATTGCCGATCAACGCCTAATACCTGGTTGATCCATGGGCCGGCGGTTATGATGAGTTTCTTGGCGCGATAGGTGCTGACGCCTGTCGTCACCTGCACGCCGTCGCCATCGGATTCGAATTTCAGCACCTTCTCGTAAAAGCGCAGCATGGCGCCCGAGGTGGCCGCGAGCTGGAGCTGTGCCTCGACGCATGACTCAGGTCGCACAAAGCCGCTGACTTCGTCGAAATAGGCTTCGTCGTCGTCATTGACATTGAAGGCGGGAAAACGCTGCCTGATCGTTTTGCCATCCAGAATTTCGTAGCGGATATTGGCCTCGTCGGCCGCTGCCACTGTGGTCTTGAGAAATTCCGGATTTTCATGTCCGGCGGCACGCTGGCCCTTGCCGGAGATCACCAGCAGTCCATTTTGGGTGAAAAGATCCCGACCAGTCCGGCTCTCGATGCCGCGCCATATCTCGTGCGACCGCTTGGCAAATGGCGAGTACTCGGGACCCTCGCCGCAGGCGATGCGCGTAATTCGGGTATCGCCGTGCGTCGAACCCAGCTCATGGGGCGGCTTGAGCTGATCGATCCCGAGAACCGAGGCGCCTCGACTGGCCAACTGGTAGGTTGCAGCGGAGCCCATTGCCCCCAAACCGAGTACGATCGCGTCGAACGACCTTTCCATTTCTTCTCCTGCGGCTATCGCTTCCGATCGAGGAAGCCCTGCATCATCCGCTGCGGTTCGCCGGTCAGGAAGGATTGCCCGAACACGCCGACGCTGAGATTGACGGACTCCTTGAGCGGCAGTTCTTCCCATTGCCGCAGCAGTGCCTTCTGCGAACGCAGCGCCTCGGGGCCGCATTCGAGAAGCGCCTTGACCGTATGCTCGACCGCGTCATCCAGGCCGCCGGCCGGCGCGACCTTGTCGACCAGCCCCCACGCCAGCGCCGTCGGGGCATCGATATTCTCCGCGGTCATCACCAGCCAGCGGGCGCGGCCCCAGCCGATCAGCCGCGGCAAGAGCGCGGCGTGGATCACCGACGGAATGCCGACCTTGACCTCGGGCATGCCGAAATGAGCGTCGTGCGCAGCAATCCGGAAATCGCAGGCGGCCGCGACCTCCAGCCCGCCGCCAAGGCACCAGCCGGGTAGCCGCGCGATCACGGGCGCCGGAAATTGGCGCACGGCTTCGCAGAGATCGCGGAGCCGCGTGATGAAGGCTTCGGCGGATTTCTGGTCGAGTTTGGCCATTTCCTTGATGTCGGCGCCGCCGATCATGCTCTTCTCGCTCTGGCCGGCCAGGATCACCGCGCGAATGGTCCGATCGGTGGCGAGTTTCTCAAAGCCTTCGCGCACGCCTGATGTGACGGCGGAACTCAGGATGTTCAGCGAGCCTGCATTGCAGATCGACAGCCGCACCACGCCGCGGGAATCGCGGTCGATGCCGCAATGGGGATTGAGCATTTCCATCTGATTTTCTCTGTTGGTCTTGGTTTTTTGGGTTCAGTGGCACGGTTTGCGCCACTTCCCGGACAATGCGCTGAATTGTCAAGGGCTGGCAGGCGAGGGGCGTTGCGCGGCGAAGCCTGTCGGTGTAATATGACGATCATAATCTAAAAGGAGCCGCCATGAGCGCGATAGAATCCGCCGACCTGTTTTCTTCAGCCATGCGCCGGGAGCGCGTGGTCGATTGGCAGGCGCCGGGGCCGGCCGCGAAGGCTGCCGCCGGGATGACGGGCATGGAGGCGATGTGCGCGATCCGCGACGGTATCCTGCCGGAACCGCCGATGGCCCGCCTGATCGATTTCCGACTTCGCACTGCCGAACCGGGGCGGATCGTGATGGAACTCGAACCGCATGAAAGCCTGGAAAATACCATCGGTCTGTTGCACGGCGCGACCGCGGCAGCTCTGCTCGATACCGCCATGGGCTGCGCGATCTCGACTATGCTGCCGGCCGGGCAGGGTGCGGTGACGCTCGATCTCAAGCTGACCTATCTGCGGCCGCTCTCGGTCAAGTCGGGCAAGATCTCGGCCGAAGGCAAAATCATAAAACTCGGCCGCCAGACCAGCTATACCGAAGGCTTTGTCCGCGACGGCGCCGGCAATCTTGCAGTGCACGCGACCGCCACCTTCTCGATGATCGGCGAGGGTCCTAAGACGAAATAGGTGCAGCTTTTTTCGCGTGCAACTGCTATTATATGACTGCAAACATCTAATGGTTCAGGAATTGCGATGCGCTATTCGAAGGAGCACAAGCAGGAAACCCACGTGCGGATCGTGAAGAAGGCCTCAGTACGGCTTCGCGAAAAGGGCGCGCATGGCATCGGCGTCGCCGACCTGATGAAGGAGGCTGGCCTGACCCATGGCGGCTTCTACGCCCATTTCGATTCCCGCGAGGCGCTTGTCATCGAAGCCTTTGCCTATGCGATGGACCGTTCGACCGAGCGCTGGCGCAAGATCGCCGACGAGACCCCGCCGGACAAGCGTCTCGCAACCATCGTCGAGAGTTATCTGACGCCTGTTCATCGCGACGATCCCGGCCATGGCTGCGCGATTCCGACGCTCGGCGCCGAGATCGCGCGTGAGAGCGCGAAGACGCGGAAGGCTTTTGCGACCAAGCTGGAAGCGATGATCGATATGATGGCCGATCAGATTCTCGACGTCCCGCGCAAAGTCGCGCGCAAGCAGGCGGTGGCGGCGCTCGCGACCATGATGGGCACGCTGGTGCTGTCGCGGATCGCCGGCAATGGCGAGTTTTCCGACCAGATCCTCGCCGCCGGACGCGAGGCCGTGGTGAGCCGCGCTGCGGCGGCGAAGCCGGCCGCGAAGAAGGCCGCGGCGAATTAGCAGCGTCACCCACCGCCGTCGTCCCGGCCTTGAGCCGGGACCCATACGCCGCGGCCGTTGTAATTGCAGGCAGCGTCTGCCGGCTTTTTTCTGTCGATAGATCACGCGGTATGGGTCCCGGCTCAAGGCCGGGACGACAGTTTCATTCACCGCCCACCAAACAACGCCCGCTCGCCTTCCACCGTCTCATAAATGTAATCCGCCACCGCGCGGATCCGTGCAAGATCCTTACTGTCGGCATGCATCAACAGCCAGAACGTCCGCGAGATCGTAATCTCGTCCGGCAGCACCGGTCGCAGCTCGGGATGAGCCGTCGCCATGAAATGCGGCAGCACGGCGATGCCGAAGCCGGCGATGGTGGCGTTGAGCTGGGCGATCAGATTGGCGCTGCGGAATTTCGCGGAGATCTTTGGGCTGACCTGCGGCAGATAATCCAGCTCCGGCGTGAACAGCAGTTCCTCGATGTAGCCGACGAAGCGGTGCGCGGCGAGGTCGCTGCGCCCGGTAATCCGGGGCGCGCGGTCGAGATAGGCGGGGGCGGCATATAGCCCGAGGCTGTAATCGAGCAGCTTGCGGCCGAACACCCGGCCTTCCTTCGGCATGGTCAGGCTGATCGCAATATCGGCCTCGCGCTTCGACAGGCTGAACAGCCGGGCGGTGGCGACCAGTTGCAGGTCGAGATCCGGATAGCGCTCGACGAATTTGACGAGGCGCGAGGCCAGGAAGTGGCTGCCAAAGCCGTCGGGGGCCCCGATCCGCACGGTGCCGGTCAGATGCGCGCGGGAGCCGCCGACCGCCTCCTGGTTGGCGACGATGGTCGGATTCCATCGCCTCCGCGCTGTCGGCGACGCGCTGGCCGGCCTCGGTCAGCAAATAGCCGGTCTTGCGCCGATCAAACAGTTTTGCGGACAGATGCCGCTCCAGCCGGTCGACACGCCGGATCACTGTGGCATGATCGACGCCCAGCTGTTTTGCGGCAGCGGATACCGTTCCGCCGCGCGCAATCGCCAGCAGAAAACGGAAGTCATCCCAATCGATCGTGCCGCCGCCTTGATCCAGCATTTCCGCACATCTATGGTGCAATTTATCAGACTTGTATCCTAAGAAATGCGGGTCAAAAAGGGCGGTAAAATTACCCGAGACTCCCAAGGAGAAGATTCATGCGTTCAATCGGACATTTCATCGGCGGCAAAGAGGTCAAGGGCAATTCGGGCCGGACGGCCGACGTTTTCGAGCCGATGACCGGCGACGTCCAGGCCAAGGTGGCGCTGGCCTCCAAGGCCGAGGTCCGCGCCGCCGTCGAGAACGCCAAGGCCGCCCAGGTCGAGTGGGCCAACACCAACCCGCAGCGCCGCGCGCGCGTGATGATGAAGTTCCTCGAACTCGCCAACCGCGATTACGACAAGCTCGCCGATCTCCTCGCGCGTGAGCACGGCAAGACCGTTCCTGACGCCAAGGGCGATATCCAGCGCGGCCTCGAAGTGGTCGAATTCGCCTGCGGCATTCCGCATCTGATGAAGGGCGAATACACTGAAGGCGCCGGCCCCGGCATCGATATCTACTCGATGCGGCAACCGCTCGGCGTCGTCGCCGGCATCACGCCGTTCAATTTCCCGGCGATGATCCCTATGTGGAAATTCGCGCCGGCGATCGCCTGCGGCAACGCGTTTATCTTAAAGCCCTCGGAGCGCGATCCCGGCGTGCCGATGCTGCTCGCCGCCCTGATGATCGAGGCGGGTCTTCCGCCCGGCGTGCTCAACGTCGTCAACGGCGACAAGGAAGCCGTCGACGCCATTCTCGACGATCCCGATATCAAGGCGATCGGTTTTGTCGGCTCGACGCCGATTGCGCAGTACATCTACGAGCGCGCCGCGCAGACCGGCAAGCGCTGCCAGTGTTTTGGCGGCGCCAAGAACCACGCCATCGTGATGCCGGACGCCGACATGGACCAGACCGTCGATGCCCTGATCGGCGCCGGCTACGGCTCGGCGGGCGAGCGCTGCATGGCGATTTCGGTCGCGGTGCCGGTCGGCAAGACCGCCGCCGACCGCCTGATGGAAAAGCTGATCCCGCGCGTGGAGTCGCTCAAGATCGGCACCTCGATCGATCCCTCGGCCGATTACGGCCCGCTGGTGACGCGCGAAGCGGTCGAGAAGGTGAAGAGCTACATCGACATCGGCGTCAAGGAAGGCGCGACGCTCGCGGTCGACGGCCGTGGCTTCAAGATGCAGGGCTACGAGAAGGGATTCTATCTCGGCGGTTCGCTGTTCGACAACGTCACCAAGGACATGCGGATCTACAAGGAAGAGATCTTCGGCCCCGTGCTGTCGGTGGTGCGCGCGCACGACTACAAGGAAGCGCTGGCGCTGCCGTCGGACCATGACTACGGCAATGGCGTTGCGATCTTCACCCGCGACGGCGACGCCGCGCGCGATTTCGCCGCCAAGGTCGAAGTCGGCATGGTCGGCATCAACGTGCCGATCCCGGTGCCGATCGCCTATTACACGTTTGGCGGCTGGAAGAAGTCCGGCTTCGGCGATCTCAACCAGCACGGCCCGGATTCGATCCGCTTCTACACCAAGACCAAAACCATCACCTCGCGCTGGCCGTCGGGTGTGAAGGAAGGCGCGGAGTTTTCGATTCCGACGATGAACTGATCGCGTCGTAATCTCCTTAACTCGTCATGCCCGGGCTTGACCCGGGCATCCACGACTTGAAGGTTGCAGCAGGAAAGACGTGGATGGCCGGGACAAGCTCGGCCATGACGGTAAGAGAAACGCGGGCACCGAGATGCATTTCGCTCTCAATGAGGACCAGATTGCGGTTCGCGACATGGCGCGGGAATTTGCCGCGGAGAAAATTGCGCCGCATGCGATCCGCTGGGACGAGGAAAAGCATTTCCCCGTCGACGTGATGCGCGAGGCGGCAACGCTCGGCATCGGCGGGGTCTATATTCGCGACGATGTCGGCGGCTCGGCGCTGACGCGCTTCGACGCCGCGCTGATCTTCGAGGCGCTGGCGCAGGGCTGCCCGACGGTGTCGGCGTTCATCTCGATCCACAACATGGCGTCCTGGATGATCGATGCCTATGGCAACGACACCCAGCGCCAGAAATGGCTGCCGAAGCTCTGCACCATGGAGCTCTTGGCGAGCTACTGCCTGACCGAGCCGGGCTCCGGCTCGGACGCGGCTGCTTTGCGCACCCGCGCGGTGCGCGAGGGCGATCATTACGTGCTCAACGGCCAGAAACAGTTCATTTCAGGCGCCGGCAAGGGCGATCTCTATGTGGTGATGGTGCGTACCGGCGCGGACGGCCCGGGCGGCATCTCGACGCTGGTGATCGAGGGCGATACGCCCGGCCTGTCGTTCGGCGCCAATGAGCGCAAGATGGGCTGGAACGCGCAGCCGACCCGTGCGGTGATTTTCGAGAATGCGCGTGTGCCCGTTGAAAATCGCCTCGGCGACGAGGGCATCGGCTTCAAGATTGCGATGGCCGGGCTCGACGGCGGCCGCATCAACATCGCGGCGTGCTCGCTCGGCGGCGCGCAGAACGCGCTCGACAAATCGCTTGGCTACATGAAGGAGCGAAAAGCCTTCGGCAAGCGCCTCGACGAATTCCAGGCGCTGCAGTTCCGCTTGGCCGACATGGCGACCGAACTGGAGGCGGCGCGGACGTTTGTTTGGCGCGCCGCTGCTGCGCTCGACCGCAAGGATGCGGACGCGACCATGCTGTGCGCGATGGCCAAGCGTTTTGGCACCGATGTCGGCTTCGAGGTCGCCAACCAGGCGCTGCAACTGCATGGCGGCTATGGCTATCTCAGCGAATACGGCATCGAAAAGATCGTGCGCGATTTGCGCGTGCACCAGATCCTGGAAGGGACCAACGAGATCATGCGGCTGATCGTATCGCGAAAACTGATCGAGGGGGCGCGATGACATCGGCTACCGAGGCGCCGGAGGGCGACCTGATCGCACGGCGCGAGGGTTCCTGCGGCGTGATCCGGCTCAACCGGCCGAAGGCGATCAATGCCGTGACGCTGGAGATGTTTCGCGACGTCGACAAGGCGCTCGATCAGTTCGAGGCCGATCCGGCCGTCGCGGTGATCCTGCTGGAAGGGGCAGGCGAACGTGGCCTCTGCGCCGGCGGCGACATCCGCGCGCTCTGGGAGAGTTCGAAGGTCAAGGGCGATCTCGGCAAGATCCTGTGGCGCGAGGAATACATCCTCAACGCCCGCATCAAGAAGCTCCCAAAGCCTTATGTCGCCTTCATGGACGGCATCGTAATGGGCGGCGGCGTCGGGTTGTCGGCCCACAGCAGCCATCGCGTGGTGACGGAGCGGACGAAACTGGCGATGCCCGAAGTCGGCCTCGGCTTTTTCCCGGATGTCGGCGGCACCTGGCTCCTCTCGCATTCGCCGGGTGAAATCGGCACGTATTTTGGCCTGACCGGCCAGACCATGAATGGCCCCGATGCGATCAATGCGCGTTTTGCCGATGCGGTCGTGCCATCGGCTAAATTGCCCGCGCTGCGCGAGGCGCTGACCAAGGTTCGGCCCGGAGCAACATCAGCCGAAATCAAGACCCTTATTGATGGCTTTGCGACCGGCGAGACTGCCGGCCCCGTGGCCGCGATGCAGACAAAAATCGACAGCTGGTTCGCCCATGACCGGATGGAAGACATCGTTGCCGCCCTGCAGCAGGACCGCTCGGAACTGGCGCTTTCAACCCTGAAGACGCTCGGCGAGAAATCGCCACGCGGCATGGTGGTCACGCTGAAACTGCTTCGGCTGGCGCGGGCGTCGTCCTCGCTGGAGGAATGCCTGGTGCGGGAATATCGCGCCGCGCTGGAAGTGTTTGCCAGCGACGACTTTCGCGAAGGCGTGCGCGCCGCCGTGATCGACAAGGACCGAAGTCCAAAATGGTCGCCGCTGCGGATCGAGGATGTGACGCCTGCGATGCAGGCGCCTTACTTCGCCGAGATCGGCGCCGACGAACTCAGGTTCAACTGAAATAACAAGAACAGCTCACGCGGAGGATTTGAGATGGCAAATATCGCATTCATTGGCCTCGGCAATATGGGCGGGCCGATGGCGGCCAACCTGGTCAAGGCCGGCCACAAGGTCATTGCCTTCGATCTGGTCGAAGCGTCGAAGAACCAGGCCAGGACCGATGGCGCCACCATCGCGGACAGCGCCGCGGCCGCGGTGAAGGGTGCGGATACCGTCATCACCATGCTGCCCGCGGGCAAGCACGTGGTCTCGGTCTGGACCGACGTGGTTCCGGCGATGGCCAAGGGTGCGCTGATCATCGATTGCTCGACCATCGACGTCGAGAGTGCAAAACAGGCGCATGCGCTGGCGGCGAAGCACGGCATGGCTTCGGTCGATGCGCCGGTGTCCGGCGGAACCGGCGGCGCCAAGGGCGCGACGCTCACCTTCATGTGCGGCGGCGAGGACAAGGCGTTTTCCGCGGCCAAGCCGGTGCTGGAGAACATGGGCAAGAAGATCGTGCATTGCGGCGGCGCCGGCGCCGGGCAGGCGGCCAAGATCTGCAACAACATGATTTTGGGTATTTCCATGATCGCGGTAGGCGAGGCCTTCGCGCTCGCCGAAAAGCTCGGCCTGTCGCATCAGGCGCTGTTCGACGTCGCCTCGACCTCATCGGGGCAATGCTGGTCGCTGACGACCTATTGCCCGGTGCCGGGCCCGGTTCCGACCTCGCCGGCCAACAACGGCTACAAGCCGGGTTTTGCGTCCAACCTGATGGTGAAGGATTTGACGCTGGCGCAGGACGCCGCCAATGCCGCGGGGGCCGCGACCCCTCTGGGCAAACATGCGCAGGAGATCTACAAGGCATTCGACGCCGCCGGCCATGGCGGGGTGGATTTTTCCGGGATTATCCAGCACGTTCGGAGTCTCGCCGGGAAATAACGGAGAGCCGATGACGAGTTTCCAGGACGCGCGCGCCTTTCTGCTCAAGCACCGCACCGATTACGACACCGCGGTAAAAGGGTTCCGCTGGCCGGACCCTGTTCCGTTCAACTGGGCGCTGGACTGGTTCGACGCCGAACTGGCGTGTAACGCCGACAGCAAGGACCGCGCGGCGCTGTGGATCGTCGATGCCGGCAGCGACAAGGAAACAAAACTTTCCTTTGCCGCGCTGTCGCGCCGTTCCAACCAGGTCGCCAATTTCCTGCGCGCGCAGGGCCTGAAGCGCGGCGATCATCTGCTGCTGCTGCTCGGCAATGTCGTGCCGCTGTGGGAGACCATGCTGGCGGCGATGAAGCTCGGCGTCGTCGTGATCCCCGCAACCACGCTGCTGACGCCCGACGAACTGCGCGACCGGCTCGACCGCGGCCGCGCCAAGGTCGTGGTGGCCTCGCAGGATCAGGTCGCGAAATTCGCGAGCCTTGGTGCCGAGGGCCTGGTGCGCATCGTGGTCGGTGCGACCGCGAAGCACGACGGCTGGTTGCCGTTCGAAGAGTCCGCCAACACCTCCGAAACATTCGCAGCCGACGGCCCGACCAACGCCGACGATCCGATGCTGCTCTATTTCACCTCGGGTACCACGGCAAAACCAAAGCTGGTGCGGCACAGCCAGCGCAGCTATCCCGTCGGCGCGTTGTCGACGATGTTCTGGCTCGGGCTGCAGCCGGGCGATGTGCACCTCAACATTTCCTCGCCGGGCTGGGCCAAGCACGCCTGGAGTTGCTTGTTCGCGCCATGGAACGCCGGGGCCACCGTGTTCGTGGTCAACCAGCCGCGCTTCGATGCCAAGTCATTGCTCGCCACCATCGGCCGCTGCGGCGTGACGACCTTGTGCGCGCCGCCGACGGTGTGGCGGCTGTTCATCCAGGAGAAGCTCGCGGACTTCAAGGTGAGCTTGCGCGAGGTCTGCGGCGCCGGCGAGCCGCTCAATCCCGAAGTCATCGATCAGGTGCAGAACGCCTGGGGCCTGACCATCCGCGACGGCTACGGCCAGACCGAAACCACGGCGCTCGCCGGCAATTCGCCGGGCCAGAAGGTCAAAATCGGATCGATGGGCCGTCCATTGCCCGGCTATCGCGTGCAGATCACGGACAATGACGGCCACGCCACCAAGGAGGGCGAGGTGACGCTGGTGCTCGGCGCGGACCGTCCGGCCGGCCTGATGCAGGGCTATCAAGGCGAGGACGGCAAACTGAGCGGCGCCGATGGCGATCTCTATCGCAGCGGCGACGTGGTGTTCGCCGATGACGAGGGGTATCTGACCTTCGTCGGCCGCTCCGACGACGTGTTCAAATCCTCCGACTACCGCATCAGCCCGTTTGAACTCGAAAGCGTGCTGCTGGAGCATGAATCGGTGGCGGAAGCCGCCGTCGTGCCCAGTCCCGATCCGATCAGGCTCGCAATCCCGAAGGCCTATGTGCTGCTGGTGGCTGGCGTGGAACGCTCGCCGGAGACCGCGCTGTCGATCTTCAACCACCTGCACACCCGCCTTGCGCCGTTCAAGCGCATCCGGCGCATTGAGCTGGTAACCGAATTGCCGAAGACGATTTCGGGAAAAATCCGCCGCGTGCAATTGCGGCGGCTGGAGCACGACGACAACCGCAGCGATGCGCTGCGCGGGACGGAATTCCGCGAAGAACAGTTTCCGGAGCTGCAGAAGGTGCGGACCGCCGGATTGGAGACCTGAGTAATGAATGAAGTCTGGAAGAAGCCGCCGGTGTCGTTCGAAGCCTATCAGGCCATGGTGGGCAAGGAGATCGGCGTCTCGTCCTGGCACCTGGTCGATCAGGCCAGGATCGACCTCTATGCCGACGTGATCGAGGACCACCAGTTCATCCACGTCGATCCCGAGCGCGCCAAGAAGGAAACCGCTTACGGCACAACCGTGGCGCACGGCTTTCTGACGATGTCGCTGCTGTCGATCATGTCCTATGAGGTGATGCCGGTCATCGAAGGCACCACGATGGGTGTGAATTACGGGTTCGACCGGCTGCGCTTCATGTCGCCGGTGCGCGCGGGCTCCCGCGTCCGCGGCCGTTTCACGCTGCTGGAAGCCACGCTACGCAAGCCCAAGGAACTGCAGTCGCGCACCAATGTCACCGTCGAGATTGAGGGCGAGCCAAAGCCGGCCCTGGTCGCCAACTGGCTCGGGCTGATCTATTTCGCCTGAGGATTGGCTGTCATTGCCGGGCTTGACCCGGCAATCCATCACTGCTCAAAAACGGTCGATTCTGGATGGATGCCCGGGTCAAGCCCGGGCATGACGAGAACTGGGAACACCACTCATGACAATCAGGTTTGACGGACGCGTCGCAATCGTCACCGGCGCGGGCAATGGTCTGGGACGGGCGCATGCGCTGGGGCTGGCCAGCCGCGGCGCCAAGGTCGTGGTCAATGATTTCGGCGGCGCGCGCGACGGGACCGGCGGCTCGCTGACGCCCGCCGAGACCGTGGTCGAGGAAATCCGCAAAGCCGGCGGCACGGCGATGGCCGACGGCGCCGACGTCTCGAAGTTCGGACAGGTCACCGCGATGGTCGAGCGGGCCACGAAGGAGTGGGGCGGCGTCGATCTGTTGTGCGCCAATGCCGGCATCCTGCGCGACAAGTCGTTCGCAAAAATGGACATCGCCGACTTTGCCAAGGTGCTCGATGTTCATCTCGTCGGTACATTTTACTGCTGCAAGGCAGTGTGGGATGGCATGCGCGAGCGGAATTACGGCCGCATCGTGCTGACGACCTCCTCATCCGGCCTGTTCGGCAATTTCGGCCAGGCCAATTATGGCGCCGCCAAAGCCGGCATGGTCGGCCTGATGAACGTGCTGGCCGAGGAGGGCCGCAAGAACAACATCCGCGTCAATACGATTTCGCCGACCGCGGCGACGCGCATGACCGAAGAGCTGTTGCCGCCACAGGCGCTGGCGCTGATGCGCCCCGAGGCGATCACCCCGGCGGTGGAATTTTTGCTCAGCGAGGACGCGCCGACCCGCACCATCATGGGCGCGGGTGCCGGCTCGTTCGCGGTGATCAAGGTCGTGGAAACCGAAGGCATCAACCTGCCGCAAGCCGAGTGGACGCCGGACGCCATCGCGGCGAACTTTGCCGCGATCGGCGATATGTCCACGGCGAAGGCGCTGCAGGGCGCGTTCGAGCAGACGCAGAAATATGTCGGGCAGGCGGCCGCGAAGGCGGGGATCAAGCTCTGACGATGGCTATCGCCGTCATCGGCGCCGGACCTGCCGGGCTGATGGCGGCCGAAGTGCTGGCGCAGGGCGGCGCTGCGGTCACCGTCTACGACACGATGCCCTCGGCCGGGCGCAAGTTCCTGATGGCCGGCCGGGGCGGGCTCAATCTGACGCACAGCGAGCCGCTGGCCGCCTTCGTTGCGCGCTACGGCAGCGCGCAGCCGCATCTCGTATCGGTCATCGAAGCGTTTCCGCCACAAGCGCTGCGCGACTGGAGCGAGGCGCAGGGGCAGCCGACTTTCGTCGGCTCCAGCGGCCGGGTTTTCCCGCAAGCATTCAAGGCGTCACCGTTGCTGCGGGCATGGCTGCGGAGGCTGGATTCGCAGCGCGTGCAGTTCGCGCTGCGCCATCGCTGGACCGGTTGGAGCGAAGACGGCCGCCTCCAGTTCCAGACACCGGACGGACCACGCGACATCGAAGCGAGCGCGACCGTACTGGCACTTGGCGGTGCAAGCTGGCCGCGGCTTGGCTCCGACGGCGTATGGGCGGAAACGCTCGCTGCCAAGGGCGTCAACATATCCCCGCTGCGTCCGGCAAATTCCGGCTTCACCGTCGCATGGTCCGATATTTTCCGCGATCGGTTCGAAGGCCAGCCGCTCAAGGGCGTAGCGCTGACGTTTGGAACGCACAGCGTTCGCGGCGAAGCCATCGTCACCCGCACGGGTATCGAAGGTGGCGCGATCTATGCGCTGTCGGCGGAATTGCGCGAGGCGATCCTTGGCGCAGGGCAGGCGACGCTGCACGTCGCGCTGCGCCCCGATCTGGCGATCGAGGAATTGACCGCGCGGCTCTCTGCGCCAAAAGGTAAACAATCCCAGTCGAACTTCCTGCGCAAGGCCGCGCATCTTTCGCCGGTCGCGATCGGATTGCTGCAGGAGGCGGCGAAGACGTCCGGCGTCTCGTTGGCTTCGCTATCGCCATCCGATCTCGCGCGACTGATCAATGCTGTGCCCGTAGAACTCAACGGCGTCGCACCGATCGCGCGCGCGATCTCGACCGCGGGCGGAATTGCCTTCGACGAACTCGATGCCGACTTCATGATCCGCCGTTTGCCGGGCGTATTCGCGGCCGGCGAAATGCTCGACTGGGAAGCGCCGACCGGCGGCTATCTGCTGCAGGCGTCGTTTGCGACGGGAGCAGCGGCGGGGAAGGGTGTGTTGAAGTGGCTCGATCGTAGGATGGGTAGAGCGTAGCGAAACCCATCACATCATGTCACGGGGATAGATGATGGGTTTCGCTCCGCTCTACCCATCCTACGGACTGGATCACCGCAGCTTCCCCCGCGCCGCCACCGGCAACGTCCCAAGAATCTCCTCGCCGCGGACCATCACCACTTCGTCCATCATGTTGACGACGACGCAGACGTGGTTGGGGATGATGCGCACGACGTCGCCGACGTTCGGCCGCGTGTTGCTGCGGGTGAGGTCGAGGAAACCATGCTCCTCGGCAAAGCGCGCGATCTTGGCTTCGGGATGTTCGAGGATCAGGCCGTGGCCTTCGAGCCCGCCGCCGGTGTCCGACGTCAAGGTCTTGGAGCCGGCATCGAGGATGCCGCGATCCGGGCCGGCGCGGCTGACGACCGTCGAATAGATGCTGAGGGCGCAATCGTCCCAACTGGCGACGCCGGCCGCGACCTGCATGCGGTCGTTGTAGATGTAGGTGCCGGGCCGATGCTCGGTGGCGCCCTTGAGCTTGCCGACGTTCTTCATGTTCGGCGAGCCACCGGTCGAGACCATCGTGGCATCGAGGCCGTGGGCGCGGACGCCGGCCAGCGCCTCGTCAAAGAATTTTTGTGCCTCGGCCCAGCCGGTTTCGGTCGGGTACAGCATGAAGCCGGCGAATTTCAGTCCCTTGGAGCCCGCGATCTCGCGTGCCAGCGCAATGGCTTCGGCAGGCGTCTCGACGCCGGCGCGCTTGCGTCCGGTGTCGCATTCGACCACCACCGACAGCGGACGGCCTGAGGCCGCGGCGGCCTGCGGCAGGCCCGCCACCACGACGGAATTGTCGCAGGCGACCGTCATGTTGGCCTTGCCCTGCAGCGCGCCGAGCCTCGCCATCTTCTCTTCGCCGATCAGATTGTAGCTGATCAGGATGTCGTCGATCCCGGCGTCTGCCATCACTTCGGCCTCGCCGAGCTTCTGGCAAGTCACGCCCTTGGCGCCGGCCTTGATCTGCATGGTCGCGAGCAGCGGGCTCTTGTGGGTCTTGATGTGCGGCCGGTTGGCGACGCCGGCGGCATCGCAAGCCGCCTGGATGCGCGCTATGTTGCGCTCGACCCGGTCCATGTCGATCACGGCGGCGGGCGTGCCGTATTCACGGGCGATCTTGGCGGCGAGGGGTGTGGTCATGGTTTCCTCAATTGTAGGATGGGTAGAGCGCAGCGAAACCCATCAAACACTATCCACGGGGCATGATGGGTATCGCTTCGCTCCACCCATCCTACGATTCAAGCCTGCTCTATCTCTTCGCGCAAAACCTCAAGTTCCAGCCACTTGTCCTCGGCTTCCTGCAATTCCTTCTGCGCCTTTGTAAGCGCATCGGAGGCGGAATCAAACTTCTTGCGGTTCTTCTTGTAGAGATCGGTATCGTCGAGAATGCGCTGTTGCTTGGCGATCTCGGCTTGCAGCTTCGCCATGGTCTTGGGCAGCGTTTCCAGCGCGTGCTTCTCGTTGAAATTCAGGCGCCGTTTCGGTCCGGTCGAAGGCGATCCAGCGGCAACCCTCGCTTCCCGCTTCTCTTCGGCGACCTTGACCGCCTCGCGCTTCAGATCCGCGCCCCGCTGCGCCAGCATGTCGGTGTAGCCGCCGGCATATTCGATCCAGCGCCCATCGCCTTCGGGCGCGATCACGGAGGTCACGACGCGGTCGAGAAAGTCGCGGTCATGGCTGATCAGGATCACGGTGCCTTCGTAGTCGCCGAGCATTTCCTCGAGCACGTCGAGGGTTTCGAGGTCGAGATCGTTGGTTGGTTCGTCCAGCACCAGCAGGTTGGAAGCTTTTGCCAGTGAACGCGCCAGCATCAGCCGGCCGCGTTCGCCGCCGGACAATACTTCCAGCGGCGTGCGCATCTGCTCCTGCGCGAACAGAAAGTCCTTCATGTAGCTGACGACATGCTTCGGCTTGCCGCCGATCATGACATGGTCGCTGCCGCCGCCGGTCAGGGCATCGGCCAGCGTCGACTTGGGGTCGAGGCTTTCGCGGTGCTGGTCCAGCGTCGCCATTTCGATGTTGGCACCCAGCCGGATCGTGCCGCTGTCGGGCGGGCTGCCGCCGGTCAGCATATCAATGAGCGTGGTCTTGCCGGCGCCGTTCGGCCCGACGATGCCGATGCGGTCGCCGCGCTGCACCCGGATCGAGAACCCTTCGACGATTTTGCGGTCGCCAAACGATTTGCCGATGTTCTTGGCCTCGATCACCAGCTTGCCCGATTTGTCCGCTTCGGCGGCGGCGAGGCTGGCGTTGCCGGTCGCGCCGCGATAGGTTCGCCGCTGATCACGCAGGGCATGCAGATTGCCGAGCCGCTTGACGTTGCGCTTGCGGCGGCCGGAGACGCCGTAGCGCAGCCAATGCTCTTCATTGACGATCTTGCGGTCGAGCTTGTGCTGGTCGCGCTCTTCCTCGGCCAGCACTTCGTCGCGCCAGGCCTCGAATGCAGAGAAGCCGCGGTCGATCTGCTTGATCTGGCCGCGGTCGAGCCAGGCGGTGGAGCGCGACAGGTTCGAGAGGAAGCGGCGGTCGTGGCTGATGATGACCAGCGCACAGCGCCGGCTCTCCAGCTCGCCTTCCAGCCATTCGATGGTGGTGAGATCGAGATGGTTGGTCGGCTCGTCCAGCAGCAGAATGTCGGGGGCGGGCGCCAGCACCCGCGCCAGCGCCGCGCGGCGGGCTTCACCGCCCGAGACATGGGTGGGATCTTCATCGCCGCTCAAGCCCAGCTGCTCGATGAGATAGCGTGCCTGATAATGGTCGTCGCCCGGATTGAGTCCGGCCTCGACATAGGCCAGCGTCGTCTTGTGCGCGCCGAAATCAGGCTCCTGCGGTAGATAGCGGATGGTGGCGCCGGGCTGCACGAAGCGGCTGCCGCTGTCGGGCTCGACTAACCCGGCGGCGATCTTCAGCAGCGTCGATTTGCCGGAGCCGTTGCGGCCGATCAGGCACACGCGCTCGGCCGTCGACACGGACAATTCCACGCCCGACAACAGCGGCGTGCCGCCAAAGGTCAGCGCGATATCTTTCAACTGGATCAGCGGCGGCGGCATCGTTCAGCTCAATTCTGGTTCGGCGCAGGCTGCGAGGCCCGCTGACGCTGGATGCGCCGGATGGTCTGGTCGAGCGCGGAGAGGAACGCCGAGCGGTCGCGCGGGGCGAACGATTTCGGTCCGCCCGTCACTTCACCCGACGAACGCAGATCGGTCATCAGATTGCGTACCGCGAGCGTCATGCCGATCGATTGTTCGGTGAACGGCTTGCCGTTCGGTGCCAGCACCTCGGCGCCGGCCTTGACGCAACGGCTCGCCAGCGGAATATCGGAGGTGATGACGATATCGCCCCTGCCGGCGCGTTCCGCAATCCAGTCGTCAGCGGCGTCCATCCCGGCGCCGGCGGCGATCCGCTCGATCAGCGGATCCTGCGGCACGCGGATGAAATTGCCCGCGACCACGCTGACGGGCAGGCCGTGCCGGCTCGCGACCTTATAGATCTCGTCCTTGACCGGGCAGGCGTCGGCGTCGACATAGATGCGGGTAGGATTCAAGTCGGGCACTTCAGTCGGTTTATCGGGGTTGGATTCGGTCTCGTCGTCTCGTCCGCGCGTGGTACTCCATGGGGCGGAAAAAGGCGAGGAAAACAGGCCGGGGAACACGCTTGCCACGACACTTTCTTTGCGTACGATAACGCCCGGAAACAACAAGAAAATAGAGGAAACGGGCATGACAAGCCGCATCGGGCCGTATCGCGTCTCGGCCTACAACACTTCCAAGCATTCCGAGAACAAGATGCACGATGACACGGTGGCGAAGCGCTATGGTTTTAGCGGCGGTCTGGTGCCCGGTGTCGATGTCATGGCTTACATGATGCACCTGCCGGTCGCAAAATGGGGCCGTGCCTTTCTCGAGCGTGGCCTGATCGAGGCGCGCTTCGTCAAGCCGGTCTATGACGGCGAGCAGGCCGATGTCATGGGCGAAGAAAGCAACGGCGTGCTCGAGCTCCAGGTCGAGAGCCGGGGAGATCTTTGTGCCACCGGCACCGCGTCGTTGCCGGCGGCAGCGCCATCATTTTCGCTTTCCGACTTTGTCGAGGTCGCAGCCGCAGGCGAGCGAAAGCCGGTGGATGCGACGTCCTATGCTCTTGGTAAATGGCTCGGCGCGGCGCCGCGCACCTGGGCGACGGACGCGGCAAAACAATATCTGGCGGATATTCGCGAAACCGAAGCGATCTACGCGCAGGAAGGACTCGGCCACCCCGGCCTGTTGCCGCGGGTGATGAACATGGTGCTGGTCGACAACGCCATCATGGGCCCGTGGATTCATGTCGGCACAAGGATGCAGCTCCTGTCCGCGGCCCGCATCGGCGATGAACTGACCGCGCGTGCCAAAGTGATCGGCAATTACGACAAGAAGGGGCACCGTTTTGTCGAACTCGACGCGCTGGTGGTCGCCAACGGCAAGACGCCGCTGGCGCATTGCCACCACACCGCGATCTACCAGCCGCGCGAACAGGTGGCAGCGTAATCATGACCATCACCATCGACTACTACCTGTCGCTGAACTCGCCCTGGACCTACATGGGCAGCGGCCCGTTCGCCGAGATCGCGCGCCGCTATGGCGCTGAAGTCAACGTCAAGCCCGCCAAGTTCGGTCCGATTTTCGAGCAGACCGGCGGGCTGCCGCTGCCAAAGCGTTCCCCGCAGCGGCAGGCTTACCGGCTGATGGAACTCAGGCGCTGGCGCGAGGTGCGGGGACTTCCTCTCAATGTCGAGCCTAAATTCTTCCCCAGCGATGACGCGGCGGCGACGCGCCTCGTGATCGCAGCCAAGCTGCAGGGCAAGGACGCTCATAAATTGTCGCTGGAGCTGGCGCGCGCCATCTGGGAGCGCGAGGAATCGTTTGCGGATACCGCGGTGATGGCATCATCGGCGCAACGCGCCGGTCTCGATGCCGCCGCGCTGCGGGCCGGCGGCCCATCGGACGCCGAACTCGATGCGCTGTATGAGAAATATACGCAGGATGCCCTGAAGGCGGGCGTGTTCGGCGCGCCCAGTTACGTCTTGCCCTCGGGCGAGATCTTCTGGGGCCAGGACCGGCTGGAGCTCCTAGAGCGCGCGCTGAAGCTCGCCGCCTAACCGGCGCGCTTCACATCTCGAAGACGCGACCGGGATTGAGGATGTGATGCGGATCAAGCGCGCGCTTCAGCGTGCGCATGGTCTCGATCTCCTCCGCGGTGCGGCTGAGCTTGAGATAGGGCCGCCTGGAGATGCCGATGCCGTGCTCGGCCGAGATCGAGCCGCCGAAGTCGCTGGTGAGGCCGAAGACCAGCTTCTTCATCTCCTCGTGCTTGTCAGCCGGTGGCGAGTATTTTGTGTTGACGTGCAGGTTGCCGTCACCGACATGCCCGAGCACGATGGTGTAGGCGTCCTTGTCGACCGCCTTGATCGCCTTTGCGACGGCTTCCGTGAACGGTTCCATCTGGTCGATGGCGAGGCTGATGTCGAAACCGACCGTGGGCGCGGTCGCCCGACTGAGTTCGACGCTGGAATCGCGAACCCGCCAAATCGCGGCGGTAGAAGCACCGGAATTGGCAATGATCGCATCGAGGATGATGCCTTCACCGAGCGCCTCTTCGAGCAGACTTTCAACGTCGGCGCGGAGTCGCTCGGCATTGCTGCCCGAGGATTCCATCAGCAGGTAGAACGGATGGGTGGCCGGCAGCGGCGCGGCGACGCCTCGCACCAGCTTGGTCACAAGGCGGTAATAGCTGTTCCACATCACCTCGAAGGCGGTCAGTTCGCCGCCAAGCCGCTTGCGTGCCAAATCGAGCATCGCCCGCACCTTGTCGAAACTCGGCAGCGCGCACAGCACCACCTGCTGTTCGGCCGGCGCCGGGAAAATCCGCAATGCCGCGCGCGTCACCACGCCGAGCGTGCCTTCGGTGCCGATGAACAATTGCTTGAGGTCGGTGCCGGTGTTGTTCTTGATGTATTTGCGCACGCCCTTGAGCACGGTGCCGTCAGCAAGCACCGCTTCGAGCCCGAGCACGAGATCGCGCGTCATGCCATAGCGGATCACCCGGTTGCCGCCGGCATTGGTCGAGATGTTGCCGCCGATCGTGCAACTGCCGCGGGCGCCGAGATCGAGCGGGTACATGAAGCCGTCCTGCGCGACGCGCTCGTGCACGCGCTGCAGCGGCACGGCGGCCTGGGCGATCACGACCCCGCCGCCGGTGTCGACCTCTTCGATCGCGTTCATGCGTTCCATCGACAGCACGATCTCGCCGGCCATCGGCATGGTGGCACCGACGAGCCCGGTCATGCCGCCCTGGGTCGTGACCGCGACGCGCGCCCGGTGGCAGATCGCCAGGAATCGCGAGACGTCCTCGGTCGAGCGCGGCCGCATCACCGCAAGCGGCGGAGGGACGGGGATGCCGGCCATATCGGTGTAATAGCGCGCATCGATATCGGCGCCGGTCAGGACCGTTGTCGCATCGAACGCAGCGCGGAGTTCACCGATGATGGCTGGTTGCATCCTATGCCGCCTTCCTCGCCTTGGCCTCCTGGATCGCACGCCAGACGCGTTCCGATGTCAATGGCATATCGATCTGCGAAATGCCGTACTCCGACAGCGCATCGATGACAGCATTGACGATGCAGGCGAGGCTGCCGGCGCAGCCGGCTTCGCCGCAGCCCTTGGTGCCGAGCGGATTGGTTTTGGCCGGCGAGGGGTGATCGGCGGTTGCCATCAGCGGGATGTCGCCGGCGCGCGGCATCGCGTAATCCATGAACGAGCCGGTGATTGGCTGGCCGCTGGAATCGTAACTCACTTCCTCCATCAGCGCCTGGCCGATGCCCTGAGCGACGCCGCCATGCAGCTGGCCGTCGACGATCATCGGATTGACGATGGTGCCGAAGTCAGAGATCCCGGTGTAGCGCACGATTTGGGTCACGCCGGTGTCGGGATCGATCTCGACTTCGGCGACGTGGCAGCCATTGGGGAAGGTCGACGGCGTGTCCTTGGTGGCGTGGTCGACGTCGAGCGTATCGGGCACGCCCTCCGGCACCTTGCCGTCGCGCAGCCGCTGCGCCAGCTCCATGATGCCGATCGAGCGGTCGGTGCCGGCGATGGTGAAGCGGCCATTGCCGAATTCGATGTCGCCCTCGCTGGCTTCCAGCAGATGCGCCGCAGCCTGCTTGCCCTTGGCAACCACGAGCGCCGCGGCTTCGACGATCGCCTGACCGGTCGCGGTGATCGAGCGCGAGCCGCCGGTGCCGTTACCGAAACGCACGAGATCGCTGTCGCCCTGTTCGAGCGTGATCTTCTCGAAGGGAACGCCGAGCTCGGCGGACAGCACCTGGGCGAACGGCGTGGCGTGGCCCTGGCCGTAATCGAGCGTCCCCGTCGTGAGCTTCACCGAACCATCAGGCTCGAAATTGATCTTGCCGAGTTCGCCGCTCGGCGGCGCCGTGACTTCGAGGTAGGAGCCGACCGCAATGCCGCGCAGTTTTCCCTGCTTCCTGCTTTCCTTCTTGCGCTTGGCAAAATTGGCGTGGTCGGACAATTCCAGAGCTTTCGCAAACACGCCCTGGAAATCGCCGCTGTCATAGGTGACACCGGAGGCGGCGGGGAACGGCAGTTGCGCCGGCTTGATGAAATTGCGCTTGCGCAAGGTGAGCCGGTTGATGCCCATTTCATCGGCGGCGCGGTCGATCAACCGCTCCATGTAGTAGTTGGCCTCGGGCCGGCCGGCGCCGCGATAGGCGCCCATCAAGGTCGTGTTGGTCAGCACCGTCTTGATGTCGACGCCGAGCAGCGGCGTACGATAGACGCTCGCAAGGTTCTTGGCGGTGTTGAGCGATAGCGGGCCGGGCGCCACGCCGGTGATGTAGGCGCCGAGATTGCCGTAGCCTTTGAGGCGCACGGCGAGGAATTTACCCTCGGCATCGAGCGCCAGTTCGCAATGCATGGTCTGCGCGCGGCCGTGGCTGTCGGACAGGAAGCTGGTCGAGCGCTCGTCGGTCCACTTCACCGGGCGGCCCAGCACCTTCGAGGCATGCGCGATGCAGGTGTATTCCGGATAGTTCATGTTCTTCATGCCGAACGAGCCGCCGACATTGGCGGTCAGGATACGAACCTTGTCGTTCGGCACGTTCAGGATTTTTGCAAACGTGACCTTGTTGCCGGAAACGCCCTGCGTCGGCACCTGGATCGTGAAGCGCTCGCTGGTTTTGTCGTAGGAAGCCAGCGCCACGCGCGGCTCCATCGACACCACGGCGACGCGGGTGTTGACGACGTCAAGCTTGGTCACATGCGCGGCGCCGGCGAACGCCGCATCGATCTTGGCGGCATCGCCATAGTGATAGTCGAGCGCTGTGTTGTTGGGGATGTGATCGTAGAGCTGCGGCGCGCCGGGCCGTGCGGCTTCCTCGGCATTGGTCACCGCAGGCAGCGGCTCGATATCGAGCTCGACGGCTTCCGCCGCATCGCGCGCCTGCGCCAGCGTTTCGGCGACGACATAGGCCACGGGATCGCCGACGAAGCGCACCTTGTCGGTCGCCAATGCCATGCGGTTGGTCTGCAGCAGCGGCGAGCCGTCGCGGCTCTTCAGCGGCAGGCCGCAGGTGAAGGGGTTGTAGCCGGCGGCGACGAGGTCCTGGCCGGTCCAGACGCCGAGCACGCCCGGCATGGTCCGCGCCGCCTTGATATCGATGCCGCGGATGATTCCGTGGGCGTGGCTGGACCGCACGATCCAGGCATAGGCTTGGCCTGGCAGGCTGAAATCATCGGTGTATTTGCCCTTGCCGCGAACCAGCGTGTCGTCTTCCTTGCGGCGCACAGGCTGTCCGACCCCGTATTTTTGCACTGCGATAGCGTTTTCCAGCGACGACGGAGACGTATGATCTTGCATCGAAAAATACCTGAAATGCTTGGATTTCCGCGACTTTCGCGGGCTCGGAACCAAATAACGCACCGATCCCCCAGCGACAACGCCTGTTTGGGCATGGTCCTATGTGATGGGATGTTGCGTAGGTCCTTGGCGCTGCTAAAGTTTCCGTGAACCCTCATTCTTCGGCGGCAGCAAATGCCGCGGAAAGACAGTTTTGATGAACGAGGATACGCGGCTTGCCGATGGCCTTGCGGCCCGCGCAAGCCCGTCAGGGTCTGCTGTGGCAGGGGCGGAAAGCGGCGTCTACGCCGCGCTCGACCTTGGCACCAACAACTGCCGGCTCCTGATCGCCTGTCCGGCCGGCGACGGCTTCCGTGTGGTCGATTCGTTCTCGCGGATCATCCGGCTGGGCGAGGGCATCTCCTCGACCGGTTCCATCAGCGAGGCGGCGATCGATCGTGCGATTGCGGCCTTGAGTATCTGCAGCGACAAGATCCGCTACCGCAAGGCCCGGCGCCTGCGGCTGATCGCAACCGAAGCCTGCCGCGCCGCCGCCAATGCCGAGAGTTTTCGCGAGAGGGTGGCAAAAGACACCGGCATCCGGCTCGAGGTGATCGATCGCGAGACCGAGGCGACGCTCGCGGTGATCGGCTGCTCGCCACTGCTCGATCCCAAGGGACGGGGTGCCATCCTGTTCGATATCGGCGGCGGATCGACCGAACTGGTCCGGATCGAGCGCGATCCAGGGGAAGAAAACGCCGTCCCGCGGATCAAGGCCTGGATGTCGATCCCGCTTGGCGTCGTCACCATCGCCGAGCATTTCGGTGGCAAGGACGTCACGGCCGAATCCTATGCACGGATGGTCGCCGAGGTCGCGCAATATGTGGCGCCGTTTGCGGCCGAGCATGGCGGTGATCTGCGGGACATGCATCTGCTCGGCACGTCGGGCACCGTGACGACGCTGGCCGGCGTGTTTCTCAATCTGCAGCGCTACGACCGGCGCCGCATCGACGGCATCTGGATGAACAATTCCGACGTCACCTCGGTGATCCAGCGGCTGCTCGGCATGAGCTATCAGGAGCGCGCCAACAACAATTGCATCAGCGTCGAGCGCGCCGATCTGGTGCTGGCCGGTTGCGCCATTCTCGACGCGATCCGCGACGCGTTCCCGCTGCCGCGGCTGCGCGTCGCCGACCGCGGCCTGCGCGAGGGCATGCTGGTCGAAATGATGCGGGAGGACGGCGCGCTGCGAGCATGATCCGGAAAAGTGGGCACCGGTTTTCCGAAAAGATCATGCTCAAGAAACCGAGGTCGTGCTAAGGCGCGGCAGCGTGTGCTAGATCACATCCGGCTCCTCAAGGCGAATATCGACATGGCGAAAGACACCACCGGCCGGTTGCACGTCACGGTCAAGTCTGGTGGCAAGCGCAAGCTGTCATCGAAGCTCTGGCTGGAACGGCAGCTCAACGATCCCTATGTGGCGCAGGCCAAAAAGGACGGATGGCGCTCGCGCGCGGCCTACAAGCTGATCGAGATCGATGACAAGCACCGCTTCCTCAAGCAAGGCATTTCGGTGGTCGATCTCGGCGCGGCCCCCGGCGGCTGGAGCCAGGTCGCGGCCAAACGCATCGGGGCGGCCAACGGCAAAGGCAAGGTGGTCGCGATCGATCTGCTGGAAATGCCGGAAGTGCCGGGCGTCACCTTTGCGCAGCTCGATTTTCTTAGCCACGATGCGCCGGAAAAACTGCTGGCGATGATGGGCGGCCGCGCCGACGTGGTGCTGTCCGACATGGCCGCCAACACCACGGGCCATCGCAAGACCGATCAGCTCCGCATCATCGGGCTGGTCGAAACCGCGGCGGCGTTCGCCACCGAGGTGCTCAATCCCGGCGGCACCTTCGTCGCAAAGGTGTTTCAGAGCGGCGCCGAAGGCGAACTGCTGGCGCAGCTGAAGCGCGATTTTGCCACCGTCAAACACGTCAAGCCGGCCTCGAGCCGCCAGGACTCGTCCGAGCGCTACGTGCTGGCGATGGGCTTTCGCGGTGGAGCGAAGTCGTAGCCGATACGTTCCGCCGTCATTGCGAGCGAAGCGAAGCAATCCATCGCGCGGCATAACAGACAGGTGGATTGCTTCGTCGCAAGTGCTCCCGTGCGCAAACGCTTTGCGTTTGTCGCAGGCAATGACGAAAAAAGAGGCCGCCCGACTGGGCGGCCTCTTGCCGGTCTGATTTTGCAAATGATCAGAAACGGAACGGACCAAGCGGAATAAACGGAATCGGGAACGGAAACGGGTCGGTCGGGAAGGTCGGGCCGGTCCCGGTCGGAAGCCGCGGCCCGGTCTGCTTGATTGCGCCGCCGGCAACCTTGTTCAGTTCATCGAGGCTCAGTTCATTCTTGTTCATGTCAGTCTCCTGTTGGTTTGGGATTGATCGTTAGCCGATGGTCCAGCGCGCGAAGACGTCCTTGAACGTCCAGCCGCCGTCCGGATTAATCGGGGGCTTGGGCAGCGGGCGCCCCGGAATGCAGCCATCCTTGACCCCGCCTGCCACCGCTTCCAGTGCGGCATCGTCGAGCAGACGAACCGACTGATCTGAATTCCTAGAGTTCACCATTGTCGTCTCCCGTGTGTCCTTGAGCGAGACCATTCCCGCCATCCGTGATCACAGGGATACGGCATGGGCCGGTTCCTTGCCGTGACCGACGTCACACAGCAAACCGGGCCATCGCGATTTCAAAATGAGAGCGCCAACGCACCCCCGGGCAAAAAGAAAGCCGCCATGAGGCGGCTTTCCGTATTCCGTCGTTGCGGTGCCGTAACTACCGTCCGCCCTTAGGAAGCGCCGGCGATCCGCTGGGGGAGGTATTGATAGCGGGATTTCCTGATGGATTCCGCGTGCTGTTCGCGCCGGCGGCGGCGCTGCCGGCATCGTTGCTCAAGCCGGTGGTGGAACTGCCTGTCGTCGTGCTGTTGACCGAGGGTCCCGTAGTGGTGCCGCTTGTGGTCGATCCGCCGGTCGCCGTGCTGCCACCGCCGGAGCCGGTTCCGGTCTGTGCGATAGCCAGTGTGCTCGCAAATGTCAGTGCTGCGGCCAATCCGATAGTTCCGAGTTTCATGATGTCTTTCCTTTCCAGGTACGAAAGGAAAACGGTTGCGCCCGGATATGTTTCCGGTGCCGGGATCAACTGGGTGTGACGGATCTACCCCAGCCGCTGATCCCGCGCGTCCTCGGTGCCTTCGCTGGCGGCTCTGGTCGCGGCCTTTTCCGCGCCCTTGCGGCTGGAAATCTCGACCGCCTTGCGGCCCGAGATTTCGTGGCCGGCGTCATCGGGCATCTGCCAGAAGAACCAGCCCGACACCGCCGAGATGATCGCGACCACGATGAAGGCCGGGCCGAACATGGTTGCATCCAGTTCGGTGGCGTGGTGCCACAGCATGGTCGATTCCACCGAGAACGCGCCGACCGCGACGCCGGCCGAGGTCGCCAGCTGCTGGTTGACGCTCACAAGCGTGGTGGCGCGGCTCATCTGCGCCGGTTCGACTTCTGCATAAGCGACGGTGTTTATCGCGGTGAATTGCAGCGAGCGGAAGAAGCCGCCGACCACGAGGATGAGGAAGATCAGCGTCAGCGGCGTCGACACCGTGAACAGGGCGCAGGCGGCGAGAAACACCGAGCTGATGATGGCGTTGACCGCCATCATGTTGCGGAAGCCGAAGGTGCGGATGATGCGCGCGGCCAGCGTCTTCATGCCCATGGCGCCGACCGCGGAGGAGAACGTCACGAGGCCGGACTGGAACGGCGTCAGCCCGAAACCTTCCTGCATCAGCAGCGGCAGCAGGAACGGCAGCGCGCCGATCCCGAGCCGGAACAGGAAGCCGCCATAGATGCTGGCGCGCAGGGTCTGCAGGCGCAGCATGGAAAAATCCAGCACCGGCGATTTCGTCTTCCGCGCATGCACCACGTAAAGAGTCATCGAGATCGATCCGACGGCAATGAGGCCGCCGACGACCGTCCAGGGCAGCAGGTTGAGGCCGGCAACGGACAGACCGAAAGCGATGCCGGCAAGGCCAATGCCCGCCAGCACCAGCCCGTAGAGATCGAAGCGCTCCGGATCTTCGCTGCGGATCGGATCGATATATTTCATCGCGAGGAAGATCCCGAGCAACCCGATCGGGATGTTGATCAGGAAGATCCAGTGCCAGGAGAAATAGGTGGTGATGAAGCCGCCGAGCGGCGGCCCGATCACCGGGCCGATCAGCGCCGGCACCGTCACCCAGGTCATCGCCTGCACCAGCCCGCTCTTGTCGATCGAGCGCAGCAGCACCAGTCGCCCGACCGGCGTCATCATCGCCCCGCCGAGGCCTTGCAGGATGCGCGCGATCACGAAATGGGTCACGTTCTGCGACAATGCGCAGCCGATCGATCCCAGCATGAACACCCCGATCGCGATCGCGAACACCATCCGCGCGCCGAAGCGGTCGGCGGTCCAGCCGCTGGCGGGAATGAACACCGCGAGCGAGAGCAGGTAGGACGTGATCGCCAGTTTCAGCGTCAGCGGGCTGGTGCCGATGTCGGCCGCGATCGCCGGCAGCGACGTCGCAATGACGGTCGCGTCCATGTTCTCCATGAACAGGGCGGTGGCCACGATGAGCGGGATGATGCGCTGTTTGTTCATCGGGAATCAGGGTGCGGGGAGCGGGTGGGGCGCTTTGGGCTGTATCACCCTGCTCCCGGGCAAGCCATTGCGGAACCGCGCATACCACCTAAACCTTGTGTGATCCAAGATATCGCATTATGCGATTGAGAGCTTGATTTTTCCATCGCATTGTGCGATTTTTAGCTCGTGAAAGAGATCGAGTTTACCTCGGCCGCCGTCCGCCAATGGCGGAAACTTACCGCGACGACGCGCACGCAGATCGATCTCAAATTGAAGGCGTTCGCGGAAACCGGCGTCGGAGATGTGAAAGCGCTCAAGGGCGTCGCTGGAATGCGGTTGCGCTCTGGTGATTGGCGCGTCGTGTTCACGGTCAGCGCCAACACCATCACAATTCACGCGGTCGGACACCGCCGCGATATTTATGACTGAGAGAACCCGATGGCAAAAACCGGTACCGCAAAAAGCGCTGTCCAATTCATCCGCACGCCCGGTGGTGATGATCTCGCCGTGCTGCCGCGCAATGAATATGATCAGTTGGTAGCTCTCGCCGCCGAGGCACAGGAAGATGCTGCCGCGAGCCGGATCGTCCGCAATTCCACGCGTAGTCTCAAGGAAGGCCGTGAAGTCGTTCTGCCGAAAGCCGTGGCTGATCGTCTCGCAAAAGGAGACAACGCGGTGCGCGTTATCCGCGAATGGCGTGACATGATTCAAGGCGAATTGGCGGTGGCGGTCGGAATTAGCCAGAACTACCTGTCCGAGATTGAAACTGGTCGACGAAAAGGCCCGGCCGAACTGCAGAAGAAGTTCGCCCGGGCGCTCGGCGTGCCAGTCGACCTCCTGATCGAATGAGATCAGACGATTCCTGGGTAGGGACCCTGGCCATTGCGGAACCGCGCATACCACCTAAATCCTGCGTGACGCCGCCAACTGGCGCCACCGGAGACCTGACGATGATCTACCTGCTTGCCGCGCTGTTGCCGCCGCTTGGGCTGCTCCTGAACGGACAGCCGTTTTCGGCGATCTTCAACCTCGTTCTGCTGGTGTTTTGCCTGGTTTTTGGCCTGTTTTTCCACGTCCTGCTGCTGGTGCCGTCGGCGCATGCGCTTGTCATGGTTCACATGAAGCGGAAGGACCGCCGGCACCGGGAGGTGGTGGAGGCGATCCGCCAGCATGGCCCGCCGCCCGGATATCAACGTTAAAGTCCTTAACGACGGGGCTTTTCGGGAAAAGCCTGTGCAAAGCGGCCAAACGCTTTGATTCGGCCGTCCGCCATGCTATCGACCACCGTCAACCCCACCGATGGGCTTCGATTCGACGGCAGCGCCGCTCGCGCAGCCGAAGGCGACGTTCATCCCAAATAATATCGCGGCGGAGGCCGCCGAAAGGAGTTGGCAAATGGCGCAGGGACTTCAGGCTATCCGCGAAGCCTACACGTTCGACGACGTGCTGCTCAAACCCGGTCTTTCCGACATCCTGCCCTCGGAGGCGGATATCCGCTCCCGCGTGACCCGCGCGATCCCGCTCAACATCCCGATCATTGCGTCCGCGATGGATACGGTCACCGAAGCGCGGATGGCGATCGCGATGGCGCAGGCCGGCGGCGTCGGCGTCATTCACCGCAATTTCGATCCCGAAGGCCAGGCCGCCCAGGTGCGGCAGGTCAAGAAGTACGAATCCGGTATGGTGGTCAATCCGCTGACCATCGGCCCCGACGCCATGCTGTCGGACGCGCTGACGTTGATGAACGATCACGGCTTCTCCGGCATTCCCGTGGTCACCGGTGCTTCCAAGGGCGTTCCGGGCAAGCTGGTCGGCATCCTCACCAACCGCGACGTGCGTTTTGCCACCGACCCGAAGCAAAAAATCTCCGAGCTGATGACGCATGAAGGCCTCGTCACGGTGCGCGAAGGCGTCAGCCAGGACGAGGCGAAGCGCATGCTGCACAAGCATCGCATCGAAAAGCTGTTGGTGGTCGACGAGCAATATCGCTGCGTCGGCCTGATTACCGTCAAAGACATGGAAAAGGCGGTCGCGCATCCGCTCGCCTGCAAGGACGCGCAGGGGCGGCTTCGGGTCGCGGCGGCGACCACGGTCGGCGAGGGCGGCTTTGAGCGCACCGAGCTATTGATCGACGCCGGTGTCGACCTCATCGTGGTGGACACCGCGCACGGCCACTCCTCGCGGGTGCTGGAAGCCGTCAATCGCATCAAGCGGCTTTCTAACGCCGTACAGGTCATCGCCGGCAATATCGCCACCCAGGAAGGCGCGCAGGCGCTGATCGATGCCGGTGCCGACGCGATCAAGGTCGGCATCGGGCCGGGCTCGATCTGCACCACGCGAATCGTCGCCGGTGTCGGCGTGCCGCAACTGACCGCGATCATGGATGCCGTCGAAGCCGCCAAGAAATCCGACATCCCCGTGATCGCCGATGGCGGCATTAAATATTCCGGCGATCTGGCCAAGGCGCTCGCCGCCGGCGCCGACATCGCCATGGTCGGCTCGCTGCTGGCCGGCACCGACGAGACCCCGGGCGAAGTGTTCTTGTGGCAGGGCCGTTCCTACAAGGCTTATCGCGGCATGGGCTCGGTCGGCGCGATGGCGCGCGGCTCGGCCGACCGCTACTTCCAGCAGGACATCAAGGACACGCTCAAGCTGGTGCCCGAGGGCATCGAGGGCCAGGTGCCGTATAAGGGCCCGGTCGGCAACGTCATGCACCAGCTTGCCGGCGGTCTTCGCGCGGCAATGGGCTATGTCGGCGCGCGCAACCTCGCCGAATTCCACGAGAAGGCGCAGTTCGTGCGCATCACCGGCGCGGGACTGCGCGAGAGCCACGTCCACGACGTCACCATCACCCGCGAAAGCCCGAACTATCCGGGCGGAGTGTAATTTAGGCCGTCATTCCGGGATGGTCCGAAGGACCAGACCGCAGATGTGCAATTGCACATCGTAGTTCGCGTCTTCGACGCGCCGCGGAATGACGCTGCCTTGCCATTGAAAGAAGTTGATTATGGTCGATTGGTCGGACGACAGGATTGCCGCGCTTTCTAATCAGGATTTGAAGAATCTGCTCGTCAACGCCGAGCGGAAAGCCGCCGCTGACATCATCGCGCGGTGCAACGCCGAGCTGCAAAAGCGCAATGCCGCCAGGCCAGGCAAGGCATCAAAGCCGCGCACCGAGGCAAAAGAGTTCGAGCACGCGATGTCGGAGCAGCTCGCCCAAATCGGCAAGGCGATGGCCGCCAAATTCGATCTGTCGGAAGAGACCGCGAAAGCGAAGTCGGTTGGCGTCAAGGGCTTCAAGGCCCACAAGCTGCTCGACTCCAAGGGTTTTGCAAAACTCGGCGGCATGCAGCGCGACGGTTCGGTGGCGGTCGACCGCTACATTTCCTATCGGCGTGGTACCGACATCGTCTCGCTCAGCGTCTTTCTGCTGAAGGATGCGCCGGTCGAAACCCATGAATTTCACGTGATCGCGCCGCTGGCGCTGCTCGATGGCGGCAAGCCGATCGCGGAGGTGCGTCCCACCGCGACGGAAGCCCAGAAGCAGACCGCTGACAGCGGTCTGGCGTTCCCCGATTTGCCAAGCGCTGCTGCGGCGTTTGAGGCCGCGCTGGCAAAAATCGCGACCTGACTGACCGTCATTGCGAGCCAACGGGTCGCGCGCATGCGCGCCCGATGACAGGCTCCGCGAAGCATTTGTCTTTGGCAAGAATGGATTGCTTCCGCCTTCGCTCGTTGAGCTTCGGCGGACAAGTCGCTACGCTCGCGATGACGACAAATAACAATCGGAGGAACCAACCATGTCCCAATCCGCAAAACGCATCGTTCTCGCGTCCCGTCCCGTGGGCGAACCGAAGCCATCAGACTTCCGCCTTGAGGAATATACTGCGCCGACGCCTGGCGAGGGCCAGGTCCTGCTGCGCACCATCTGGCTGTCGCTGGATCCCTATATGCGCGGACGGATGAGCGACGGCCCGTCCTATGCGGCGCCGGTGCCGATCGACGGCGTGATGGAAGGCGGCACCGTCAGCGAGGTGATAGCCTCGAACAATCCCGGTTTTGCGAAAGGCGACATCGTGCTGTCGCGCGCCGGCTGGCAGACGCATGCGATCTCGGACGGCAAGGGACTCGCTAAGATCGATCCGAAGCTCGCGCCGATCTCGACCGCGGTCGGTGTGCTCGGCATGCCCGGCATGACCGCCTATACCGGCCTGCTCGATATCGGCAAGCCGCAGCCGGGCGAGACCGTGGTGGTGGCCGCGGCCTCCGGCGCTGTCGGTTCGGCCGTCGGCCAGATCGCCAGGATCAAGGGCGCGCGGGCGATCGGCATCGCCGGCGGCAAGGACAAATGCGAGTACGTCAAAAAAGAGCTCGGCTTCGACGATTGCCTCGATCACCGCGATCCGGATCTGGCTGCAAAACTGAAGGACGCCTGCCCGAAGGGCATCGACGTCTATTTTGAAAACGTCGGCGGCGCGGTGTTCGATGCGGTGTTTCCGCAGCTCAACGCGTTCGCGCGTATGCCGGTCTGCGGTTTGATCGCGGAATACAATAATTTCGGCGAGACATCGCCGAAATGGGGCGGCAAGTTGATGCGCGCGGTGCTGACCAAGCGCCTCACCATCCGCGGCTTCATCGTCAGCGATTTTGCGTCGCGCCACGGCGACTTTCTGCGCGACATGTCGGGGTGGTTCCGCGAAGGCAAGATCAAGCACAAGGAGTTCGTCACCGAAGGCCTCGACAGCGCGCCCGCCGCGTTCATGGGCCTGCTGAAGGGCGCCAATTTCGGCAAACAGCTGGTGCGCGTCGGGCCGGACAAGGCTTAAGCGCTCTCCGTTTTCCGATCCGGATAAAGCAACTCATCCAGGTCGACATCGACCTGGCCCGGCGCACGCACGTGGCGGACTTCAAAACTGTCGGGCGCAAAGCGGTATTCCACCAGCCCGGTTTCCTTGATCGCGATCACTTCCTGCATGCGATCAGGAATGATGAAGCCCACAGACGGCGACCAGACATGGCGGACGCGGCCATAGGTGAAATCGCGGCGCTGGTGGACATGGCCGGAGGCCACTAAACGCAGATCGACCGCGCCGAACATCTCGATCAGCCGCGCCCGCGCCGGCTGCGGCACGTAGCGGATCGCCGATGATTCCAGTTCGGGATCGTCGGGCGCGTCGAGATAGAGCGGCTTGTGCAGGAACAGCGCGACCGGCTTGCCGCCGGTGCGTGACAGTTCTGACGCAAGCCAGTCGAACTGCTCGGCCTCGCTGGCAATTCCGGTGTTCATGATCAGCGAGTTCAACCCGACAAAACACCAGCCGGCTTCGTTGAAGCGCCAGCGGTCCTCGCCGATCACGGCGCGAAAGTTTTGCAGGTGCTGTTCGCTCGCGGGATGCGATGGCACCGGTCCAACCGCGGTCGGATTGTCGCCGATGTCGTGATTGCCGGGCAGGTAGCGGCAGGCCACCGGAAGTTCGGCGTGCAGGCTTTTGGCGAATTCGAGATCGGCGCGGCTGGTCGGCCCGTCGAAGGCGACGTCGCCGCTGTTGACGACGAGATCGGGCCGGGTCGCGTCGATATGTTCCGCTACGCGATGAAAATTGTCGGTGAGCTTTGCGAGGCGGCGGGCGAGGTGGGTGTCGGAAATCTGGGTCAGGCGGAATGAGCTCATGTGAAAATCCTTTCGTCGCCGATTATAGATTTGTCGGCGACGGAATGATGAAATGTGAGTCGTGATCGCCCGCACAATAAACCGCGCGCGCAAGGTTGTTTGAAGGATTGCTTGAAAAGATGTTTGAATCGAGAAGACCGGATCTTCCTTCCCTCTCCCCTTGTGGGAGAGGGTGGCTTCGCGAAGCGAAGACGGGTGAGTGGTTCTATCCTCACTGCACGAGTTGCGATGAGGATAGAGACTCCTCATCCGGCGCTTCGCGCCACCTTCTCCCACAAGGGGAGAAGGAAGGAGTATCGGCTCACAGCACGCGGTAGCGGATCGCAAAAGCGTTATGCGTCTCTGGTGTCACCGTGTTGCCCTTCGCAAGCGTGATGCCGTCGGCCAGATGCCACGGCCCGAACTTGTCGGAATGCGTCGGGCTGGCCGGCAGCCGCAGCTTGAACTGGGTCTGCGCTCGCCCGGGCAGATTGAGCACCACCATGCGATCGGTGGTGCGGTAGTCGAGGGTCACGGTTCCCTTGAGCACGCTGCGGCCGTCCGGTGTCGAGGCCAGCGCATCCTGCACCTTGGCCAGCTTCTGGTTCCGGTCGGTCAGCAGTTCCACCTGGGTATCGGCAATTGCGGTCAGCGCCGCCTTTGGCAGCCGGATTTCGAATTCCACGGCGGGTTTTGCCGGATTGATTCCGAGATAGGCCAGCGCGGCATGCCGGACGTCATAGACCACGAAGGCGACGAGGGCGATCACGACAACCGCGGCGAGGCCGTGCTTGAGAAGGTCGCGCGGGCCGCGGGTGCCGCTGCGGAAATAGACCGACAGCACGATCGCCACCGCCAGCGCGGCGGCGACACCCGCCAGCGTCGACATCACAATGCCAAGCCCGCCATCGACGCTGTCGTCGAACCAGCCGGTTCCGGCGCCGACCATTTTGAGCAGGGAGGTCACGGAATCGCCGGGCGCTTCGGCCACGCGGGCCGCGCCGGTTAGAAGCGGTGAGGTGATGTTCATGGCGCCATCTCGAAGGGCGGAGCCATCAGGACCGGAATGACCTGAGCGCTCCAGCAATTGGTCACGCGGGGGCCGATTGCGGTTCAGCCCAAACGGCGATTTGTCAGGCGGCGGCACCCCCGCTATTGGTGCAGCGGAGGCAAATGCCTCCGGGGAGATTCCCATGGGTGTCCTGATGTCGATTCAACTGGTTTTGCTGCCTGTCTTTGCCCAGGTCGGGCTCACCTTTGCGCTGCTGCTGTGGATGGCCACGGCGCGGACCAGTGCCCTGAAAGCGAGGGAAACCACCCTGAAGGACATCGCGCTGCGGCAGCCGAACTGGCCCGAAAAGGCCACCCAGATCGGCAATTGTTACAGCAACCAGTTCGAAATCCCGGTCCTGTTCTACATCCTGATCGCGCTGGCGCTGCCGCTGCGCAAGGCCGATTTCTTCATCCTGCTGATGTCCTGGGTGTTCGTGGTGACCCGCTTTGCCCATGCCGGGATCTTTGTCACGTCGAACGACGTCCGGACCCGCTCGCTGGCCTGGTTCGCCGGCGTCCTTGTGCTGCTGGCGATGTGGATCTACTTCGCGCTGAAGATGCTGCTCCTGATTTGAGCCCAGCGCCTGTCTCGAACCGAAAGCTTTGAATGACCCCCGCCGCCCGGCTGTCCGCAGCCATCGAACTGATCGACACCATCGACGCCCAGCGTGTTCCCGCCGCCAAGGCGCTGAAGGAGTGGGGCACCGCGCACCGTTATGCGGGTTCCGGCGACCGCGCGGCGATCTCGGGCCTGATCTGGGACGTACTGCGCCGCCGCGCCTCGAGCGCCTGGCTGATGGAGGCCGACACGTCGCGGGCCCGCATGCTCGGCATGCTCCGGCTCGAGCGCAAGCTCGACGCGGACGCCATTTCGGCCCTCTGCGACGGTGGCCGCTTCGCCCCGGAACCGCTCAGCGACGGCGAACGAACAGCGCTGACCTCACGCTCCCTCGACGGCGCGCCGCCGCACATCGCCGGCGATTACCCGGAATGGCTGGATGCGCATCTGGCTGATGTGTTCGGCGACGACCGCGTCGCGGAGGCCACCGCGATGGCGAGCCGGGCGCCGCTCGACCTTCGCATTAACACCCTAAAAGCGAGCCGCGAGAAGATGTTGCCGCGGCTTTCTCATCTCGGCGCGCAGCCGACGCCATGGTCCGCGATCGGCCTGCGCATCGAACTCGGCGCCGACGCCCGCAACCCCGGCATCCATGCCGAGGAGGACTTTATCAAGGGCGCCGTTGAAGTGCAGGATGAAGGCTCGCAGCTGGCGGCGTTGCTGTCGGCGGCAAAACCCGGCGAGCAGGTGATCGACCTCTGCGCCGGCGCCGGCGGCAAGACGCTTGCGTTAGCGGCAATGATGCAGGGCAAGGGCCGGCTGATTGCCACCGACCACGACAAGCGCCAGCTCGCGCCGATCCACGAGCGGCTGTCGCGCGCCGGCATCCACAACGCCGATGTCCGCACCCCGAAGGGCGACGCCGACCCGTTGGCCGACATCCATGCCTCAGCCGATCTGGTCGTGATAGACGCGCCCTGCACCGGCACCGGCACCTGGCGCCGCAACCCCGACGCCAAATGGCGCATGCGCCCCGGCGCGCTCGACGTGCGCTTGAAGGACCAGGCCGAAGTGCTTGATCGCGCATCCGCTCTGGTAAAGCCGGGCGGCCGGATCGCCTACATCACCTGTTCCGTGCTGCCGCCGGAGAACGGCGCGCAAGTTCGCAGTTTTGTCGCGCGCCATCCGGAGTTTGCGGTGGTACCGCCGGAGCAGACGGCGAGCGTGCTGTGGGACAAGGCGGAGGATTTTGCCAAGGCCGCGCTGCAGTCGCCGGAGGGCTGGCTGATGACGCCGCGGCGGACAGGAACGGACGGGTTTTTTGTGTCGGTTCTGCGTAGGGTGGGTTAGCGCAGCGTAACCCACCATCTTTCGTTCTTCGTGTCGGCGGTGGGTTACGGCTTCGCCTAACCCACCCTACGAAGCCTCAATCCACAATAAACAGCTTCACCCCCGTCGTCGTCGACGACCTATGCGCCGCATCGCCGAAATCCGACACCTGGTAACTCATCCCCGCCGTCAGCTTGAACTTCCGTCCATCCCGCAGCTCGCTATCGAGCTCGCCCTCCAGCACATAGAGCACATGCCCGCGGTCGCACCAGTGGTCGGCGAGGTAGCCCGGCGTGTACTCGACCATCCGCACCCGCAAGTCGCCGATGTTGAGCGTCCGCCACGTCGCCTGACCGGTCTCGCCCTTGTGCGTCGTCGGCTCGACCTTGCTCCAGTCGGTTACGGTGAAGGGCAGGGTGGGGATTTTCATGTGGGGTCTCGCGCTGTGAACCAGTGACTTTAAATCGGTGTCGGCGTTCAGCTTACCTCGCCCCGCTTGCGGTCCGCTTGCGGGGAGAGGTCGGATTGCGAAGCAATCCGGGTGAGGGGGTACCGGTCCATCGATAGGTCGAGCTGGAGGAGAGAGCCCCTCACCCCAACCCTCTCCCCCGCAAGAGCGGGGCGAGGGAGACGTCCTGCGCACGATCATCCACGCAAACCAGGTCAGCAATACCTACCTAAATACCTCCCTGTCCACCGCGCACATAAGAATGTGAGTCCCCCGTTTGTGCGGTTGCGAGTGCGGCCCCCGTCGCGTAATTCCTGTCCATGACAGCAGCACAGCCCGCAGCAGAGTCGACGCCCTCGGTGGCCTCGGCGCACGACAAGATTCTGATCGTCGATTTCGGCAGTCAGGTGACCCAACTGATCGCCCGCCGCGTGCGCGAGGAGGGCGTCTATTCCGAGATCGTGCCGTTCCAGAAGGCGGAGCAAGCCTTCAAGGAGATGAAGCCGAAAGCGGTGATCCTCTCCGGCGGTCCGGAATCGGTGCATGAAGCCGGCTCGCCCCGCGCGCCGCAGCTGATCTTCGATTCCGGCGTTCCCGTGCTCGGCATCTGCTACGGCCAGATGACCATGGCCGCCCAGCTCGGCGGCGAGGTCGAGGGCGGGCATCACCGCGAATTCGGCCGCGCCGATGTCGAGGTCAAGGCGGCGAGCCAGCTGTTCGAATCCATTTGGGGCATGGGCGAGAAGCACCAGGTCTGGATGAGCCATGGCGACCGCATTACAAAAATGCCGCCGGGCTTTTCGGTCGCCGGCGTCAGCGCCAACGCGCCATTCGCGATCATCCAGGACGAGACGCGCAAATATTACGGCCTGATGTTCCACCCCGAAGTGGTGCACACGCCGGATGGCGCCAAACTGATCCGCAATTTCGTCAGAAAGGTTTCCGGCCTCACCGGCGACTGGACCATGCGCGCCTTCCGCGAGGAGGCAATTGAAAAAATCCGCGCCCAGGTCGGCAAGGGCAGGGTGATCTGCGGCCTCTCCGGCGGCGTCGACTCGGCGGTGGCGGCGGTGCTGATCCACGAGGCGGTCGGCGACCAGCTCACCTGCGTGTTCGTCGATCACGGCATGCTGCGGCTGGATGAAGCCAAGACCGTCGTCGACCTGTTCCGGCACCACTACAACATCCCGCTGGTGCACGTGGACGCGTCAAAACAGTTCCTCGGCGAACTCGCTGGCGTCACCGATCCCGAAGTAAAACGCAAGACCATCGGCCGCCTGTTCATCGACGTCTTCGACGCCGAGGCGAAAAAGATCGGCGGCGCGGACTTCCTGGCGCAGGGCACGCTCTACCCCGACGTGATCGAGAGCGTCTCCTTCACCGGCGGCCCGTCGGTGACCATCAAGAGCCACCACAATGTCGGCGGCCTTCCAGCGCGCATGAACATGAAGCTGGTCGAACCCCTGCGCGAATTGTTCAAGGACGAGGTCCGCGTGCTCGGCCGCGAACTCGGCCTCCCCGAAATTTTTGTAGGCCGCCATCCGTTCCCCGGGCCGGGCCTCGCCATCCGCTGCCCTGGCGACATCACGAAAGAAAAGCTCGACATCCTCCGCAACGCCGACGCCGTCTATATCGACCAGATAAGGAAACACGGCCTCTACGACGCCATCTGGCAGGCCTTCGCCGTGCTGCTGCCGGTGAAAACCGTCGGCGTGATGGGCGACGGCCGCACCTACGAATACGTCGTCGGCCTCCGCGCCGTCACCTCGACCGACGGCATGACCGCGGACTTCTATCCCTTCGAGATGAAATTTTTGGGCGAGACCGCCACGCGGATCATCAACGAGGTGAAGGGGGTGAACAGGGTGGTGTATGACGTGACGTCTAAGCCGCCGGGGACGATTGAGTGGGAGTAGTCCGTTGAAGCTTCGTTTCGGTGAATTTCCAGCGGAGCATCATTTTCTTCTGCTTGCGCGTCCATTTGTAGAGTGGATGTTCAAGTTTTTCAGTTGGCTGATAATCGTCTCGACCGTGCAATTCGTTCAGGAGCGAACCGGTAGTAGAGTGCTGCTCGTTGTTCAATGGTTTTCGTATTTGCTCATTCTTGGCTTCCTTGGCTGCTTTGTCGACTGGGTGCTGAGTTTCAAGCGATATAAGGCCATTTCCGGCAAGAAACTTGCTGGCATTGCAATAGCCGACGTAGGAGCCGACTCTAACGAGACGGTCAGAACAAGACTCGCTAACGTGTTCGCGCAGGCCTTGCTCAAGGCCCGGGGGATCCTTGTTGTACTGATTAGCTTCGCTCTGACTTTCCTGTTTGTTGGTGCAGCCAATACTGTTACGGACAGGGTAATTGGCGCTCTTGTTGAGTTTCAGCGTCAGGTAAAATGAGTGAGTTGAGTACTAGAGAATAACTAATTTTCGTTCGCGAGGAGCGCGAGTGCGTGATCGAGGAGCCATAGCCTTTTTGGTGATTAGCTTCGTGCTCGTGGCTTTTGCGGTAATGATTGCTGCGCTGATTGTCGCTCGTGACGGTTTTGGTACAAATAGCGCGGCTTGGGTTCAAGCGGGTGGATCAGTTGCAGCGATCGCTGGTGCTGTTTGGCTTTTCCGAGGTGAAACCAAGCGGAGGCGGCGAGAGCGACGGGCCCAGGGCGAGGAAGTGGCTTGGGCTGTGAGGTTTGCCCTCACAAATGCACAGCTTGAGGCTCGAACAATCGTGTTGGAATTGTTCGACAAGAGTGCAGCAAAAAGCGAAAGTCCGAGGCGTCATTGGCAGCTTCGGATTGATAATTGCCGTAACGTTCTGGACGTGTTCGCTAAGCGACTCGATCATATTCATCCGATGCTAAACCATCTCGCGAGCAATGGAGCGCTGCTACTGCGGGAACTCGAAATGGATGCTCGAAATGCTCTGGAGTTCATTGAGCGCGGTGAGCGTCCTCCCATGGATATGGCAGGTGATATTGCCCGCTATGAAGGCCATTTCGCGCAGTTGATTGAACAGTTGAACGCAAGAATGCGCGGGGTCGTCAAGTCGTTGGATGAAAATGGAGATATGCCGCCATCGCAGCGGTTTGACGTCTGGAAAATCCCGGACGGATAGAGGGCAGACTAGGCTATAGAGGCGTTCCAGGCATTGAGCGTTCTCAATTGCGCTAGACGGATTGTAGGCAGACATGTCCGAATTTGCCTTAAAGTTGGTCTGGAATCAGGAGAAAATACCAGTTGTGCTTCGGCGGACAGGCAAGGGGCAGCGCTTGCGCGTTCGCGTTCCTTACTCGGAAACGAACTGCAAATGGCTTCAAAACGGCCGGCGGACGTCGCCGTTCTGGTTTGCCAGTAAGAAATACTGGGAATTGCCAAAGGCTTGGTTCAACGATTTTGTCGAGAGGTGTCTAGCCGAGTATGGCAAGGTTTATATTATCCAGCCTTATCGCGAGCAGGAGAAATGCGCGCCGGCTTGCCAGAATGCGGCCGGGCATGAGTGCGAATGCTCTTGCATGGGTGTCCACCACGGCGCGGGAAATGATGGCAGCTGGTTCGAAGTGTCTGACGCGTTTTCAACACGTTGGGGCGATCAGGAACTCGCTTGTCGACTGTTGACCGCAAGACCGGGGTCTCAACTTCAACCAGCTCGCGGGACACCTTAGCCGGACGCGCAGTCATTGAGGTGACTTAGGGTGCAAGCAAAGTGTCTTCAGTGCTGCGTGACGTTCAAGCGTAGTATGAGTGCATATGGGTGGGTTAACGAGGGCATGCGTTGATCGAACGCAAAAGCAAAGATGAAATAGAGCAGACGTCGGCCGTCGCCGCCGCAGGGCGCCTCTTTCGCGCGTACGAGCAACATTGCCGACGTCCAGGTGTTGACACGCTCTTTAATACTCTAACCTCAATGCACAGCCTGAACGACAGGCTCCGAAGTGCGGTCGATCACGATTTTCATAAAATTGACGAATTCGTTGCGCTGAAGGCGCTTCGCAATTTTACCCACCATCAAGAGGAGGTTCGCGCCAATGTGTGCGTAATTCCAAGTCCAGCGATGAGCGATCTGCTTTTTCTTTGCATAGTCCGACGTGACCAGGTCGAGCGCGCGATCGAGAGCGTCGATAAGCGGTGGCGCGCGCATACGAGAGGCGCATGTGAGGGCAAGTTCCATTGGTACGGCCCCGCAGTGAACATCAACCCATGTCTCTTCAACTTTATGGTTCGCGCTTACGAATTGCTGATGGAGTTCGACGTGTTTCCGCCGAAGGACGCCGTCGAGTCCTTCGAGAATTCATACCAGCTTGAGGTGGAGAACGGTCAATCTCACTTTGTAGACGGGCGCTTTGAATCGCACGCGGCGGACGTGCAAGCCGTCCTGTTGGCCGTAGTTGCTGAACTACCAAAACCGCAAGCGTCCTGATCAATTCTCTCTATTTCGCTTAAAGCTCGCAGGGTGGATTAGCCGACTTGTTTGCCGTAGCTCGCGGAGCGAAGGCGGAAGCCGTAATCCACCTGCTAGCGCTCTTGCAGAGCCAAGCGGATGCCCAAGGCGCAATAAATTCCGCCTACGATCTTGCCTTGCCACTTCAGCACAGTCGGATTGCGGCGGAGAAAGTTGCCGAGTCGTCCGGCCGAAACCGCAAATATCACGGTGCTTAGCAAGCCCAACAGGACAAAGATCGTCCCGAAGATCGCCAGTTGTAGCGCCACCAAGCCATTCCCGGAGTCGACGAATTGAGGCAGGAAGGCCAGGAAGAAAAGCGCTGTCTTTGGGTTTAGCACTTCGGCCACGATGGCCTGCCGAAACGCCGTCTGCGGCGTGATCAGAACTGATCGGGCGGCAGTTGGATCCGACGGTGATTTTGCGATGATCGCCTGTATTCCGAGAAAGATCAGATAGGCGGCGCCGAGATATTTGACGATACTAAAAAGCGTTGCCGACGCGGCGATGATGGCGGAAATGCCGACGATCGCCGTGACGGTATGAATAACATCGCTAGCCGCGATTCCAGCTCCGGTCGCGATGCCGACCCGGGTGCCCGAGCTTGTCGCCCGGGCGACGGTCAGGAGTGTGGCAGGACCAGGTATGAAAACGAATCCAAGAACGATTGAGACGTAAGCTATCAAGGTCGTCCAGTCGATCATGTACCAGTCCTCGCAACCAGTATTCAGGAAAGCGGCCTTACCCCGGACCATGAGCCGCGAACGACTTAGCACGTAGCACGGATTAGCCGACCTGTCCGCCGTAGCTCGCAGGGCGAAGGCGGAAGGCGTAATCCGCCGCCTTTGTAACAGACCGAGCGGCGGATTACGCTTATGCCAATCCGCCTACGGGCTGCCATCCGCAGTTTCCAATTCCTCCGTATATGCTAGAAGCCTCCGCATAGGGGGCGCCATGTTTCGTACCGCAGATGATGCGCAGTTCTGGGACCGCATCGCGCGCAAATATGCCGCCGATCCGATCGCCGATATGCCGGGCTATGAGCGCACGCTGGAGCGAACGCGACATTATCTCAACGGCAATGAAGCGGCTTTCGAGTTCGGATGCGGGACGGGAACGACGGCGCTCAGACTTGCGGCATCGGTCGGGCGCATCATGGCGACCGACCTGTCCGGCGAAATGATCGCGATCGCGCGTGAGAAGGCTCACGCCGAAGGCTGCGGCAATATCACGTTCGAGGTGGCGCGGCCCGAGGCGGCGCAGTGGCCCGACGGAAGTTTTGACGTCGCGTTCGGCTTCAATGTCCTGCATCTGGTGGCCGACCGCGCCGCTGTCTTGCGAGGCATCCATCGGCTGCTGCGGGCTGGCGGGCTGTTCCTTTCGAAGACGCCATGCCTGAAGGAAATGAATCCGCTGCTGCGGATCGCGGTGCCCTTGGCGCAGCTCATCGGCAAGGCGCCCCATGTGACGTTCCTGTCCGCGGAGGATCTGGAGCGCGAGATCGCGTCGGCGGGATTTGAAATCATCGAACTTGCGCGCCACGCCTCGCGCGGCAAGGACGCGCGGCCGTTCGTTGTGGCGCGAAAGGCGATGATTTGAGCACCCGTAAGATGGATTAGCCGACTTGTCCGCCGTAGCTCGTAGGGTGGATTAGCCGAAGGCGTAATCCACCGCATCGTTTTCACCGTGACGACTGGTGGAGTGGCGGGTTACGCTTCGCTAACCCGCCCTACGAACTGCCATACGTGATGAGGCGGACGGCAGCCCATATCGTTTGGTCTCGTAATAAGGGGCGTCTCGGCATATATTGCTATAGTAGTCATTTCCACGGATTCCATAATGCGCGAAATTCAATTGCGTGATGCGAAAGCGAGCCTGTCCGCGGTCGTGGATGAAGCGATGCGGGGAGAGCCGGCTGTCATCACCCGTCACGGTAAGCGGCAGGCGGTGGTTGTGAGCTACGAGGAATGGGAACGGTTATCGACCGTTCCGAGCTTTGGTCGCCTGCTGATGGCGGCGCCGTTGACGGTAGACGACGTGCCCGGCCGCGACAATTCATCGTTGCCGAAACCTGGCCCCTGAATTTCTGGCCGGTCACCGTCAAACAACACCCCGCGACATGTCTTCGAACCGAGAAATCGCAGAGGGGCGCGCGGGTCTTTAGCCGTGGGCCAGCGCCGCCATCCATTGCGTCGTCTCGTCCGCAACAACGAAGTTGCATCGCGACCTGCGACAAAACAACCCGACGGGCAAAGTAGTTCCGATTGTCAGAAATCATGTCAAGTCCAAAATTTCTGGAAAACAAAAATATTCTTCTTTCCACGCACCCCAAATCACCGGCACATATCTGCCCATCCCGTCCTGCCATGAGGGGCGTCGGCCATCGTCACGAACGTTGGGCGGGTCGCGATGGACGCCGATGTTGCGCTTGACGCGCGCGGCAGAGGCGTACGGCAAAAGCGTGTGGTCCTGGCGCCCGTAACGGCGTCAAGCTTTTGGGAGGCTAACGCTGACCAGAGGCGACGGTGGCAATAGAGGCCGTCTCACCGGGGAGAGCGCGTCATAAGCCGTAAAGCCATTGCGCAGGGAAGGCTGGGTGTTCCCCGCTGCCCTGTATGCTCGTGTGCACCATCTTGTTGCACAATCGCACACGAGACCGCGGGTGCAGCGCGCACCCGGCCTTCCCTGCGCCCTCTGTCATCAGAGGGCGAAACCAAAGCAATAGCTCGGGCATGTCGTGCCGCGAGAATACGGACCCATGCCACCGTAGGCCGAACAGGCATGAGGTCCTTTACAAAAAAATCCCGGACCCTATGTCGGCTCGATCAAGCCTCGTTCGTCCTGAGTGCACCAACCTGCAATCCAAGAAGGTCCATCAGCATGCCCAGCACCATCCGCTTGCACCGTGTCCTGACAACCAGCCCACAGAAAGTCTATCGCGCGTTCCTTGAAGCGGATGCGCTTGCGAAATGGCTTCCGCCGAACGGCTTTACCTGCACCGTGCACCATCTGGAACCGAAGGTCGGCGGTACGTTCAGGATGTCCTTCCGGAATTTCACGACGGACAAAAGCCACGCGTTCGGTGGCAAATATGTCGAGCTCGTGCCTGGCGAACGCCTGCGCTACACCGATACGTTCGATGATCCGAACCTGCCCGGCGAGATGCAGGTGACCGTGACGCTGAAGAAGGTGTCGGTCGGCACGGAGGTGAATATCGAGCAGGCCGGCGTGCCTGATGTCATTCCAGCCGAGGCTTGCTATCTCGGTTGGCAGGAGTCGCTGCGAAACCTGGCGAAGCTGGTCGAGCCCGAGATCAACGAGTAGCTTGCCGGCTGGATTCCGGGTTCTCGCTTCGTGAGCCCTCAGATGCGCGATTGCGCATCGGGGAATGACGGAGAGAGAGGCGCCTCAACTGTCGAAAATAATCGCCGGACAATGTCGGTTTCCGAAAACACCGTTCGTCGTCCCGATGCGAGTGCCAAAGAGGCCGCCTCAAGCGAGGAGACAGACGATGCGGGTGATGGTGTTCGGAAAAGCCACTGACTGCGGCGGAAAAAGCGCGCCCCCAACGAAAGAGGCGTTCGCGGCGATGGACCGGTTCACCGAGGAACTGGTCGAGGCCGGCATCATGGTGGCCGGCGCCGGCCTCCAGAACAGCGCCGAGGCCAAGCGCATCACGTCAGATGGTTCGCGCGCCGAGGTCATCGACGGGCCGTTCGCGGACACCGGCGAGCTGGTCGCCGGCTTCATGATCTGGCAGGTCAGGGATATGGACGAGGCCGTGGCCTGGGCGAAGCGCAATCCCATGCTGGGCGCGAGCGGGGTCGAGATCCGCCCATTCTACGAGGCGGCGGATCTGGCCGAGTTTCTGACATCAGAGGAACAGCCCCGTGACGGCGAGCGCGGCAAGCTCGGCGTCGCCTGATACAGGGAAATCACCATGGCGAAGATCGTATTTGGAATGAACCAGTCGCTGGACGGCTATGTCGACCACGACAAATTCGGGCCAAGCCCGGCGCTCTTCGATCATTTCGTCGAGCAAGTGCGCGGCTTGGCGGGGAGCATCTATGGTCGGCGGATATACGAGGTGATGCGCTATTGGGACGAAGACCATCCCGAGTGGAACACCGCGGAACACGCTTTCGCGGCGGCCTGGCGGAAGCAACCGAAATGGGTGGTGTCGCGCTCCCTCAAGTCAGTCGGCCCCAACGCCACGCTGGTCGGGGATGACCTCGAGGCGGTGATACGAAAGCTGAAGGCTGAACGCGTCGGCGAGATTGACGTCGCCGGACCGGACCTGGCGCGAAGCCTGACCGATCTCGGTCTTGTCGATGAATATCGGCTCTATCTCCACCCCGTCGTGTTGGGTCGCGGCAAGCCATTCTTCGCCGGCCCCCGGCCGCCGCTCCGCCTTGTGGCCAGCGATCGAATGGACGAGCAGGTGATCAGGTTGACATATGTGCCGGCATGACGACGGGACTGGCCGACGGGGAAAATCAAGCTGCATCGGGCAATGACGGGGAGGGCGGCGAGCATGCGAATGCATAACCATCAGCCGCAAACGCGGGCTGCCTCCTGTGCGGCTCCATGTTACGAATCCTCTATCGCCCTCCGGAGCCCGTTCTCATGTCCGTCGCCACCGCAGCCGCCCAACCAACTCCAACCGCCACCGAAACTGATCCGCAATCCCTCGGCTGGATGCAGGGCTTCCCGCCGCCGCCCGACAAAACCATCACCTTCCATAACGGTTCCTTCCGTAGCTTTCCCGAACTCCGTTGGGCATGGAGCAACATCCGCCAACTGGTGCCGACCGTAAACGTCTGGCGCGGGGCAGGGCCGGCGTCGGTGCTTTCGCGGGCGGACCACGATATCGGCGCGTCGGCGTCGGTCACGATGGATGGCCGGCCGATGACGTTTGAGCGCATGCTCGAGGAGACCTATGCCGATGGCATCGCGGTGCTGCACCGGGGCAAGCTGATCTACGAGCGCTATTTCGGCGCGCTGAAGCCGCACAAGCCGCATATTTCGATGTCGGTCACAAAATCGTTCACCGGCACGCTCGCCGGCATTCTGGTTGCGGAGGGCAAGATCGATCCGCAGGCGCCGGTCACGGACTATGTGCCGGAGCTGAAGAGCAGCGCGTTCGGCGACGCGCGGGTGCGTGAGGTCATGGATATGACCACGGGACTCGAATACACCGAAGTTTACACCGACAGGAATTCCGGCGTGTTCGCGCTGCGGCGCGCCAATGGCATGGCGCCGATCGAACCGGGTTATGAAGGCGCGACCAATATTTTCGATTTCCTGTGCACGCAGCGCAAGCAGGGCGAGCACGGCAAGGCGTTCGCCTACAAGACCGTCAATACCGATGTGCTCGCCTGGATTATCAGGCGCGCGAGCGGGATGACGCTGTCTGATCTGCTCTCCGAGCGCATCTGGGCGCCGATGGGCGCGGAAGAGGACGCGCATTATCACGTCGACCGCATCGGCACCGAAAGCGGCGGCGGTGGTCTTTCGACCACGCTGCGCGATCTCGCCCGCTTCGGCGAAACCATCCGCAATCACGGCCGCTTCAACGGCCGCCAGATCGTGCCGTCAACGGTGGTGGAAGACATCGCGCGCGGCGGCGATCCCGAAAAGTTCAAGCCGGCCGGCTACACCACCTTGCCCGGCGCGTCCTACCGGAACCAGTGGTGGGTGACGCACAATGCCCACGGCGCCTACATGGCGCGCGGCGTTCACGGCCAGGGCATCTATATCGATCCGAAAGCCGAAATGGTGATCGCGCGCTACGCCTCACACCCGGCCGCCGGCAACGCCGCCAACGACCCCGTCACGCTGCCGGCCTACATGGCGCTGGCGAAGGATTTGATGGCGGGTGGGTGAGGAGGCGGGGCGCTGCGTGCGACAGATCGCACACGAGACCCCCGCGAACGCCGCTTGCGCCGCGGGGGGGGCAGTCTGGAAAATGAGTTCAGTTCGGGCGGTCGGTCGCGCGGCGAAGATCGCCGTCTCCTTTCAAACGGCGAACGATCCAGCGACCAATGTCGCCGAAGATGTTGCCGCCGCTGATCGACTCGAGCTCTGCATCGGTCAGCTCGCGGATTTCCGAGGTCTTCTGTTCCATGTTCTGCATTGTCGTCCACTCCTTGTCAGGTCGGGCGGACCATTCCGCCGTCGATGGGTAGATCAATGCCGCAGGACGCCTCCCGACGCTGTGACCGACGTCACACGGCGCCGCTTGGGTGCCGACGAGGTTCGAAAACGCCGTGAAGAAATCTCAAGCCGCATCAGCCGCGGCAAAATGCGCCATCTGGTCAGCGTGCGCCTTCACGAAGGATGGTCGGGCCGTGGCGCGCGCGACATAGTCGCGACAGGCGGGATATGTCGCCAGGCTGTCGAACCGGGCGACGAGGCGCAGCACATCCGCCATGAGTATGTCGGCGACGGAGAATGTCCCGGCGAGCCATTCACGTCCTGCCAGCACGGCCTCCATGTGTTTGAGCCGGTGCTGGTGGAGGAACCCGTCAAAGAGTTTCCAGGCCGGCGTGTCGCCGGTGTTGCCGGAAAACATGAGCAAGGACCAGGGCAGACTGGCCATCTCGACGGAGTTGAGCGCCGCGAACAGCCATTGTTTCGTTTCGCTGCGAGCGCGCGGATCACTGGGCATCAGCGCGTCGCTGCGCTCGCCGAGATGAAGCAACATCGCGCCGCTCTCGAAGATCGAGATGTCGCCATCGGTCAACCACGGTACCTGGCCGAACGGCTGGTGGGCGAAATGTTCGGCGCTCCGATTCCGAAACGGCACGCCCTCGACGCGATAGGGCAGTCCTGCCTCTTCCAGCGCCCAGCGCACCCGGATGTCACGCACAAAGCCGCGCGGCGGTTCGGGAACCCAGTCGAAGGTGGTGAGGATCAGGTCGTTCATTGGGCAACTCCAAGGAAAATAGGCAGCTTGTCGAGCAGGCCGCTCCAGCCGTGCTCGTTACTCTTGCGCATCTCTTCGTCGGGAAGATGCTCGTGCAGCAGTGTCAGCCTGGTGCCGCCGTCTTCAGGCTCAAGCAGAAACGTGACCAGCGACTCGCGTTCCTTCGTTCCCGGCAAGTCCCAGGTGAACACCAGCTTCTTCTCGGGAATCACTTCCTGATAAATACCGGTGGGATTGTGCTCCTCGCCGTTCAGCAACCGGAAGACGACGCTGAAGCGGCCTCCGGGTCGCACGTCCGCCTCGGCGCGCAGCGTCGGCCCGGCATCGGGACCCCACCACTGCAGCATCAGTTTGGGCTCTGTGATTGCTGCCCAAACCCTGGCGGGCGAGGCCTTTATTCTGCGCACGATGGTCACGCCCGGCAGGCTGCTGGTCATCGCTCGCCATCCTCTTCCACGAGCGCAACCAGGCGATCGAGGCTGACTGTCCAGAGCCGCTCATACCGTTTGAGCCACTCCATGGCCTCCCGCATCGGCCGGACCGAAAGATGGACCGACACGGTGCGACCGGTTTTGGTGCGCTTGATCAATCCCGCATCGGACAGCACGTCCAGATGCTTCATCATTCCCGGAAGCTTCAGCGAAAACGGCCGGGCGAGCTCGCTCACCGAAAGCCCGGGTTTTTCCTTCAGCCGCAGCAGCACGGCCCGCCGGGTAGGGTCGGCGAGCGCGGAGAACGTGCGGTCCATCCGGGATGCTTGATACTTCACCATGTAGCGAAGTATTGCTTTTGTCACCGGCGGAGTCAACTTCGCCGTCGGACTGATGAGGTTTCCATTCGATCTGACTGAGGATAATGTGGACGCGATGAAGCCAAGACCCGCCGACCCCTCCGAAACCAGAGTGCTGACGCGCCTGTGGTATGACGGCTGGCAGGATGCCCATGCGGCGATCCTGCCGCCGGCGCTGGCGCGTGCGCGCACGTTTGAAGATTTTGCCGAACGGATGTCCGCCGCGCTCGCCGATGTGCGGGTGATTGGCCCGCTGGGCGCGCCATTGGGCTTTGCGATGCTGAAGGGCGATGAGCTCAATCAGTTCTACGTCACATCGGCAGCGCGCGGCACGGGTGTCGCGGCCACGCTGATCGCGGACGCGGAGGTGCAGATGTCGCAGCGCGGCGTCGAGACGGCCTGGCTCGCCTGCGCGATCGGCAATTCGCGCGCCGCAAAATTTTACGAGAAGAGCGGATGGCATCTCGCCCGGACGATGGTCAATCGCCTCGATACCGTTGACGGCCCGTTCGATCTCGAAATCTGGCGTTATGAGAAATTGCTCGCGCGGCGCTGAAGTTGCCGTGACTATCGCGACGTCATTCCTCGATCTGCAGCAACCCGACCGCAAGATGCCGGAACGCCGCGACTGCCTTGGCAAGGACGGCGCGGGGATCGTCGGCCGCCGCAATCCACAGCGCGGCGCTGAGCGCTGCGCCATTGAGCAGCCGCGCGGCAGCTTCCGCATCCACCGGCCTGACCGTTTTCGCATCGATCAGCGCCTGGATGGTTTGGGTCGTAGTGCGCAGGCACTCGTTCTGGTTCGGCCATCGCGAGGGATCGCCGAGCACGGCCGGCCCGTCCAGCAGCATGATGCGCTGGATCTCCGGCTCCAGCGCCATCTCGATAAAGGCGATGTTGGCGTCGAGAAATCCGAGCCACGCGGTCTTGGCCCGGTCCTGGACGGCGCGCATCCGCGCCACCATTTCGGCGTCGATCTGGTCGATCACCGCTTGCAGCAGGCCCTTCTTGTCGCCGAAATTGTGATAGAGCGCGCCGCGCGTCAGGCCGGCTTTCGCGGTCAAATCGTCCATCGACGCCGCCGCATAGCCCTCCGCCGCAAACGCCTTGCGGGCGGCCCTGATGAGCTTGGCCCGGGTCTTCTCCACCATCTGCGCCCGCCGCTTCGCGACCACCGCCAACTCCTGCAAAAAAAACATACGCCGCGTATGCCATTGACATACGACGCGTATGAACAGATATAGCGGCATACGGGGCGTATATCAATGCTCCTGCCGGCCGCGACCGTTGCAGCCGGGCCTTGCCTTGTTCGAATGGAGTGAAACCATGACAAAGCGCGACGCGATCTTCCCTGCCGGCCGGCAGGCGCTATACGAAATCAACCGCTATTCGGCGGCAATCCGCTCCGGCGACCTGCTGTTCGTCTCCGGCCAGGTCGGCAGCCGCGATGACGGCTCGCCCGAGCCTGACTTTGCAAAGCAGGTCCAGCTCGCCTTCGACAATCTCGCCGCCGTGCTGAAGGCCGCCGGTTGCACCTTCGACGACGTCGTCGACGTCACCACCTTCCACACCGACCCGGCCAGGCAGTGGGAGACGATCGGCCCTATCAGGCTGAAAGCGATCGGCGAGGCGCCTTATCCGAACTGGACCGCAGTGGGCGTGAACTGGCTGGCGGGCTTTGATTTCGAGATCAAGGTCATTGCGCGCATTCCGCAGTGATCGACTGGCGGGAGCGTCGCTCCCGCCTTCACCTCAACCCCGCGACAGCTTCTCGAACCGCTTGATCAGCCGCTCGCGCTTCAGCCGGGACAGCCGCCTGATCCAGAAAATCCCGTTGAGCTGATCGATCTCATGCTGGTGGCAGACCGCGCGCAGGCCTTGCGATTCCTCGGTTCGGGCATGGCCGTCGATGTCGTGATAGCTGATCCGCAACCGGGCATGGCGCTCGATGTCGTCGTTGACGCCGGGCATCGAGACGCTGCCTTCCTGGTGCATGATCATCTCGGGCGAGGCCCAGATGATCTCCGGATTGACATAGGTCCGCGCGCCATCAACCGGGTCGAGATCGAGCACGACGACGCGAAGCGAGACGCCGATATGCGGCGCGGTGATGCCGATGCCGGGGGCGGCGTGCATGGTTTCCAGCAGGTCTGACGCAAGCTCGTGCAGCGCATCATCGAACACGGTCACAGGCTGCGCGAGAAGCGCCAGCCGGGGATCGGGGTAACGGACGATAGGGCGGACGGTCATGAATGTTCCACCGCTTCAGGCGTACGCGATCCAGCCGCGCCAGGTGAAGGCGGCGTAGAACAGCTCGACGCCCTTGAAGCCGGCTTCGCGCAGGATCTGCGCGTCCTGTTCCGGGCTGAACAGGTTCAGATTCTTATCGACCGCCGCGCGGGCGCCGTTGGCCTTGTCGGGATCGGCGCCGGAAGCGATGCCAAAAGCAGCGTACCGCGATAGCCATTGCGCGCGCGCCCCTTGCGGAAAGCTGGAGTGCGCGGCCACAAAGGGCGCGCCGGGCTTGAGACGGCGATGGATTTCGCCGGCCGTCCGCCGCCGTTCATCTGCATCGAGAAAATGCAGCGTGAGCAGGCACGTCGCCGCATCGAACGGGCCATCGGGGGCATCGTCGATATAGCCTTGCTGGAGCTGCACGCGCGCGCTGAGCGGACCCAGTATCCGCTCCGCCAGCTTCAGCATCTCCGCCGCCGGATCGACTCCGACGAAGGTCCAGCCGGCTGCGGTCTCCGCCATCGACTTCAACTCCAGGCCGCCGCCGGCGCCCAGCACCAGGACGCGCGCGTCTTGCGGCGCATGTTCCGCCAGCAGGATGCTGGTCATGCGGTGAAGGTCGGCAAAGCCCGGGACGAAGCGCCGCGGTCCTTCCGCATAATGCTTCACTGTGTCGGGATCGAAGAAATGATCCAGCATTGCCTGAACGGCGGCATCATTTCGCATGCGCGACCTCCAGGCGATGGCCTTTGCCGCGGCCAATGAGACGCTTGTGAAAATCGGCGCTCAGCTGCGCAAGCGTCACGTCGGCCAGGCGCGACAACAGCAGCGCTTCCGCATCGTCGAATGCGCGGGTGAGGGCGGCATTGACGGCCTGCTCGACAAGGCAGCCGGGTTTTTCAGTCCTGTTGCCGATCGCCAGCAATGAAGGCTCGCCGAGCGCCTCATAAATGTCGCGCAAGGAGACATCAGCCAGATCACGCGCCAGCGTCCATCCGCCGCCATGGCCTTTTTCCGATCGCACATAGCCCTGATCGCGCAAGCCCGCCATGACGCGGCGGATCACCACCGGGTTGGTATCCATGGCTTTTGCCAGTGCCTCTGATGTCACCGGCTCATCACGCTCGGCCATGTGCAGGAGCACGTGCAACACGCCGGACAATCGACTGTCTCGTTTCATGTAACTATTGATATTACATGAATGATCGACAAGTCAAGCCCGCGCGTGACCGCGCCCACGCCTGACAATACTCAGCGCGGACAGGGCTGCTATTCTCGGCAAGCTGCGCCAAACCTGCTCGGATGTGGCAGGATGGCGGCAATCAGCGGACCATCATTCAGGGAAAGCCCATGTCACGCGTGTCGATCAAGACCAAGAACGATCTCCCGCCCGAGTTGCAGCCGCTGTGGGACAAGATGACGACCTATGGCGCGTTCGAGAACCAGGCGGGCGTGATGGCGCACCGGCCGCCGATCTTTGAGCATACCTGGTCGCTGCTGGTCGATCTCGCCGAGAGTGGCACGTTGTCGAAGCGCCATCTGGAGATCGCGCTGGTCGCGGTGTCCCTGTTGAACAAGTGCGAGTATTGCGTTTCGCACCACGCGCCGAAACTGGCGATCCAGGGCGTATCGGAGGAGGGCGCCGAACGGCTGCTCGACTACAAGGACCATCCGGAACTCGACGACGTCGACAAGCTCGTGGTCGAATATTCCGTTGCGGTGAACAATAACTGGAGCAAGACCCGCGACGAAATCTTCACCCGCCTTCGCGAACATTTTTCCGAAGCCCAGATCGTCGAACTGACGTGGCGCATCTCGCTGTGTGGCGCGTTCAACCGCTTCACCGATATCCTGCAATGCGATATCGAGCCGAGCGTCCCCGCGCGTGAAGCGGCTGAGTAGGCCGCGCGATGTCCGACGATTTGAACTGGCTTTCCGCCCGCGAGATGACCCGGCGCTTCGCCAAGGGCGACCTGTCGCCGGTCGATGTATTGGAAGCGACGCTGGCGCGACTGCATGCGGTCAATCCGGCTCTCAATGCGACCTGCCTGCTGGATGAGCCGCAGGGGAGGCGACTAGCTGCGGACTCGGCGGAACGCTGGCGTCGCGGTGAGCCCATGGGACCGCTCGACGGGGTGCCGGTCGCGATCAAGGACACCGGACATGTCGCGGGCTGGCCGATGCGCATCGGCTCGCACTCGACCGCAACGGCGCCAAGCACGGAGGATACGCCCGGCGTCGCCCGCCTGCGCGAGGCCGGCGCGGTGTTCTTCTGCAAGACGACGACGCCGGAATTCGGCTGGAAGGGGATTACGCACGGCCCGCTCACCGGCATCACGCGCAACCCCTGGGATGTTTCCCGCACGCCCGGCGGCTCCAGCGGCGGCTCGGCCGCCCTGGTTGCGGCGAGCGTCGTGCCGTTGGCCACCGGCGGCGATGGCGGCGGCTCGATCCGCATCCCCGCGGCGTTCAGCGGCGTGTTCGGGTTGAAGGCGAGCTACGGCGTGGTGCCGAATTTGCCGGGGCCGATGGGGACGCTCGCGGTCTATGGCGGCCTGTCGCGCGACGTCGCCGACAGCGCGCTGCTGCTGAACGTGCTGACGCGGCCGGACGCGCGGGACTCCTTCGCCATTCCCTATCGCGGCATCGACTATCTCGATGGCCTCGACCAGGGGGTGGCGGGAATGAAAATCGCATGGTCGCCAGATCTCGGCTTCCCGGTCACCGAGCCTGCAATCGTCGCCGGCATGCAGCCCGCCATTGATGCGCTGGTGAAGGCCGGCGCCGATGTGCGGAGCGTCGATCTGGATCTGTCCGCCGCGCAGCCCGCACTGGAGGTGATCTGGGGCGCATCGCATGCTGCGGTGGTGCGGGGCTTCGACGGTGAGCAATTGGCGGCGCTCGATCCGGGCCTGCTGCGGCTGGTGATATCAGCCCAGGATATTTCGGCGAGCGAATTGCAGGCGGCCCATGCCGACATGCGCACGCTCAGCCAGCAGATGCATCACTTCCATCAGCACTACGATCTCTTGCTGACGCCGACCATCCCCATCACAGCCTTCGCCGCCGGCATCGACACACCGGATCCGGCGCGCTTTCCGCAATGGTTCGATTGGACGCCATTGACGTGGCCGTTCAATCTTACCCGGCAGCCCGCGGCCTCGGTGCCGTGCGGCTTCGTTGATGGTTTGCCGATCGGCCTGCAGATCGTGGGGCCGATGTTCAGCGAGGAGAAAATCCTCCGCGCCAGCCGCTGCGTCGAACAGGCCTGCGCCAGCGGCGCGCGGCCGAGCCTTGTCTAGGAAGCCTTGCCCATCAACCGAACGTAAAGCTGTAAGCGCTCAGGCCGGCCTTGGGCACCTTCAGGCGCAACACATGCTCGCCACTGCTGCCGCTGTAGATGGGATAAAGCCGGCTTCCATCGATCGTGACCGGCGGTTGCGGCGTGCCGTCCACAGTGACGGAGACCGCTTGCGGGGACGCGCTGCCCGCGACCAGATTGACCTTGGGCGCGTTGAAGCGGAGCACGATCTCGCTACCGTCTGCCGAAGCGGTGGCGCTGTCACCGACGAGCTTCCAGCCGCCACCGAGCGCGAAGCGGCCTTGCGGCACGCTGTCCGGCAGCGCGTAGGATCGCTCTCCAGCCGCGGAATCCTGCGACGCCACGATGGCGCCGTCATTCTTCTCCGACCCGAGATAGAGTTCGGGCGTTTCGATGCCGGCGAGATCGGGATCACTGGCCTGAGCGGACGGCGTGGCTTCGCCGACGAGGCGGGCGATCGTGTTCTCCATCTGCTGGTAGCCGCCTTCGCCGAACTGTGTCGCGACGATGGTGCCGGATTTATCGATCAGATATCCGGCCGGCCAATACTGGTTACCGAAGGCGCGCCAGGTGCGGTACTGGTTGTCCTGCGCAACCGGGTATTTGATGCCGAAGCGCTTGATGGCGGTCTCGACATTCGCCGTCTCCCGCTCGAAGGCGAATTCGGGCGTGTGCACGCCGACCACCACAAAACCCTTGTCCTTGTAGGTGTCGTACCACTTCGTCACATAGGGCAGGGTGCGCACGCAGTTGATGCAGGAATAGGTCCAGAACTGCACCAGCACGACCTTGCCGCGCAGGCTTTCCAGCGTCAGCGGCGGAGAATTCAGCCAGGCCGAAATCCCGGCAAATTCCGGCGCGGTGCGGCGCTCGCTCGAAGTGGTTTGCTCGCCGCGGGTCAGCGACGGGCTGAACTGCATGGCGACGAGGAAGCCGACAATCAGAAGCACAACGAGGGTGAGAAGCTTGCGCATGATCATAGTCCTGTTTGGTGGTTCGGGTAGAAGTCCGAGAGCCACACCGTGATGATGGTGTCGTATTGCGTGTAGAATGCGAACGCGACGAGCAGTACTGCTGCGCCGAAGCCGCGCTGCAGGGCAGGCGTGTAGGGCACCAGCCTGCGCATCTGGGTGGTGGCGTATTGCCCGCCATAAGCGATCAGCAATATCGGGATCGCCGCGCCGATTGCGTAGGTGACGAGCAGCACGCCGGCGCGTGCGAGGTCTTCGGACGTCGCGATCAGCGTGAGTATGGAGCCGAGCACCGGTCCGGCGCAGGGCGTCCACAACACGCCGAGCGAGAGGCCGAGAACGAGGCCGCCGAAATTACCCGGTCCGGCAGCCCGCACGGCGCCATCCGCGTGCGCGAGGAGACCGCTCAACCGCGCCACCAGCCATTCATAGGGTTGCGGCCAGAGCATCAGCACGCCGAAGCCGCCGAGCAGCACGATGGAAATCTTGCGCAAGCTGTCATGCGTCAGTCCCAACACCGTTGGGAACGCGCTGAACAGCAGGGCGAAGCCGGAGAAGGCGATGACGAAACCGCCCACGATGAACAGTGGCCGCAACCGGCCTTGCTGGCCGATCGACGTGCCGAGCAGGATCGGAAGCAGCGGCAGGATGCACGGCGCTGCCGCCGTCAGCACTCCTGCCGCGAGGGCGAGGGCTATGTCGATCATCGCAGTATTCCTCGTGGGAAGCGCTCGCCGTCACTTCTTCAACGTCAGAAGCGGCTTGCCCTTTTCGACGATGTAGGTGGCGAGCTCGCTGCCGGTGACGCTGCCGACATTTTTGGCCGCGTGAACGGTGCCGGCCGGAATGAACAGAACATCGCCCGCCTTGAGGGTGACCGGTGGCTTGCCCTCGACTTCGTATTCGAGCGTGCCCTCCAGCACATTGACGATCTCTTCGCCGGGATGGCTATGCCTGCCGAACGCCGCACCCGGCGCGAAATCGACCCGCACCTGGACGACCTCGCGTCCGGGGATGCTGAGATCATGCCGCTGCAGGTCGGTTCGCGTGATGCCGGACGGCTGTGCCTGCGCTGCCGGCAGCGCCAAAACGCTTGCCGCGATCAACGCCGCGCTCGCTACAACTCGCATCGTCTTCAACAGATGGTTGCTCATATCGATTCTCCTTCGTGTTTGGGAATTTCACAGGCCCCGCCCGTACCGGGCCGAAGCCCGGTCGGTACGCAAGGCAGACTTGAGGTTGTTTGACTTAGAGCGGCAGCGGCTCGCCGGCCTGTTCCTTGGCGATGTACTCGGCGTACCAGTCCGGCCAGTTCACATCGTGCTGGCCGCCGTTGCGCTTCTCGTGCTCGCCATGGGCTGCCGCGGCGCGGCGAAGCGCGCTGGCGATTTCGGCCGACGACGAGAAATTCGTGTCGCCTTCGACGCGTCCGGGGGCGCGCGCTGTGACTTCCTGGAACAGCCAGCCATTGCCATCAGGGTCGCTAAAGGAAGCATAGGATTGGTAGGTGCGACGCTCCGGATCCGGGCCGCTGGCGCGATCGCGTCCGAGCAGGAAGGGTTCATGTTTGCCGGAGTACTCGCCGTCGGCGGCGTGGAACACTTCGCTCACCTCGACGCCGCGACCCTGCAATTCCTTGCGCGCGGCTTCGATGTCGGAGACGACCAGATAAAGTCCCTGTGCGGAGCCGGGGGCCGCGGCGGTAACGTTCTTGCCGAAGATGACAGAAGCGTCGGAGCCGGGCGGGGTGAACTGGATAACGCGATAGTCCTTGCCGTCGGTGAAGTCGGCATCGAGCCGCCAGCCGAGGCTGCCGTAGAACGCCTTGGCGCGATCGACGTCGGAAACCGGGATAACGACGACCTCGAGCTTCATGGCGGGGGTCGCGGTCTTGCTTGCATTGGTCATGGTCCTTCTCCCTTTGTGAATTAGATCGGATACGATCTATTTGCGTACGCGCTATAAAGGCCCGAAAGCACCGAAAGTCAACGTGTCCGATTAAATCGTATACGATATATTATTCACGTCTTCGTGTCCGGCAGGCGGGTGCCGGCTACGGTGAAAGACGGCCTCCAGGGCCGATTCCCCAGACAATTCAAACGAGAAGCGGCGCGGCATGCCGGAAATGCCGGGCGATGTGTAAGTTGGCGGCGGCTGGTGCCAGTGCTGGCTGGGGCAATTTGGACGACAGCGACGAAGGAAGCAGGGCAGGCTGCGGACATCCACCGTTCCTGAGGCCCGGTGGTTGTGCACGATGATAGAAGCGTTCAACTACGCATGATTCTTCGATCAAAGGTCCGCTGGTGGCACCCGTTAAAATCAATCCCGACAAGATCCGCGAATTCAAGGACGCCGAGAGCTTCTACAAATGGCTCGGCAAGCACCACGACAAGGAAGCCGAGATCTGGATCAAGATCCACAAGGTGGATTCAGGATTCAAATCGATTACGCCGAAGCAAGCCATCGATGTCGTGCTGTGCTGGGGCTGGATCGATGGTCAGCGCAAGGGTTTTGACGACAAGAGCTATATGCAGCGCTATACGCCGCGCACGAAGAAAAGCATCTGGAGCCGGATCAACGTCGACAACGTCGCGCGCCTGATCGAGGAAGGCCGGATGACCGATCACGGCTTAAAGGAAGTCGACGCGGCCAAGTCCGACGGGCGCTGGGCGCGCGCCTATAACAGCAAGGACATGAAGATCCCCGACGATCTGCAGGCCGCGATCGATGCCGAGCCCAGGGCAAAGGCCATGCTGGCGAAACTCAGCGCGCAGAACCGCTTCGCGCTGGCGTTTCGGACGCACAATATGAAAACCGAAGCCGGACGGAAGAAGAAGGTCGAAACGTTCGTCGCGATGCTCAAGCGCGGCGAGACGATCTATCCGCAAGGCAAGAAATGAGCCCTGGTAGAAGTGGGCGGTGGGACTGAGCGCATGATCACCGCGCGACGAAGAATGATCACTCTGTCGACCGGACGCCATCAATCTCGGCTCGAAGCCAATCTGCGGCGGCCGTTATGACGTGACTCATCGGCCGGTCTGCTACCGTCAACATGTGGTAGGTCAGGCCCTCGACGACGGGTCCAAAGGGTTGGATGAGCCGGCCGGCCATTAGCTCATCCTCCACGAGGCTCAAGCTGAGCAACGCCACTCCCTGGCCGGCCACTGCGGCCTGGATGGCATGGCTTTCGTCTGAAAATCTCAGCTGGGACCTGGGATCGTGCGCAATCACGCCTGCTGCTCTAAACCAACCCGCCCAGGTCGGATTGACCGGATCGGAGCGGTGCCACTCGAAGTGGATGAGCGGCACGCGGTCCAGATCGTCTGGGGTGCGGACGCCCAGATGGGGATTTACAACGGGCGCGAACCGATCGGTAAACATCGCTTCGGCACGAAATCCGGGATAAGGGCCTCGACCGTAGCGGATCGCGAGGTCGATGGCATTGCTCTCAAGATCAACGGCCGCGTCCGAGGCATGTAGGTGCAGGTCAATGTCCGGATGAAGCGCCTGAAATCTCGTAACCTTGGGCACGAGCCACTTCGCCGTGAAGGCTGTGGTTGCGGTGATTGTCACGGTCGGTCGGAGTTTTGTTTTGCGCAGGCGGTCCAGCGCTGCAGCGAATGAGTCAAAGCCTTCGCGCAGCACGGGATAAAGCAGCTGCCCGGCCTCGGTCAGGATGACCTGGCGAGTTCGGCGCTCAAACAGGACGAGCCCGGTATGATCCTCAAGCGACCGGATTTGGTGGCTTATCGCCGTTGGCGTGACAGCCAGGTCGATGGCGGCCTGCTTGAAGCTCCCAAAACGTGCGGCTGCCTCGAAGGCGCGAAGGGCGGAAAGTGGCGGTAGCTGACGCATTGGCTCATACAGATGATATTTGTTCATCTAATGCCTGATGATTTCGAGTTTGTCGAGCGCCAAAGGATTTCTCATATTGCTGCGAACCGGTCGCGTGTATGCCGTTTGAGATGAATTTTTCTCAGCTGCATGTCCGCGATTCAACAAATGGAGAAGTTCATGTTGCAGCGTGTGATCACCCAACCCGACCCCTATGAGCCCTATCTTCTGTCGCAAGGAATTAGGGTTGGCGAACTGCTCTTTATCTCCGGCCAGGCCGGTTACGACGACGATGGCAAGATCGTCCAAGGCGGGTTCCGCGCTCAGGGCGAGCAGGCTTTCGCCAATTTGCGCCGTGCGCTCGAGGCGGGCGGATCAAGCCTGCAGAACGTCATCAAGGTGACGATCTTCCTCACCGCGATGACTCACTTCAAGGAGGTCGTCGACCTTCGCCGCACGTTCTTCAGCGCTCCTTATCCCGCCGACTCCATCGTCGAAGTCAAAGCGCTCTACACGCCGGAAGCCATGATCGAGATCGAAGCGATCGCTGCGGTCGCGACGGCGGGGAGGTCGTGACATGGCGTCTGATGAAGTAGGGAGCCGAGGACTCGAGCAGTCCGCAATCGAGCGCCTTTTCGTCCCTCTGCAGGTTGGCAGCCTCACACTGGCAAATCGGCTTGCCGTCGCGCCGATGACCCGCGTCAGCGCCGATCAGCGTGGGCGCGCAACGCGGAGCATGGCGGACTACTATCGCTGGTTCGCCGAGGGCGGTTTCGGCATGATCGTGACCGAGGGTATCTACACCGACAAGGCGTTCTCGCACGGCTATCTGTATCAGCCCGGTCTGACCGACGCCGCTCAAGTCGACGCCTGGCGTACCGTCGTGGACGGCGTACATCAGGCGGGCGGCCGGATCATTGCGCAACTCATGCACGCGGGCGCGCTCTCGCAGGGCAACCCATATCGTTCGCAGACCGCCGGACCCTCGGCCATTCGGCCGAAGGGAGAGCAACTGGCGTTCTACCGCGGCTGTGGCGCGTACCCCATGCCGGTTGCGATGACCGAGGCAGAGATCGCGGAGGCCGTCGAAGGCTTTGCGCGGGCAGCCCTGTTCGCGAAGGATGCAGGGTTCGACGGCGTCGAGGTGCATGGCGCGAATGGCTACCTGCTCGACCAGTTCCTGACCGAACACGTTAATCTGCGCGCGGATAAATATGGAGGCGATATCGCCCGTCGAATTCAGCTAACCGTCGAGGTGGTTCGCGCAGTCCGGTCTGCGGTCGGCGGCAAGTTCGTCGTCAGCGTCCGCATCTCGCAGGGGAAGGTCAATAACGTCCTCCATAAATGGTCAGGGCATGAGGACGATGCCGCAATCATATTCACGACGCTCGGCCGCCTGCCGCTCGACTATCTCCACACAACGGAGTTCGAGGCGTGGCGTCCTGCCTTCGGTGAAACCGGCGCAAGCCTTTCAGCGCTTGCGAAACGACATGCGCGGCTTCCGGTTCTGGCCAATGGATCGCTTCACGACCCGAAGCGTGCGGCCGCGCTCCTGGCGAACGGTGAGGCAGACTTCGTCTCGCTTGGGCGGGGCGCTCTGGCACATGCGGACTGGCCGGTACGGGCGCGGGCGGCAAACCCCATGGCGGAGTTCGATCGTGCGCTGCTATCGCCCATCGCTGATCTGGCTAACGCGGAACGGTGGCGAACGGCCAGACAGGAGCAGGACGTCCCGAACGGCGACCTCGCATCGGGAGAGGCCGCATAATAGCAGGTCCGTCATCACTATGATCGGGACCTTCTCGACCTCGCTAGGCTCGCCGCCTCTTTCCGAACGCCGCGATCACTCCGCCAGCGCCTCCTGCCTGCTGCGCCGGATCGCCGGGAATATCATCAGCAGGAACAGCACCGCGACGAGGGCGAGCAGCGTGGCGCTGATCGGGCGGCGCAGGAAGACCGAAAAATCGCCGTCCGCCAGCAGCATCGCGCGCCGGAAATTTTCCTCAAGCTGCGGGCCGAGCACGAGGCCGAGCAACAGCGGCGCGGGCTCGACGCCGACCTTGATGAAGAAGTAGCCGATGACAGCGCAGCCGAGCATCAGCCAGACGTTGAACAGATTGTTGGCGATGCCGAAGGTGCCGATGCAGCAGAACAGCACGATTGCCGGGAACAGCAGACGATAGGGAATCTTCAGCATCGAGACCCACACGCCGATCAGGGGCAGGTTGATCACCAGCAGCATCAAATTGCCGACCCACATGCTGGCGATGACGCCCCAGACCAGTTGGGGTTGCTCGCGCATGATCTGTGGGCCGGGCTGGATGCCTTGCATCATCAGTGCGCCGATCATCAGCGCCATCAGGGCATTGGCGGGGATGCCGAGCGTCAATAGCGGGATGAAGCTGGTCTGCGCGCCGGCATTGTTGGCAGCCTCGGGCCCCGCGACGCCCTCGATCGCGCCCTTGCCGAAGCGGGAAGGATCGCGGGCGAGCTTCTTCTCCAGCGCATAGGAAGAGAACGGCGGCAGCGCCGCTCCGCCGCCCGGCAACACGCCGAGGACCGAGCCGAGCATGGTGCCGCGGAGCATCGCCGGGAAGGCGGCGCGAAGGTCGGCGCGACTGGGGATCAGGCTGTGGATCGACTGGCTGACGACGCGCATCGTCGCCGGGCGCTCGAGGTTGGCGATGATCTCGCCGAGACCGAACAACCCCATCGCGACCGGCACGAAGTCGAGTCCGTCGGAGATCTCGGGGATCCCGAAGGTCATCCGCGGCGCCCCCGAATTGACGTCGATGCCGACAAGGCCGAGCAGGATGCCGAGCAGCACCATCGCGAGCGACTTGGCGACGGAGCCGTGCGCGAGCACGACGGCGGCGATCAATCCGAGCACGAGCAGGCTGAAATACTCGACCGCGGTGAATTTCAGCGCCAGCGCCGCCAGCGGCAGGCTGAGCACGGCGATGACGACAGTCGCGACGGTGCCGGCAAAGAACGACGAGATCGCGGCGATGGCGAGGGCGGTTCCGGCCTTGCCCTGTTTGGCCATCTCGTGGCCGTCGAGGCAGGTGACGACCGAAGACGTTTCGCCGGGCACGTTGACGAGGATGGCCGTGGTCGAGCCGCCATATTGCGCGCCGTAGAAGATGCCGGCCAGCATGATCATCGCGGAGGGCGGCGACAGGCCGAAGGTGAACGGCAGCAGCAGCGCGACCGCCGGGATCGGCCCGATCCCGGGCAGCACGCCGATCGCGGTGCCGATGACGACGCCGATCAGGCAGAACAGCAGATTGTTCAGCTGCAGGGCGGTCGAAAGCCCCATCAGCAGATTGTCGAAGAGCTCCATGTCAGAACCATGCTCCAGGCCAGATCGGCACCGGCAAGGCCAGCGCCTTGACGAAGAGCAGCACCGCGGCCGCCGAGAGCCCCAGCGCGAACAGCAGGGTTTCGATCGGCCGCGCTTCCCGCGTCGCCAGGCTTGCGATCAGGATCGCGGCAAAGGACGACAGCGCAAGGCCGAAGCGCGTGGCTGTCAGTGCGAACACGGCTACCGACGCCGTGATCGCGAGCAGGGGCTGCAGCCGGACCGGCGCGATCCCGACAAAGGGGCGGCGGATGCCGCGGACGCTGAACCAGAGCCCGAAGCCCAGCAACATGATGGCGATGGCGCGCGGCATGTAGCCCGGACCCATGTCGGCGGCATTGCCGCCCGACAAGGTGCGCGTCGCCGCCAGCGCGATGCCAGCGACAGCGATCAGGAACAGCCCGAAGAGCAGGTCCTGCCAATCCGTTCGGCGGGCGTTCATCGCAAGCCTCGCTTCGCCGGTATCGATCGCGTCATTCGCCCTTGATGCCGGCTTCGCGAATGATGTCGCCCCAGCGCTTTGTTGAATCCTTCAGCCAGGTCGCCATCGCATCCGTGCTGCCGGCGCGGACTTCGCCGCCCTGTTCGGCGATCTTGGCCTTGATCTCGGGTGTCTCCAGTATCTTGCCGATCTCGGCATTGAGCCGTGCAATCACTGCCGGCGGCGTACCGCTGGCCACGACGATGCCTTGCCAGGTGCCGAACTCGCCGCCGGGCAGCTTGGCTTCCTTGAACGTCGGCACGTCAGGCGCGGAGGGGACGCGGTTCTCGCCGGTGACCGCCAGACCGATCAACTGCTTGTTGTTTACGAAGGGAAGGGTGGCTGAGGCACCATTGATGAGGGCGCCGCTTTCGCCGGCGACGACGGCGCGGGTGGCGGCAGCACCGCCCTTGTAGGGCACGTGCTTGAACTGGATGCCGAGTTCCTTCTGCATCACCACGGCGGTGATGTGATTGGCACCGCCGACGCCGGAATTGGCCACAGCGAGTTTGCCGGGATTGGCCTTGGCATAGGCAATCAGTTCTGCCGCCGTCTTGACCGGGATCGATTCATGCACGGCCAGCACATAGGGGCCGAACATCACCATCGTGACCGGCGCGAGGTCCTTTTCGAGACTATAGGTCAGGTTGGAAAACAGGCTGGGCGCCGTCGTGAGCGAACCGAGATCGGTCAGCAGCAGGGTCGTGCCGTCAGGCGTCGCCTTGGCGACGGTGTCGGCGCCGAGGTTGCCGGACGCGCCGGGCTTGTTCTCGATCACCACGCTCTGGCCGATCGCCGCCGACAGTTTTGGGCTGATCAGCCGCGCCAGGATGTCCGAGGTTCCGCCGGGCGCGAACGGCACGATGATGCGTACCGGCCGGTCGAAGTTTTGGGCGGAAGCTGTGCCCGGCAGTTGGCTGAACAGGATGGCTGCGGCGGCGGCGAGGGCGGCACGGCGCCCGAAACGTGGAAGCATGGTTTCTCCTCCGGTCGAATTCGCGCAAGCGCTCTAAGGCGTCGCGCATCGCGGTCTTTGGCCGCGCTGATGGCACGATAGGCGATGACCGATCCAATAGCGAACTAGAATGAGGATGGTCCGATACCAATTTTGGATCAAATCGCGGACATGCGCTAGGCTGGCGAGCTGGGAGCCGGTATGCGGCAAGGAATAAAGGGAGTGGAATGTTCGAACTGAGTCAGGTGCGCTGCTTCGTGGCCGTGGCGGAGGAACTGCATTTCGGCCGCGCCGCTGCCCGGCTGAACATGACGCAGCCGCCGCTCAGCCGGCAGATCCAGATTCTCGAACGGATCCTGGGTGTAAAACTGCTTCAGCGCGGCAATCGCCTGGTCCGGCTGACGCCGGCCGGACAAAGCTTCCTGACCGAGGCGCGGCTGATCCTGAAGCTGACGGAGAGCGCGGCGCTGCTGGCGCGGCGCGTGGCGGAAGGCAAGGCCGGCTCGGTCAATATCGGCTTCACCGCCGCATCTTCCTATAGTTATGTCCCGGAGCTGGTCGCGGCCTGCCGCCAGCAATTGCCTGACGTCGAGCTGATCCTCAAGGAAATGGTCAGCGGCGACCAGCTCAAGCGTCTGGGTGCCGGCGAAATCGATATCGGCCTGTTGCGGCCGCCGATCCCGCGCACCGGCCTGCAGTTTTTTCGGGTCAAGGCCGAACGGATGATCGCGGCCGTGCCGGCCGGGCACAAGCTCGCCGGGGCGGCGACGATCGATCTGGCTGATCTCGCGGCCGAACCGTTCATCACCTACGCCCCGTATGAGGCCCGTTACTTCCACGACCTGCTGGTGGAGTTGTTTTCACGCGCCGCATTGGCGCCGGTCTATGTCCAGCACCTCGCGCAGATCCATTCGATCCTGGCCATCGTGCAAGCCGGCGTCGGCGTCGCCCTGGTGCCGGAAGCGGCCGAGAAATTGCAGTTCAAGGGCGTCGCGCTGCGGCCGCTGGCGGACGACCAGCAACGGGCGGCCGAACTCTACTTCGTCTGGCGCGACGACAATGACAATCCGCTGTTGCCGGTGATCGCGGCGATCGCCCGCGACCTGGCCGGCAGAGCGTTTTCCAGCGAAGTGGACACCGGTTCGCGTTAAGAAAACGCGTCAAATCAAGAAGCCAGAGCCCCGTTCCGATGCATCGGAACGGAAAAGGCTCTGGAGCCTGAGCCATCCAATCAATGGATCATTCGATCCAGCAATTGGTCTGCGGCGGCATCAGTCCCGGTCTACTTCTGAGGTCTTCACAGCAAGGACCGCAGCGATGAGCAGAATGACCCCGAAGGAAATGGCACTGACGATCGGCAACGGGCTGCTGTCGTTCCCGGTCACGCCGTTCGACGTAGCCAACAGATTCGACGCGGCGCGCTATCGCTCCAATCTCGACTGGCTGTGCAGCTATGAGGTGGCCGGTCTGTTCGCGGCCGGCGGCACCGGCGAATTCTTCTCGCTGACGCCGGCGGAAGTCGTCGACGTCGTTACAACTGCGGTGCAGCAGACCGCCGGTCGCGTGCCGGTCCTCGCCGGCGTCGGTTACGGCACAGCGACGGCGACGGAACTGGCCGGCGCCGTCGAACGCGCCGGTGCGGACGGCATCCTGCTGCTTCCGCCTTACCTGGTGTTCAGCGAACAAGCGGGACTGGCCGCGCATGTCGAGGCGGTCTGCAAGTCGACCAGCCTCGGCGTCATCGTCTATAACCGCGACAACGCCATCCTCACCGAGGACACGATCGCAAGACTCTGCGAGCGCTGCCCGAACCTCGTCGGGTTCAAGGACGGCGTCGGCGACATCGAACAGATGACGCGGATCTATCTGCGCATGGGGGACCGGCTGACCTATGTCGGCGGATTGCCCACCGCCGAAACCTTCGCGCTGCCTTATCTCGAAATGGGCGTCACGACCTATTCCTCCGCCGTGTTCAATTTCGTGCCTGAGTTCTCGACCAAATTCTACGCGGCGGTGCGGCGGCGCGACCGCGAAACCGTCCAGGCCGGTTTGCGCGATTTCATCATGCCGCTGCTCGCGATCCGCAACCGCAAGCGCGGGTATGCGGTCTCGATGATCAAGGCGGGGATGAAAGTGATCGGCCGTGATTCCGGCCCGGTGCGCTCGCCGCTGACCGATCTGACAGCATCAGAGGTCGAGGAACTTTCGGCGCTGATCAGTCGCCTCAAAGCGAGCGAGTTTACGAGGCGGGTGACTGCGTATTCAAATCTGACCGGATGAAGAACACCAACCAGGACGGGCTCACTAATACGCATGCATGAGAATGTGGAATGAGAGTTTGACACGCAGATCATCCCGTCGGACCGGCAGGAATCTGCGCCAGAATCCATTTATATGATCGACCAAATGTGCTACCCCTACGTGTGTTAGGGGGCCGCGCGATGTGGAATAAATTTTTCGGCAAGGGTAAGCAAAGCGGCGCTGCCGAGCCTCGCCAGAATCTCAATCCGGAAGAGATGATTTTGATCGATGCCCGAGCCAATCTCGCGGCAACGGGTAGTCTTACCGCAATTCTTGTTCATCTGTTTGAGGCCAAGGCCAATTTCGAAGCCAAAGCCAAAGAGGCAAGCCCGGAAAATGCGCCGTGCTACGAGGCAATCGCAGCGTGGAGCGATGAGTGCATGCGTGCGATCTACACTACAGCGACCGAGATCATCAAGCGGTGCCGCCCCGTTGTCGACGGTGGGGGGAGCTATGATCCATACGCCGGGATGGCCGTGACCGACTGTCTTGTTGTCCTGGAGAAGCTCAAGGAAATCCTGGATGGACAGATTGCGCTCCCAATCAGCCAATGGGACCGAGAGTTGGCGATCGACGCTCTCGAACGTCAGCACTTCCCGGCACTTTGGCAGCTGTGCGTTTGGCTGAGCGCCGCGTGGCATCAACTCGAAGATGTCATGGAACTTCGACAAGCCATGATGCGGTTCGTGAGCATGGGAGAAATCTTTGAGAACCGGCGTTGGGCCGGCGAGCAACTCAATCGAATGGGCATTATCAACGCCCTGCATGTCTACCGGGATGCACGCCTGCGTGGATTGACGGAGCCGGATCAGGGAATAATCGCGGAGGCTTGTGCCGAAGGACTGCGGGACTTCGGACATGAGACCGAAGATCGCGCCAGGCGCGCCGTCAACGCCGGCGATCTTACGCTTGATGCGCGATACCTCGATGCCAAGGATGTCATGCACCTCGGCCTGCATTCGCAGATGCGGCGGGTTGGAGGCGTTTTTCTTAGCCATCGTGGTCCGGACTGCAAACGGGCGTTGATGGATCTGTATGGCAAGCCCCGGCCGACGATATTCCTCGATATTTGGGCACGTCCTCGGGGCGATACAAACCGCCGTTTCTTGTGGCGTAATCTCGGCGCCTCGGAAGAGATGCACGCGTTCGTCACCAGCAACTACGCAGCATCGAACTATTGCCTGAAGGAGGTGGAGGCTTGGGGATTGCTAAGTGCTGCACGCGGTCATTCGCCGGAAGCCACGCCGGGATCCTTTATGGTTATTGATAACGCATCGTCGACCTTTGTTGAATCCGGCGGTGCCGGTCCACCATTGTGCGCCTGGGCATTGCGTCGTCGACGTAACGAATCGACCATCGATTCGGCGCTGCGCTTCAGTCGTGAGGCGGTCGACATGGCTAAAGCTCCACTGGGTGTACGCCTCGGCGAAAGCGAGGCCGAGGCGTCGGCTTCAGATGGATGGAATCGGGGGATATTCGCAAGCGCAATTCTGTTGCCACGTCCCGGAGAAACCACTGCCGATATTCCTGCCATGATGCTGGCGCACGAACCGATCGCTGCGCTTTTGACTCTCATGAATCGTGCAATCGAACTTCTGAAGACCGACGCGAGTGCGACGGACGAACTTCGGCAAGTCCTGGTTCAAATCGAACAGATAATTCCCGAACGGTCGCCGGACCACACTTCGCAGTTTCGAGCGCTGCTGCGGTCGGTTATCGAACATCTCGCGACAGCAATCGAACTGAAGCGCAGGACGAGAACCGAGCCATTCTATTATTGCCTTCTTCATGTGTTGCAGGCGGTCGTGATCATGACGGATCACATTTCAACGGGCCTGAAAGACTCTGATCCCGGTGTATTCTCCCGTAGCCTTGTTTATCTTGGAAAATTTGGAGCGAGTCTTGACTCGGTAGTGTCACAAATCGGAACGCTGAGTCTCACCTTGACGAGGGCCGGCTTCTACCTCGTCGATCAGGATGCGCTGAGCGCCGGCCTCTTGCTAGGCCCCCTTCCGGTCAATCATGAGTCGGACAGGCTGGAACTACGTATCGATTCGACATTTGAGCCGACAATGTCGGCGTCCATGGTCAACACGATAGTTCAAGCAGGACTGGATTGCCGCACGGTGCAGGTTGTGTGCGAGGTCGAACCTTATTTTTGGCAGTGTGTGGTTGTGATTGCTGCGGTCGCTTCGTTTCCCAGCCGCAACTACCTTTTCATCGATGCAGAGGTTGGGCGGTCGCTTGAAACCCAAATCGGAAGGGTGAAAATGGAAGACTTCGCCCATGTCATCGTTGCTTGCATCGAAGACCTGCCTCAGCCGCTGATAAACCGACCTGACATCGGGTGAGTCGAGGAACACTCGGCGCTGGTCGGTCGCCTCAAAGCGAACGAGTTTACGACCCAGTGGCTCGCGGCGGCGTAAGTCGGCGCGGCTGCACGCCTAACGAATCCCTTGTAGGCTCGTCCCAACCGATTCTTGGTTGCGGAGGGGACGCGTATGGCGTTGCCGTCGATCAAACGAATGGCGCTCGCGCTGCTGGTCTGTGGCGCAGGCCTCAGCAGCGTCGATGCCGCCGAGCCGATCCGTGTCGGCGCGGTGCTGCCGTTTTCCGGCGGCGTCGAGCTTTACGGCCAGCAGGCCAAGCTCGGGCTCGACCTCGCGGCCAAGGAAATCAACGCGGCGGGCGGCATTCTCGGCAGACCCGTTGAGGTGATGTACGCCGACGACAAAACACGGCCGGCCTCCGCCGAGGCCGCGATGCGCAAACTGATCGAGAGCGATGGCGTTGTGGCGGTGGTCGGCCCGATCACCTCGGCGAACCTGAATGCGATCGTGCCAATAGCCGAGAGCTCGAAAACTCCGCTGCTCTACGCCACCAATTTTGAAGGCGGCAAATGCAGCCGCTATGTCTTCTCGTTCTCAACGGTGCCCAACCAGGACATGGGCCAATTGCTGCCCTATATGAACCAGAGCTTCGGCAATACCTATTTCCTGCTGGGCGCCGACCGGGTCTGGCCGCATCAGATGTTCGACATCGCAAAGCCGCTCATTGAAAAGCTCGGCGGCAAAATCGTCGGCACGCATTATACGCTGGGCACCGAGACGGATTTCACCCCGCTGATCGCGCAGGTCGCGGCGGCCAAGCCGAGGGTGCTGCTGTTTGCGCTCAAAGGCGACGGCATCGATTTCATCCGGCAGGCCGACGACAAGGGATTGTTCAAGGAGACGACGGTCGCGTTCCTCGGCTTGTCCGAAATCGACCTCGGCATCTTTCGCGGCAAGGGCCAGAACATGCACACGGCGGTGCCGTCGGTCGCGACCAGCGATGACCCCGCCCTCAAAGCGTTTGTCGCCAAGGTTCGCGCCGAGGGCGGCGCCGATGTGCTGGTGTCGAACTACGTCATGACGCACTACAACACGCTGATCGCGCTCAGGGGCGCGATCAAGAAGGCCGGCAAGGTCGACAAGGAGGCCATCATCGACGCGATGGCGGGGCTCGTCTTTCCATCGCCGACCGGGCCAGTGACGATCGACCAGAACCACTACGCGACGATGAACATGTTTATCGCCAAGACGCAGGGGAGCGAACTCGTCACGGTCCGTGCGCTGGGCCAGATCGCGCCGCAGCCGGGATGCAAACTGGCGGATCGCTGATGCGGAGGCGCTCCATCGGGCACCTCCGTTGCCTCTACTGGCCGTAGCCCACAAGCAGTCTCGGTAGCCACAATACCGTCGCGGGAAACAGCGAGATGATGATCAGCACCGCGACCCCGGCGCCCAGGAAGGGGCCGAGTTCACGGCTCTCTTCTTCCAGTTTCACGCCGGCGAAGTTGGCGCAGATATAGAGCAGGATGCCGACGGGTGGCGTGATCAGCCCGAGGCAGAGGTTGAACACCATCACCAGCCCGAAATGGACGAGGTCGATGCCGACGGCCTGGACCACCGGCACCAGCACCGGGATCAGGATGAACATCGCCGGCAGCGGCTCCATGAAGATGCCGATGATGAGCAGGAAGACGTTGATCATCATCAGGATGATCGTCGGATCCGAGGAGAGGGAGCCGATCCAGGTCGCGAGCGCGCGCGGCGTGCCCGACACCGCGAGCAGCCAGCCGAAGCCCGATGACAGCGCGATGATGAACATCACGAGCGCGGTGTCGAGGGCGGTCTGGATCAGAATCGGCCAGATCGTCCTGAGGCTGAGCTCCCGGTAGACGAAGAAGCCGATGAACGCGGCGTAGACCACGGCGATGGTGGCGCTTTCGGTGACCGTGACGATGCCGCCGGTGACGCCGATCAGGATGATCACCGGCATCATGAGCGCCCAGCTTGCCGGCAGGAACAGCCGGGGAATCTGCCGGATCGGCACGGCTTCCGAGACGGGGTAGTTGCGCTTCACCGAGATCCAGTAGGCCGCGACCATCAGCGACAGCGCAAGCAGGATGCCCGGCACGATGCCGCCGAGGAACAGCGCAATGATGGAGACGCCTTTTCCCGCGGACAGCCCGTAGATGACCAGCGGGATCGAGGGCGGGATGATCGGCCCGTTGACGCAGGCCGACGCCATCAGCGCCGCGGCGAAACCGCCGCCATAGCCCTGTTTCTTCATCGCCGGGGTCAGCACCTTGCCGAGTGCGTCCCAGTGGGACTATCTGCAAGTCGCCGAATTCTGCCGCTTGCACGGGCGAGAGGAAGAGGCCGTTCGCCGTGCTGAGGAGGGACTCTGGGTGTTCGAGGATGAGCGGCCGGACGAGCGGCTCGTACTCTTCGCAGCGGACGCCCTTTCGAAGGCAGGTCGAAGCGCAAATGCCGAGGCGCACCTGTGGCGTGCTTTCGAAAAGACGCCGTCGCTCCATCTCTACTCGCGGCTGCGCAAATTCGGCGGCGAGGAAACCCGCGCTCGCGCTGTCAGCTTCCTGGAGGCCAAGCAGGCCTCAGGCGCGCGATTCCATTGGTTTCAGCCGTCCGATCTTCTCATCCGAATATGGATGCAGGAGAAGATGTTCGATGCAGCCTGGGCGGTGGCGCGGAAACACGGCTCGTCGCCGGCCTTGAAGGACGAACTTGCCAGGGCGAGCGAGGCGACGCATCCGCGTGAGGCACTTGAAGTTCATGCCGAACGCGTTGTTTTGCTTGTCAATACTGGTGGCAATGCAGCTTACGCGGAGGCAGCAAAATTGATCGCGCGCATGGCGACCATGCGCAGCAAAAAAGAGCAGGCGGATTATGTCCTGGGGCTCAAAGCGCGTTTCGATCGCAAGCGCAACTTCATGAAGTTATTGGATTGACTTGGCGCCGGCACGCGACGCGGCGCTCTACCGGCGGGTGTCAGCCGCCTGCGCTCGGCGCTTGATCTTCCCAAGCCAGTCGCTTGACGAGGATGACGCGGGGTGAGCCGTCACGCCGGCTTGCGCGTGCCGTTCGGTCCCCAATCAGGACCGGGATCGCGGCCGGCGGCGACTGATGTCAGCCGGCCGAGGTAATGCGCCCAACCCTTGTCATGGCTGGCGCAGGTGGCTTCATTGGGAAGACCGCTATGGGTCATGCGCAGCAGCGTGCCGCCATCCTGTTCGATCAGATCGATTTCGATCAGGCTTGATCCCGGCGGCACCTCGTCGTTGGTTTCCCAGCCGAAACTGTAGGCGAGGCGGTGCACCGGCACGACTTCGCGAAATGCGCCGCGCGCCGTAGCGCTGCCGACGCCTTTCAGGAGATAGAGCCCGCCCGGATGCATCTCAGTCGTCGCCTCGGTGCCCATCCATTGCACGATCTTGTCGGGATCGGTGAGGAAGGCGAACACGCTGGCGCGGGGCGCCGCAATGTGGGTCTCGCGCTGGACGACGAACGCTTCAGTCATCGAAAACCTCGTTGCTCGTTGGCATGAAGAAGGTGCGACCGATGCGAACATATGCCCGCGCGCGGATTTACCAAGGGCGGTTGATGACAATGACGCGCCGCTGCCACATGATCGGCCCATGCAACTCAATTCGACGCTGACATGGCTGGTGGATGCGGCGGGCGCTGCACCGGGTGCGGACCGGTTCCTTGCCGAACTCGGTGCGCATTTGATCGCTGATAAATTGCCGCTCGCCGGTGGCGCCCTGACGCTCGCGGTCCCGCATCCGATCATTGCCCGTCGTACCTGGCTATGGCGGGCCGACAACGGCGAGGTGATCGAGGCTGTAGGTTTCGCGCCGGCGGGATTCGCAAATGCAGGACAGAAGGATTCCGCTGGTGATGCCGGCCGCCACTGGCTGGCCGGGCTCGCGGGCGGAATGGTGCACGAAGACGTCGTGGGCCCGGGACCGGATGGACCTGTGCTCTCATGGATCGGGCCGCGTCAGTTCACGGAAGCGGAGATCGCCCGGTTGCGCGAGGCCGCCCGTTTTGCCGCCGCACCACTCGCCGCCCTTTCAGCGCGCGCGACGCTGACCGCAACGCTCGAGGCCTATCTGGGCCGGCGCAGTGCGGCGCGCGTTCTGGCAGGACCATTGCGGCGTGATGTCGGCGAAACCATCCGTGCCGCGTTGCTCTATGCGGATCTACGCAGTTTCACCGCGCTGTCCGAGACTTCGCCGCCGGCTTCCGTCATCACCGCGCTCGATGCCTGGTTCGATTGCATGGCCGGTGCCGTTCACGCCTTCGGCGGCGAAGTGCTGAAATTCATCGGCGACGGCATGCTGGCGATCTTTCCGGTTATCGGCGACAATCCCGGCGATGCCTGCACCGCCGCGCTGCGCGCGGTCACATCAGCCCAGGCCGGAATGGCACATCTCGATGAGACGCGGCGAGAGCAGGGGCTGCCATCTCTCAGCTTCGGCGCCGCGCTGCATCTCGGTGAAATTCTGTGGGGCAATATCGGCGCGGCGGACCGGCTGGATTTCACCGCAATCGGTCCCGCCGTCAATCTGGTCAGCCGGCTCGAGGGGCTGTGCCGGCCGCTCGGCCGGACGGTTTTGATTTCCGGCGCGGTCGCTCGCGAGCTCTCCGCAAAACTAATCCCGCTCGGAACGCATCCGCTGCGCGGCATCGCCGCTCCCTGCGATGTCTACACCGTGCCGGGCGGCTAGACCTTCGGAACTCGATCACAAAGAAGTTAAACCGATCGGTTGACAATCCGGACTGCACGACTATGTTAAACTACATGGTTGAACAAGAGACCCATCTCGATGCCGTCTTTCATGCCCTCGCGGATCCCACCCGGCGGGCCATGCTTGGCCAGCTCGCGGAACGCGAACTCACGATTGGGGAACTGGCGACCCCGTTCAGCATGAGCTTTGCGGGTGCGTCGAAACACGTGCGGGTGCTGGAGGACGCAGGGCTGGTGAAGCGCACGATCCAGGGCCGCACCCATCTGTGCCGCCTGGAAGCGGCGCGGCTAGCAGAAGCCAATGAGTGGCTGCGGCGTTATGAGCGCTTCTGGACTGAAAAACTCGACGCGCTGGAATCCCTGCTGCGCGCCGAAGACGAAGCGGCGGCAAAGAAAAGCAAGACGTGAAGGAGTAGAACGATGGATGCGAAGACACCCGATGCCTACGGCACGCTGATCGAACCCACCACGCTGAAGATCCAGCGGCTGTTGCCCGGTCCGATCGAGCGCATCTGGGCCTATCTCACCGACAGCGACCTGCGCCGCAAATGGCTGGCGGCAGGCGTGATGGAGATGAAGGTTGGCGCGCCCGTCGAATTCGTTTGGCGCAACGGCGAGCTCAACGATCCGCCAAGTCCGCGGCCGGCCGATTTTCCCGAAGAACACCGCATGCAAAGCCGGATCACCGAACTCGATCCGATGCGCAAGCTTTCCATCGCCTGGAACAACAGCGGCGACGTGACGTTTGAACTGGAGCCAAAAGGGCAGGGCGTGCTGCTCACGGTGATCCATCGCCGTCTGCCCGATCGTTCGACCATGCTCAAGGTCAGCGCCGGCTGGCATATGCATCTCGACGTCCTTGTCGCACGCGCATCCGGCAATGAGCCGGCGCCGTTCTGGGAAGGCTGGAGCAAACTGCAAAAGGAATACGACCGGCGGCTGCCGGCCTGACGCCGCAGCACGACGCCGACCGCAACAAGCATCGCACCAAACAGGAGGCTAGCCATGATTCAGGCAATGAAGACGCATGTCGTTTCGGCAATGGAGTGGGAAGCTGCGCGCCAGCAGATGCTCGTGAAGGAAAAAGCCAATACCCGTGCCCGTGACGCGCTGGCGGCCGAGCGCAGGCGGATGCCGTGGATGGCCGTGGAGAAGACGTACGCGTTTGAAGGACCGGGTGGCAGAGCGAGCCTGGTCGACCTGTTCGACGGCCGCCGCCAGTTGATCGTCTACCGCGCGTTCTACGAGCCTGGCGTGCATGGTTGGCCCGAGCATGCGTGCCGCGGCTGCTCCATGGTGGCCGATCAGGTCGCCCACCTCGCTCATTTGAACGCGCGCGATACCACGCTCGTTTTCGTTTCGCGCGCGCCGCAGGTGGACATCGCGCGGCTGAAAAAGCGGATGGAATGGGATATGCCCTGGTACACCGTCACCGACAGCTTCGACAAAGACTTCGGCGTCGACGAATGGCACGGCACCAACGTGTTCATCCGCGACGGCAACAAGGTTTTCCGGACCTACTTCATCAACAACCGCGGCGACGAGCAGATGGGCGGCACCTGGAACTACCTCGACATCACGCCGCTTGGCCGCCAGGAGATCTGGGAGGATTCTCCGGAAGGTACGCCGCAGACGCCAACCTACAAATGGTGGAACTGGCACGACAGCTACGTCCCGAACGCCGCGCCCGATAAAAAGTGGGTCGAGGTGTCGGACGCCGGCGAGGCCGCCATGCGCAAGCAAAGCGGCTAATCCGGCGACGTCAGCCACCGCTCGCGCAGTGCTGCGCGAGCGGGAGCAGCCAGCTAGCAGTAACGCAGGAGAAGGACATGAGTGAGACGCATGCCGTCGCACGCAGCACCGGTGCGATTCCTCGCAACAACGGCAATGCGGCCGCGACCGGCGCCGCCGAATTTCTATACCTCGCGGCCGCGCCGACCTTCGCGATCATGGCGTTGCTCACGTCCGTTCTTGGCGGCGGAGCGGTGGAGGCGTTGTGTTCGCCGGCGTCACCGCTGAGCGGAATGGTTCCGATGTATTTGCTGATGAGCGCCTTTCATCTGGCGCCATGGCTGAAGCTGATTTCTCATCGGTGAAATGGTGTTGACCGGTGCTGATCCTGCTTTCGAAATCCAGATTACCTCGCATCACCTCCACGAAAAGGAACAACATGAGCAAAGTTTTTACCGGTGGCTGCGCCTGCGCCGCGATCCGTTATGAAATTTCCAGCGAACCTGTCTTCATGAACCACTGCCAGTGCCTGGACTGCCAGCACAGGAGCGGCACCGGGCACGGCTCCTATCTGACCTTCATGGACAGGAAGAACGTAAAACTCGAAGGCAAGGCGGCGCGTTGCGACGTCGTTGCCGATAGCGGCAATGTGAAGACGCACAGCTTCTGCCCGGCCTGCGGGTCACCGGTCTATCTGACCTAAACGGCGATGCCGGATGTCATTACCGTGCACGCGGCGAGCCTCGACGATCCCGCCCGGTTCAAGCCGCAGGCCGTGACCTACGGGATACGCAGCCATGCCTGGGATGATCTCGATCCGGCCTTGCCGAAATTCGACAAGATGCCACCTGCTGCCAGTTCCTGAACTGGCCACGGGTCTTTAAAAGGCGTGCCCTTAAAAAATTATCCTGATCATGTCGCCTTTGGCGCTTCTCGTACGTCTTGAACAAAGAAGCGCCAAAACGGAGATTTGCAATGGACCATTCCCGCTATCGATGGGTGATTGTCGCGGCCGGCGGCACGCTGGGCTGTGTCGCGATCGGAGCGATGTTTTCACTGCCGGTGCTGTTGCAATCGATCACGCGGGATACCGGCTGGTCGGTCGCCGGCGTATCGAGCGCGATGACGGTCGGTTTCCTGGCGATGGCGTGCTGCAGCATGCTCTGGGGCAACCTGTCGGACCGGTTCGGGCCGTTGCCGGTGGTGCTGACCGGATCATTGGTGCTGGCGGCAAGCTTGTTGCTCGCAAGCCTCGCGACTTCGCTTCTGGTGTTCCAGTTCGCATTCGGCGTTCTGGTCGGCGGCGCCATTGCCGCAATCTTTGCCCCGATGATGGCCTGCGTCACCGGCTGGTTCGATACAAATCGCAGCCTCGCGGTCTCATTGGTGTCGGCCGGCATGGGGATCGCGCCCATGACCATGGCGCCGCTGGTGGCCTGGCTGGTCTCGGTCCATGACTGGCGAACGACGCTGCAGATCGTGGCTGCGATTGTTGCCGTCATCATGATTCCAGTGTCGCTCCTGGTGCGACGCCCGCCGGCGCTCGCGACGGCCAGCGCCAGTGTCCCGGCAAACGGCGAGCAGCAAACCGAGATGTCGGTGAGCGAAGCGGTGCGGTCGCCCCAGTTCGCGATCCTGCTGCTGACGAATTTCTTCTGCTGCGCCACCCATTCCGGACCGATCATCCATACGGTCAGCTATGCCGTCAGCTGCGGTATCCCGCTGATCGCGGCGGTTTCGATCTACAGCCTCGAAGGGCTCACGGGGCTCGGCGGCCGCATCGCGTTCGGCATCCTCGGCGACAAACTGGGCGCCAAGCGCGTTCTTGTGGCGGGATTGCTGGTGCAGGCCTTCGGCGCGCTGGCCTATGTGTTCGTCCGCGACCTTGCCGGCTTCTATGCGGTGGCGGCGGTGTTCGGCTTCATCTATGCCGGCACAATGCCCCTATACGCCGCGATCGCGCGCGAGAATTTCCCGTTGAAGATGATGGGCACCGTGATCGGCGGCACGGCGATGACCGGCAGCCTCGGCATGGCCACGGGGCCGGTGGCCGGCGGCCTGATCTACGATACCCTTGGCAGTTACACGTGGCTTTACGTCGGCTCCTGGGCCATGGGACTGGGCGCGTTCCTGATCGCGATGACCTTCAAGCCGTTCCCCAAGACGAATGCGAACGCTCAAGCGGCGACGGTGCCGGCATCGGCATAACCAGACAAAACCCGGGCGCGTGTTGGCACGCCCGGGTTCGTTGTTAGATTGATCACCTTGCTGAGGGGATCAGCCGGCAAATGCCTTGTCGAGGTCGCCAATAACGATCTTTCGCATCTTCATCATGGCCTGCATGGCGCGATCGGCCTTCGTGCGATCGGGATCGCCGAGGTAACGGCCCAGCGCCGTGGGCACAACCTGCCAGGACAGGCCGAATTTGTCCTTCAGCCATCCGCACTGCGATTCCTCGCCGCCGTCGGCGGTCAGTTTGCTCCAGAAATAGTCCACCTCTTCCTGGGTCTCGACGCTGATGAAGAAGGAGACCGCCTCGTTGAACCTGTACTTGGGGCCGCCATTGAGAGCGTTGAACTTCTGTCCCTCAAGTTCGAAACTCGCCATGAAGTCATTGACGATTTCGACTTTGGCATTGGGAAACACCGATTTGTAGAAGGCGACGGCCGCGGGGACGTTGTTGTCGAACCAGAGGAACGGCGTGATGGAAGTCATGACGGATGTCCTTGTCGGTTGAGGTGAATCGGCCGGCTCGGTGGCTTTGGAGGGAGAGGATGGTCCGGGCAGGGTCGACAGGCAGAGCAGCGAGGATTATTGGGCCGTCGTCGGCGAGGGCTCATGGGGTGGACGAACGAGGGGACAGGATTCCGACACGGTCTGTTTCTTTTTTCGCACGGCCCAATCCACCCCTCCGGGGGCAGGGCTGGTCTGGTAGGCTTCCTCGGTTCGTCTGAAACCGGATTGCCCATGTCCATTGATCTTGAACGCCTTCGCGCTGAGACGCCCGGTGTCATCAGCCGTGTCCACCTCAACAATGCCGGCGCCGGCCTGATGCCCTTGCCGGTGCTGCAGGCGATGACAGACTATCTTAGGCGGGAGGCCGAGATCGGGGGCTACGAGGCCGCCGCCGAGGCTGCAGCACGCCTTGACGGCGTTTACGACAGTGTTGCCGGTCTGATCGGCGCCGCCAGGGATGAGATCGCGCTGACCGAAAATGCCACTGTGGCGTGGCAAATGGCGTTTTACGCCCTGCCGTTGCGCGACGGCGATCGCATCCTGACAGCGCGGGCCGAATACGCGGCGAACTATGTTGCGTTTCTGCAGGTCGCCAAGCGCACCGGGGCGGTGATCGAGATCATCCCTGATGACGCAAATGGCGTGCTGGATGCGGAAGCGCTGGAGCGGATGCTCGACGATCGCGTACGTCTGATCGCGATCACCTGGGTGCCAACGAATGGCGGCCTGGTGAATCCCGCGGCCGCCGTCGGCCGCATCGCACGGGCGCACGGAATTCCCTATCTGCTCGATGCGTGTCAGGCCGTCGGACAGATACCGGTCGACGTCGCGGCGCTCGGCTGCGACATGCTTTCGGCGACGGGACGCAAGTTCTTGCGCGGTCCGCGCGGGACGGGATTCCTGTATGTGCGCCGCGAACTGCTGGGCAAGCTCGAGCCCCCGATGATCGACCATTTCGGCGCGCCGTGGCTGGCGCCCGATCGCTACCAGCTTAGGGCCGACGCCCGTCGCTTCGAGACCTGGGAGAACAACTACGCCGCAAGATTGGGGCTCGGCGTCGCGGTGGACTACGCGCAGGCGATTGGAATCGAGCCGATTGCCGCGCGTTGCCGGACGTTGGCTGGCCTGCTGCGCAACGGGCTTGGCCAGATTCCTGATGTGACGATCCATGACCTTGGACCGCATCCGGCGGCGATCGTCACATTCTCCGTCCCGGGCTTTGAGGCCGATGCCGTGAAGACGCATCTGGCCGGGGCGGGAATCAATGTCAGCACGTCGGATCCTGCAAGCACGCTTCTCGACGCGAAGCGGCGTGCATTGCCTTCGATCGTGCGCGCCTCGCCTCACTATTATAATACGGAGGACGAAATCGATCGTCTGACGACGACTGTTCGGAAGCTCAGGGATCGCCAGTGATCGGTTTGCGCATCTCGCCGCTTCAAGAAGGAGCGGTTTGCTTCGTCGCTTTCAGTCGCCCACTTGCCTTCGGACCGCCATGGCGCGAAACTCTGCGCCGAGACTGATCCCCCGCACTCCAACGAAAGCAAAAACCTGATGGCACGCGTGCGCTGTATTACCGAAATGGGCATGGGCGTTGATGTTCATGGCCGCGACGCCACCAAGGCCGCCAAGCGCGCGGTCTCGGACGCAATCCGCCACTCCAGCCTCGGCTTCTTCCGGATGCTGGGCAAGACCGCCAACGATATGTACGTCGATGTCACCATCGCCGTGCCGAACCCCGAGGCGGTGGATACCGCGGCGGTCGCCAAGGAATTGCCATATGGCACCAAGACCGTGACGGCGATCGCGGGCGGGCTCGAGATCCCGTCCGATCTGGGCAACGATCCTATCCTGATCGCCAACGCTGCCGTGATCGTGAGCTTTGACGACGGCAAAACCGGGTAGACACTCAACGAGCCGTCGTCCAGGCTGCCGATAAGAGCAACACCGGGGAAACAAGGGAGCGCCGCCGCCATGAAGCACTTGGTCAAATCCTTGCTTTTGTCATCGGCGCTCTGTGCATTCACGCTCTGGCCCGCGCATGCCGAGTTGAACGTTCCCGCGCTCAAGGCCGCCATCGAGAAATCGTTCGAGGCCGACTATCCGAAACTCGATGCGCTTTACAAGGACATTCACGCCCATCCCGAACTCGCCTTCCAGGAGGTGAAGACCGCCGCAAAACTCGCCGCCGAGATGCGCGCGCTGGGTTTTGAGGTGACTGAGCAGGTCGGCAAGACGGGCCTGGTCGCCATCTACAAGAATGGCGATGGCCCCACCATCCTGGTGCGCACCGAACTCGACGCGTTACCGATGGAGGAGAAAACCGGGCTCCCTTACGCAAGTCAGGACAAGGCCGTGTTTGGTGGCAAGGAGTCGTTTGTCGCCCATAGCTGCGGCCACGACATCCATATGGCGAGTTGGGTCGGAACGGCGAAGACTCTGCTGGGGCTGAAAGACCAGTGGAAGGGCACGCTGATGTTCATCGCCCAGCCGGCCGAGGAAATCGTGCGAGGCGCGAAGGCCATGCTGGATGACGGCCTGTTCACGCGATTTCAGAAGCCCGACTTTGCCTTCGCTCTGCATGCCGGCGGATTCCCGCACGGTAATCTGGCCTATCGCGTCGGCGTCGGCTCGTCGATTGCCGACGGACTCTACATCAAGTTCCGTGGCCGCGGCGGTCACGGCGCGATGCCGCAGGCAACCATCGACCCCATCATGATTGCCGCCCGGTTCATCGTCGACGTGCAAAGCGTGATCAGCCGCGAAAAGGATCCGACCGAGTTCGCTGTTGTCAGCATCGGCGCGATTCAGAGCGGCACCGTCGGCAACATCATCCCCGATGAAGCAACGTTGCAGGGCACCATCCGCACCTTCAAACCGCAGGTACGCGCCAAATTGCATGCGGGGATTGAACGGGTGGCGAAGGCGGCGGCCGCGATGTCGGATGCGCCCGCGCCCGAGATCAGGATCGCCGAGGGCGCCAAGGCTGTCATGAACGATCCAGCGGTCGTTGCGACCGCAGAGAAGGTGCTGAAGGCAGCTTTCGGCGACAAGTTCAGGATTTCGCCGCCAGGCACGCCGAGCGAGGATTTTTCCGAATTCGCCTATGCCGGGGTGCCGTCGATGATGTTCAACATCGGGGTCCATGACCCGGAGCAGTGGGCTGCGGCCAACAAGAGCGGAACCCCGATGCCCGGCAATCATTCGCCGCTGTTCGCGCCGGTGCCGAAGCCGACCATCCAGACCGGTGTCACGGCGATGACGCTCGCCGTGCTCAGCGCGTTCGATCAGCATGCAAGGGGTAAATAAGAAGCAATGGTTGAAGACAGCAGCACCTACTGGAAGAAAGCCCGCGTCGAATTGCGTGCCGCCGGCTTCGAACCGGACCGCGCCGCCAAGACCAGCGCGGTCGTGACGATTGCGAGCGCCTATACCAATGCGCATCGCTGCAACAATCGCGTGCGCACCATTACGGATTTGCTCGTCGAACTTCTCGCCGAACGCGGCGGGCAGGGGCTGATCGTGGGGGCGCCTGCGGTGTCGGACGCGCTGACGCAGGGCACGCCGACGGCAGGCTACAGCCTGGCGTCGCGTGACGTCGTCGCCGATTGCTTCGAGATCGGCCACTACGCGCACCATGGCGACGCCATGATCGTGATCTCCGGTTGCGACAAGACCGGCGCTGCAGCCTTGATGCCGCTGGCGCGGACCAATGCATTCGGGCTCGTGCTCTATCCCGGCACCAGTTCGCCGGGCCGGGTGTCGTTCGGCGCCTGGGCCGCCAAGGGCAACAATCTGACCATCATGGATTACGCCGAGGCGCGCGCGGCCAACGATTCCGGGCGCATCTCGTCGGAAGAGTTGACCGAGATCGAGCGCAACGTGATGCCCGGCAGCGGCACCTGCGGCGCGATGTTCACCGCCAACACCATGAGCACGATTGCGGAAGCGATCGGCATGATGCTGCCGCGCGGCGCCTCGCATCCCGCCGACTACCATGCCGGCAGTGATATCCATGCCGACGTCCGCGCGCAGGCCCGTGCCTCGGTCGACGCGCTGTACGGGCTGATCGAGGCCGGCATCCGGCCGCGCGACATCATGACCGAGCGTGCGTTCGAGAACGCGATCACGACCGTCTACGCGATGGGCGGTTCGACCAACATGTATCTGCACTTGCTCGCGGTCGCGCGCGAGGCGCAGGTGCCGGTCGGCATCGAGCGCATCCAGGCGGTCGGCGAACGCGTGCCGCTGCTGGCCGACCTGCAGCCGCATGGACCCTTTGCGATGGGAAGCCTGCATGCGATCGGCGGCGTGCCCGTCGTGATGAAGGAGTTGCTGCGCAACGGCCTGCTGCACGGCGACGTGATGACGGTTACCGGCAAGACGCTGGCCGAAAACCTCGCTGATGTGCCGACGCTGGATCAGATCGGCCCGCAGAAGATCGTTTCGCCGGTGGCCAGTCCCGTCGCGCCGCCGAACAACCACATCAGCGTGCTGAAGGGCAATCTCGCGCCGGAAAGCTGCCTGCTCAAACTCTCCGGCAAGACGCTCGACAACGGGCAATTCCGCGGCACGGCGCGGGTGTTTGAATCCGAGGCCGCCACGATGGCGGCGATCCGCGCCGGGGAGATCGTGGCCGGCAATGTGATCGTGGTGCGCAATGTCGGTCCGGTCGGCGGGCCTGGCATGCCCGAAATGGTGATGCTGACGATCCAGTTGCAGGGGCAGGGCCTCGGTGAGGATGTCGCGCTCATCACCGACGGGCGCTTCTCCGGCGTCTCGCACGGCATCCTGATCGGCCATGTCTCGCCGGAAGCGGCGCGTGGCGGTCCGATCGCGGCGGTCCGCGACGGCGATATCATCGTGATCGATCCCGGTGCGCGCACCGTCACCCTCGACGTGTCGCCCGAGGAGATCGCCCGGCGCATGGCAGACTGGCGCGCGCCTGACGCGGCGCGGGTGCGGCGCGGCTCGGTGCACGACAAATATATCCGGCTGGTGTCGTCGGCGCATTACGGCTGCGTGCTTTGAGCGGACGTGCGTCGGCAAAACCATGACTCATCCGCTCGATCAGCCCATCTGGAGCGCTCTGACGACCCGGCAGCAGGCGCTGGCGGAGGGCGGCGCCGTGGCGCGGCGCTTTCCGCTTGCGATCGCGCCGTTCGCGGACATGGTCGACATGTCGCCCGAAAGCTTTGCCGCCCTTGGCGCGCTGATGTCCGGATCCGAGATCGCCGTGCTGTTTACATCAGGCGCAGTCACCGCGCCGGATCAATTCAAAACGCTGCTCGCTGAGACCGGGGAGCAGATGACAGGAACGCCCAAGGACAGTTCGGCGCCCGGCGTGGAGATCGTCACGCTCGGCGTGACCGATGTGCCCGAGATGATCGCACTGGTCGAACTGACAAAACCCGGTCCTTTCAGCACGCGCACCCATGAACTCGGAACGTTTCTCGGCATCAGGATCGATGGCCGGCTCGTCGCGATGACCGGCGAGCGCATGAAGCCCGGCAATTACACCGAGATGACGGCGGTCTGCGTGCACCCGGATCATCGCGGCCGCGGCTACGCGCAGGCACTGCTCGGCGCGGTCGCCCGCGGAATCGTTGATCGAGGCGAGATTCCGTTCCTGCATGTGTTTAGCAGCAACACCTCAGCGATCGCGCTTTATCAAAGGCAGGGAATGGAGATCCGTCGTCGCCTGCATGTGACGGTGCTGCAGAAAAAGGCGTGACGGTTCAATCAGGCGATCGCGAACTCTTGCTTGATCTCCTCGAACGTATGGAAGAAATGCGTCGGCCGGGCTGCCTGCAGCGCGGCGGGGAGGGCGTAGCCCCAGGCGACCGCGCCGGAATCCATCCCTGCGGCCCTGGCGGCTTCGATATCGCGGAGTTCGTCGCCAATGCAGAGGACTTCGGAAGGACTTGTTCCGAGCTGCCGCGCGACGCGCTTGAACTTGTGGTGCTTGCCGAAGAGCGAGGCGCCGCAGTCGAAGCGCGCGATCAGCGCCGCGGAAGGACCGAGGACCTGGCGTACCGATGCTTCGCTGTCGGAGCTGACGATTGCGGCGTGGATGCCGATGTTCCGCAGGTCGGCCAGCAATTGCGGGACGCCGTCGAACAGCGAGATCTGGTTTGCGGCCGCAAGCTTGCGCCGCCGCATGTCGCGCGAGATGGCCGGCAGCTTCCACATTGGCATGTTGAGGCGGGCGATGATTTCGCGGCCCGACCGTCCTCGCAATCCCTCCAGCTCCTCGGCGCTGACTGGCGCGAGGTCGAACTTCGCGATCAGGTCCTGAAAAACGGTTCGAAACCAGGGAAGCGAGTCGGCGAGCGTGCCGTCGAAATCGAAAATGGCGAGGCGATAGCGGGGCATGCGGGATCACTAGCACGTCACTTGTCGCCGCCGAAATAATCCGGCTTGCCCGTGGTCCAGGTTTCACCCCAGAGCTGACCGCCGCCGTCGACCGTCAGCGTTTCGCCGGTGACGAATTTGCCGGATGGGGCGGCGAGGTAGACGCTGGCTTCCGCGATGTCCCATGGCGATCCCGCGCGCATCATCGGGTTCGAGCGCGGATAGGCGGCGCGGGCTTCCGGCGTGTAGACGTTCCAGCCCTCGGTTTCGATCGCGCCGGGCGCCACGCAATTGACGCGGATGTTCAGCGGCGCCCACTCGACCGCAACCGCGCGCGACAGCCCGATCACGCCAGCTCGCGCTGCGACGGAATGCGCGATGCCGTAGAGCCCATGCGTGGTGACGACCACGATGTTGACGATGCTGCCGGGATGCTTGCGGTCTCGCCAGCGCTGGGCGGCGGCCTGCATCATGTACCAGGTGCCGTTCAGATTGGTGTTGATGACTGTGTTCCAGCCCTTCACCGAAAAATCGATCGCGGCTTGCGGAAATTGACCGCCGGCGCTGTTGACGAGAATATCGAGCCGGCCGTGGGCGGACCATACCGCGTCGAACATGGCGTTGACCGCGTCGGGCTCCCTGATGTCGGCGGTGTGGGCCGATGCTTTCAGGCCGCGTCCGGCCATTTCGGCGACCAGCACATCGAGCTTGCCCTGATCGCGCCCGACCACGGCGACATGCGCGCCGAGCCGCGCAAACAGCCAGGCAATCGCCCGCCCGATGCCGCCGGCGCCGCCGGACACCAGCACGACCTGGTTTTTCAGCGCATCGGCCGCGAACACGGTCGGGTGAACCGCGAGCTCCGCGTCGGTCATGCCGAGTTTCTCAGGTGTTGCATGATCCGTCATTGGCGATGCCGCCCCTTGTTATGCGTGGCAACGTTCGTACATTACCGCCGCAACAACAACCACGAAAAGAACGAGTTTCAATGTCCGATCTTTCCGCCTTCCCAATTACAAAACGTTGGCCAGCAAAACATCCCGACCGCCTTCAGCTCTATTCGCTCCCGACACCGAACGGCGTCAAGATCTCGATCATGCTAGAAGAGATCGGGCTGCCTTACGAAGTGCATCTCGTCGACTTTGGCAAGGACGACCAGAAGACGCCGGAATTCCTGTCGCTGAATCCGAATGGCAAGATACCCGCGATCCTCGATCCCGATGGACCCGGCGGCAAGCCGCTCGGCCTGTTCGAGTCCGGCGCGATCCTGCAATACCTCGCCGAGAAGACCGGCAAGCTGCTGCCGGTGGATGCCGCGCGACGCTGGCAGACCATTCAGTGGGTGCATTTTCAGATGGGCGGGATCGGGCCGATGTTCGGCCAGGTCGGCTTCTTCCACAAATTCGCCGGCAAGGAGTTTCCCGACAAGCGGCCGCTCGAGCGTTATGTCGCGGAGTCCAAGCGCCTGCTCGACGTGCTCGAGACCCATCTGGGCGGCCGGCAGTGGGTGATGGACGATGAATATACCATTGCCGATATTTCGATGCTCGGCTGGGTGCGCAACCTGATCGGTTTCTATGGTGCGCGTGAACTCGTCGCGTTCGATAGTTTTAAACACGTGCCGGCATGGCTGGAGCGCGGCCTCGCGCGGCCTGCCGTGGAGCGCGGCCTGAATATTCCGAAGCGGCCGTAAGCAACTGGATGTTTCGCAACGCGCTTTCCAAAAGCGGGCGGTTAACATCGCTCAACAGCCTTCGAGTGAAATGCCTTTCACGCGGGCCGATGGCCGGTCAAAGTCAATCTCTCGGCGACAAGGCCATCCATCAGTTGCTTCAGCGCCATGTCGTAGTCGGAAAAGTTACCGCCTGCAGCGATGGCGATAGCCGCCCGGTCGAAGGCCGCAGATAGGATATTGGCCACGGCGACGAGCGAGATTTCAGGCGAGGGGCGCATCGCCGCTTCCAGACCATTCAACAAAGTTCGGCGGCCATGTTTGGCATCGATGGCATCCACGGTTTCGAAACCCAGAACGGCGGGCGCCTCGATTAGGATCAGACGAGTTCGTCCTTCCTTCTGCATCGCGCGCAAGTACGCTGAAGCGCCTGTATGGAGCATGTGCATCGGAGCGTCTGCAGGCGAAGCAGCGTCCTCGATCTCGGCGGCAACAGCGGCGGACTCAGCCTCGACCAGGGCGAGATAGAGTGCCCTTTTGTCCTCGAAATGATGGTAGAGCGCCCCCCGGGTCACTCCCGCTTGCGTGGCAATCTCGGGCGTTCCGGTAGCCGCATATCCCTTTGCGATAAAAAGTGTTTTGGCCGCTTCAAGCACTCTCCCACGAGTGGTCGCGCTGCGGTCGACGTTGCTCCTGCGTCCTTTTATCACTTGCATACATGCAGCCTGTATGTTTCTGTTTGCGTGCAGATTGTATGTTTTTCAGCAGCGGAGAACAAGGATGCAGATCACGAGCTATTATCCGGTACTGATGGTCGACAATGTCGCCGCGACCTCGGCATTTTATCGAACCCACTTTGATTTCGAGCCGGCGTTCGAGGCGGACTGGTACGTCCATCTGCAATCGAAAGTGCAAGAGAACGTTGCCCTCGCGATCCTGGCAGGCGATCACGACACGATCCCCGCGAAAGCGCGCGGCTCTGCGCGCGGTGTTCTGATCAATTTTGAAGTTCAAGACGTCGACGAGGTCTATGGCAGGCTTCGTGCAGCTGGGCTGCCTATCCTGCTTCCGCTCCGCGATGAGCCCTTCGGTCAGCGGCACTTCATCACTGAAGATCCCAACGGCGTATTGATCGATGTGATCACGCCGATTCCACCATCAGCTGAATACCTGGAGTCTTACGCCAAGAACTGATCCTGATGGCGGCGATTCTGCTTCAAGGTCGGCAAACCGCTACACTCCCCGTTTGAGCAATTCATATACAACCGGGTTATCGGCGCATGCCCCAAAGCCGCATTCCAAAAGCGTCGTCACCACGTTCGCCGCCGTCAGCGCGATCACGAGCCAGACGGCGGCCAGCGCGAACAGGCCGCCGGTCGGCGGCAATGCACCGCCATCATCTTCGAACTGCCGGTCGAACAGCAGCACCGCCGCGAGAAGAACGATGGAAGCGATGAAGCCGATCAGCGCCCAGGTGTAATAGTGATAGCCGAGCAACGCCGAACCGTAGCCCGGGTCTCCCGGCATGATGTGCAGCAGCACCTGCCGCGTCGAAGCGACCGCGCCGGCAACGGCTGCCAACAGCGACAGGGCATAATGGCTGGGGCGCGGTCCGAAGCGGATGTTCAGGATCGGGCCGATCGCCAGCATCGCGAACAGGATGCGTTGCAGCAGGCACAGCGGGCAGGGCAATTCATGCAGCAGGAGCTGCGCCGCAAATGCCGCCGCCAGCACCAGCGCGACGGCGTAGAGGCTGAGCGCATTCAGGGTGATGGCGCGGGTCTGGGTCATGGGCGGCTTCAGAACGACAGTTTCAGCGTATCGGTCGCATGGTGCAGATAGGTCGCGACGCAGGCGATCATGGCGGCCGCGTACAGGCCGAGCGCAAGGGCGCGTGAACCGCGCCAGGCCACCAGCATCACGATGCTTGCTGCCAGAAACAAAAGGGTGAATTCCATGCGGGGCCTCACCTGCGGGTGACACGTCAGTCTATGATGGATTCGCTGATCTGCATTGTATAGAAACCTGCGGACGCCTCGCCAGCAGCGAATGGCGCCAAATCTGGAATGTGTTGAAATGCCCATCACCATCTACGGCATCAAGAACTGCGACACCATGAAGAAGGCCCGCACCTGGCTCGACGGCCACGGCGTCGCTTACGATTTTCACGACTACAAGATCGCTGGCATCGCCAAGGACAAGCTCAAGCAATGGTCCGATGAACTCGGTTGGGAAACCCTGCTCAACCGCGCCGGCACGACCTTCCGCAAGCTGCCGGATAGTGACAAAGAAGGGTTGAACGAGCGCAAGGCGCTGGCGCTGATGCTGGCGCAGCCGTCGATGATCAAGCGGCCCGTGCTCGATCTCGGCGGCAAATTGCTGGTCGGGTTCAAGCCGGATATTTACGCCAAGGAAGTGGCGTCGAAGGACAAGCGCAAGGCCTAGTCGAGTTAGAAGCCTAGCCCAGTTCGATGACGTCGTCGGACAGCTGCCGGCTTGCGGTGCTCGGCACGAAATCGCGATCGATGATCGCCCGGACCAGGATCACGGGCACGGCCTTCGGCTTGAGACCCATCAGATTCTTGATCTTGAAGCCGCCCTCGATACTGATGCTCTTGTAGGAGCCGACGATGTGTTCGACCCCATCGCCACGACCGAACGGCAGCAGCAGCCGCTCATAGGACACGTCCTTGTTGTCGGCGTCCTGCACCGTTGAAATCGAATAGGCCGGCCGCTTGTGCTTCAGGCAGGCGCGATACAAGGGCAACCACGCGGGCATATCGTTCCGGCCCGATCGCGTTGTCCAGATAGCGATTGGCCGGTTTGGCCGGCTCGAAGCGATCGCTGCCATAGGTGGCGCTTAGTGTGGTGCCCGCCTGGGTGACCAGGAAGCGAGCGTCGTCGCCGTGGCCGACCACGTCAAGGGTCATCATGTCGGCCGGTTCGTCGCCGACGCGGTTGGGTTGGAAATCATCGATAAGGGGAAGCGGCCGGTGCCTGGTTGCGGCGCGCAGCCACGCGTTCAGGAGCTCGCGCTGCTTGATCGACCTTACGACCGAAGGATCGGCACTTGCGAATTCCATTGCCCTAGCCGAATTCGAGCACGTCGCCGGACGGAATGCGGCCGGGCGCGCGATGGAAAAGGTCGCGGTCGATGATGGTACGAAGCTTGGGCACCGGCAGCTTGTCGCTTCCGCGCATCAGATTCCTGATCTCGAAACCGCCATCCTCGCTGATGGTCTTGAGCGATGCGATGATGTGGGTGACGTTGCCGCCGTCGGAGAACGGCAGCAGCAGCCGCTCATAGGCGACGATACGTCCGTAGACGTCATCGATATTGGCGATGGTGTAGGCGGGCAGGCGGCGGGCGATGCATTCGTAATAGACCGGCATCACGATCGGTGCGAGCCTTGCGCCAAGATACTCGTCCAGATAGCGGCCCTTGCCGGTATGGCCATAGGCGCTCGACATCCGCGTGCCGTCGCTCTGGATCGTGAGGCGGGGCAGCGGCGTACTGGTATCGACGTCCAAGAAGACGAGGTCGGGAAGTTCATCCTCCAGCCGTTCCGGCCGATACTGATCCAGAGGCGGCAGCGAATGCTCGCGGGCAAAAAGCCGCAGCCAGGTGTTCAGCAAATCGCGCTGCTTGATCGATTTGACGATTGATGGGTCGGCGCTTGCGAAATCCACGGCCGCGATCCCTGCCTGACTAAATCGCGAGATGATCTGCTCCGGGCGGTAATATTCTATGAAAAGGCCCGATTGCAGCAAAACACCGTTAACGGCGGCTTTCCGGTGCGCGGGTATGGCGGGAAGACGCTCCGGCACCCTGCCATTCGCGCAGGCTATGCAATTCGACTAAGGGCGGATTTGGAACCGGCACTAATGCTTTGGCCTAGCCAAGCTTTCCGCCTTGCCTAATCCGTGCCGTTGACGGCATATTCCGCCCGGAGGCGGCAGGTCCGGGACGGTTTCCAAGGCGTCCGGGAGAGCCTGCCCGACAAGGGAAAAATTGGCCGCGCGCGAGGGGATTTCGCAGCGGGCTGATGGGGGAAGTTTGTTTGGCCGATGAGTTCATTCTCGAAACCCACGGATTGACCAAGGAATTCGCGGGTTTCTTCGCCGTTCGCGACGTTGCTCTCAAGGTGCGTCGCGGCAGTATTCATGCGTTGATCGGGCCGAACGGCGCCGGCAAGACGACGTGCTTCAACCTCTTGACCAAGTTTCTGAAGCCCTCGGCGGGCCAGATTCTGTACAAGGGGAAGGACATCACTGCGATGGCGCCGGCCGACGTGGCACGCCTCGGGCTGGTGCGTTCGTTCCAGATTTCGGCGGTGTTTCCGCACCTCACGGCGCTGGAGAATGTTCGGGTCGCGTTGCAGCGCCAGCACGGCTCTTCATTCGATTTCTGGCGCTCCAAGAGCGTGCTCGATCGCTTCAACAATCGTGCCCATGAGCTGTTGAACGACGTCGGCCTGAGCGAATTCGCCACGACACCGGCGGTCGAGATGCCCTATGGGCGCAAGCGCGCGCTCGAAATCGCAACGACGCTGGCGCTCGATCCGGAGATGATGTTGCTCGACGAACCGATGGCCGGCATGGGCCACGAGGACATCGACAAGATCGCGGCGCTGATCAAGAGCATCTCGGCGAAACACACGATCCTGATGGTCGAACACAATCTCTCCGTGGTGGCGAACCTTTCCGATATCATCACGGTATTGACGCGCGGTCAGGTGCTGGCGGAAGGCAATTATGCCGATCTGTCCAAGGACGAGCGCGTCAAGGAAGCCTATCTGGGGGCCGGTCATGGCTGAGGTAAAGATGGCGGAAGCCCCTGCAAAGACGACCGGCGCTCCGGTTCTCTCGGTTCAGAACCTGGAGGCCTGGTACGGCGAATCACACATCCTTCACGGCATCAATTTCAATGTGAATGCCGGCGAGGTGGTGACGCTGCTCGGACGCAACGGCGCCGGCAAGACCACCACGTTGAAATCGGTGATGGGGATCATCGGCAAGCGCACCGGTTCGATCCGCTTCAACAATGAAGACATCACGCGCACCTCGTCCGACAAGATCGCGCGGATGGGCGTCGCCTTCTGCCCGGAGGAGCGCGGCATTTTCGCAAGCCTCGACGTGCGCGAAAACCTGCTGCTGCCGCCGATCGTGCGCCCGGGCGGCCTTTCGCTCGATCAGATCTTCGAGCTGTTTCCGAATCTGAAGGAACGGCTCAACAGCCAGGGCACCAAGCTTTCGGGCGGCGAGCAGCAGATGCTCGCGATCGCCAGAATCCTGCGTACCGGTGCGCGGTTCCTGATGCTGGACGAGCCGACCGAAGGTCTGGCACCGGTCATCATCCAGCAGATCGGGCACACCATCGCGCGGCTGAAGTCGGAAGGTTTTACCATCCTGCTGGTCGAGCAGAATTTCCGCTTCGCCGCGACGGTCGCGGATCGCTATTACATCGTCGAGCACGGCAAGGTCATCGACGGGTTCGCGAATTCGGAACTGCAGGCCAATATGGACAAGCTCCACACTTATCTTGGCGTCTGATCGGTATAGTTCGGCAAACAAAATTCAGGGAGAAAATATGAAACAGAAAATTTCGGCACTGCTTTTCGGCACCGCGCTGACACTCGCCGCGAGCGGCGCGTTGGCGCAGGACAAGAACATCAAGATCGGTGTCCTCACCGACAATTCCGGTCTTTATTCCGACCTCGGCGGCGCCGGCTCCACGCTCGCCGCCCAGATGGCGATCGAGGATTCCGGGCTTGCCGCCAAGGGCTGGAAGATCGATGTGATTTCGGCCGACCACCAGAACAAGCCCGACATCGCCACGACCATCGCGCGCCAATGGATCGACGTCGAGAAGGTCGACATCTTCATGGACGTGCTGAACTCCGGCGTTGCGCTGGCGGTCAACAATCTGGTGAAGGAAAAGAACGCCGTTATGATCAATACCGGCGCGGCGACGTCGGATCTCACCAACGCCCAGTGCTCGCCGAACACGATTCACTGGGTTTACGACACCTACATGCTGGCGAACAGCACCGGGCAGGCGCTGGTGAAGGCCGGTGGCGACACCTGGTACTTCCTGACCGCGGATTACGCGTTCGGCCACGCGCTGGAACGCGACACCGCTGCGGTCGTGACTAAATCGGGCGGCAAGGTTATCGGCACCGTCAGACATCCGCTGAATTCGTCGGACTTCTCCTCGTTCCTGCTGCAGGCGCAGGCTTCCAAAGCCAAGATCGTCGGCATGGCCAATGCCGGCGGCGACACCACCAACACCATCAAGCAGGCGTCGGAATTCGGCATCGTCTCTGGCGGCCAGAAGCTGGCTGGTCTCCTGCTGTTCATCACCGACGTTCACTCGCTCGGCCTGAAGGTGGCGCAGGGCCTGAGCTTCACGGAAACCTTCTATTGGGATCTGAACGACGACACCCGCGCGTTTTCCAAGCGCTTCTCCGAGCGCATGAAGAACAAGGCGATGCCGTCCATGGTGCAGGCCGGCGTCTATTCCGGTCTGATCCACTACTTCAAGACGCTCGACGCGATGGGCGGCAATCCGCATGACGGCATCAAGGTCGTTGAGAAAATGAAGGCGGCGCCGACCGAGGACCCGCTGTTCGGCAAGGGGACGATCCGCGCCGACGGTCGCAAGCTTCATCCGGCCTATCTGTTCGAGGTCAAGAAGCCGTCCGAATCCAAGGGACCGTGGGACTATTACAAGCTGATCGGGACCACCCCTGGCGACCAGGCCTTCCGGCCGCTTTCGGAAAGCGCCTGTCCGCTGGTAAAGAAGTAACGAAGATCGCCCGCCGGCACCGTGCCGGCGGGCTTCCGTTCGCGTCACCACGCGACACCTTCGCGTCACGACGCGAAATAACGTCACCACGAAATCGAGTGCGAAACCGATGCAAGCTCTCTACGCGCAGCTTTTGGTGGGATTGATCAACGGCTCGTTCTACGCGCTGCTCAGTCTCGGGCTGGCCGTCATCTTCGGCATGCTCAACATCATCAATTTCGCCCATGGCGCGCTCTATATGATGGGGGCGTTCTGCGCCTATTTCCTGCTCAACCTGGCGGGCATCGGATACTGGCCGGCGCTGATCATCGCGCCGATCGTGGTCGGCATCTTCGGCATGATCCTGGAACGGACCATGCTGCAGTGGCTTTCAGGCCTCGACCATCTCTACGGACTGTTGCTGACGTTCGGCATCGCGCTGATCGTGCAGGGCGTGTTCCAGAATTATTTCGGCTCCTCGGGCCTTCCCTATGCGATCCCCGATGAACTGAAGGGCGGGATGAACCTCGGCTTCATGTTCCTGCCGATCTACCGCGGCTGGGTAGTCGTGTTCTCGCTCATCGTTTGCCTTGCTACCTGGTACCTGATCGAAAAGACGCGGCTTGGCGCCAATCTGCGCGCCGCGACCGAAAATCCGACGCTGGTGCGCGCGTTCGGCATCAACGTGCCCAGGATGATCACGCTGACCTACGGGCTCGGCGTCGGTCTTGCGGCGCTGGCCGGCGTCCTGTCCGCCCCGATCAACCAGGTCCGGCCGCTGATGGGCGCCGACCTGATCATCGTCGTGTTCGCGGTGGTGGTGATCGGCGGCATGGGCTCCATCATGGGATCGATCATCACCGGCTTTTCGCTCGGCGTGATCGAAGGACTGACCAAATATTTCTATCCCGAAGCTTCAAACACCGTGGTTTTCGTCCTGATGGTGCTGGTGTTGCTGGTGAAGCCAACGGGTCTGACCGGACGGGCGGCCTGATATGAGCGCATTGACTGACGATACACTGCCGGCTTCACCGCGTGCCGTGCGCGACGAGATGATCGTATTCGTGCTGATGGCAGCGCTGCTGGCGATCGTGCCGCTGACCGGGATCTATCCGTTCTTCGTGATGCAGGCGCTGTGCTTTGCGCTGCTGGCCTGCGCGTTCAACCTCCTGATCGGCTATGGCGGGCTTTTGTCGTTCGGCCACGCGATGTTTCTGGGCACGGCCGGTTACTTCACCGCGCATGCGCTGAAGGTCTGGGGGCTGTCGCCGGAGCTTGGAATTCTGGTCGGCACCCTCGGTGCCGCCGGGCTCGGCGTCATTACCGGCGTCGTCGCCATTCGCCGTCAGGGCATCTACTTCTCGATGATCACGCTGGCGCTGTCGCAGCTGCTGTATTTCATCTACCTGCAGACGCCGTTCACCCATGGTGAGGACGGCATCCAGGGCATCCCGCAGGGCTATCTGTTCGGCATCTTCAATCTCGCCAAGCCGACGGTGCTGTATTACGTCATCCTCGTCGGGTTCCTTGGCGGTTTCCTCTTGATCTATCGCACCATCAACTCGCCGTTCGGCGAGGTCTTGAAGGCGATCCGCGAAAACGAACCGCGCGCGATCTCGCTGGGCTACAAGACCGATCACTACAAACTGCTGGCCTTCATCCTGTCCGGAACGATCGCCGGTTTCGCTGGCTCCCTAAAGGTGTTCGTGGCGCAGAACGCCTCGCTCACCGACGTGCACTGGACGATGTCGGGCGAAATCGTGCTGATGACGCTGGTCGGCGGTCTCGGAACCGTGTTCGGTCCCGTGGTCGGCGCATTCGTGATCATTGCCATGCAGCAATATCTGGCCGGTTTCGGCCAGTGGGTGACGGTGATCCAAGGCGTCATCTTCGTCGCCTGCGTGCTGACTTTCCGCCGCGGCGTGATCGGCGAGATCGCGCATTTCTTCCGCCGGTCGCTGTAAATTACCCGTTTGGGCGCATTTTAACGGCCTACAAAGCGGTGGATGACCACTATTCCGGGGTCCGTCGTCGCGCGCTTTGCCTGTGAATGGTCTATGACAGTTTTGTGACAGGCCGCCCCGGGCAGCCGTTCCAGAACGATGGATAAGACCGATGTTGCGCTGGTTTCGCTATTTCCTGCCCAAGGAAGAGCGGTTTTTCGACCTCTTTGCCCGTCACTCCCAGACCGTCGTGCAGGGGGCGCTGGCGCTGCAGGACATGCTGCGCGGCGGCGACGAGACGCCGGTATTTTGCCAGCGCGTCAGTCAGTTCGAAAACGACGCCGACAACATCACCCGCGAGGTCCTGACCGCGGTCCGGCGCACCTTCATCACCCCGTTCGACCGCGGCGATATCAAAAACCTGATCACCTCGATGGACGATGCCATCGATCAGATGCAGCAGACCGCCAAGGCAGTGGTGTTGTTCGAGGTCCGAACTTTCGAGCCGCCGATGCGCGAGATCGGGACGCTGATTGTCGAGTGCGCCAATCTCGTCGGGCGCGCATTGCCGCTGATGCAGTCGATCGGCGACAACGTCGCGATGCTGACCGCGATCACCGAGGAGATCGGCAAGCTGGAGGGTCGCATCGACGACCTCCACGACATCGGGTTGAAAGAACTGTTTCTCAAGCATCGCGACGCCAACACCATGGATTTCATCGTGGGCGCAGAGATCTACAAGCATCTTGAAAAAGTGTCCGATCGTTTCGATGACGTCGCCAACGAGATCAATTCAATCGTGATCGAACAGGTATAGGGCAGGGACGCGCAGTGGACGCCTCGCTTGGTCTTCCGATTCTGATCTTCCTGATCGCGGTTGCGTTGCTGTTCGACTTTCTCAATGGGCTGCATGACGCCGCCAATTCGATCGCCACGATCGTGTCGACCCGAGTGCTGCGCCCGCAATATGCGGTGCTCTGGGCGGCTTTCTTCAATTTCATCGCCTTCCTCTTCTTCGGGCTGCACGTCGCCAATACGATCGGCAAGGGAATTATCGAACCTGATATCGTCGATGCCACCGTGATCTTCGCGGCGCTGGTCGGCGCCATCGCCTGGAACCTGATCACCTGGGGGCTCGGCATTCCATCGTCCAGCTCGCACGCGCTGATTGGCGGGCTGGTCGGCGCCGGGATGGCAAAGGCCGGGATTTCGGCCGCGGTCTGGAGCGGCCTGTCCAAGACGCTGCTGGCGATCGTGCTTTCGCCGCTGGTTGGCTTCCTGCTGGCGCTGGTGCTGGTCGCCATCGTGTCGTGGCTCTCGGTGCGCTCGACGCCGTTCGCGGTCGATCGCGCATTCCGTATTCTGCAATTCGTATCGGCGTCGCTTTATTCGCTGGGCCACGGCGGCAACGATGCACAGAAGACCATGGGCATCATCGCGGTGCTGCTCTATTCGCAGGGCCACCTTGGCTCCGACTTTGCAATCCCGTTCTGGGTGGTGATCTCCTGCCAGGCGGCCATGGGGCTCGGCACCTTGATGGGGGGCTGGCGGATCGTCCGCACCATGGGCCTGCGGATCACCAAATTGACTCCGATGCAGGGCTTTTGCGCCGAAACCGGCGGGGCCGCGACTCTATTCATGGCGACCTATCTCGGGGTTCCCGTCTCCACCACCCACACCATCACTGGCTCGATCGTCGGCGTCGGCGCAGCGCGCCGGGTCTCGGCGGTGCGCTGGAACGTGGCGAGTTCGATCCTCTACGCCTGGGTCATCACCATCCCGGCCTCGGGAATCGTGGCGGCACTGACCTATTGGGCGGTCGTGCTGCTGCGCTAGAGCGCATCGGAACGGGCTCTCGTCAGGTGACCAGCTTAAGGCCGACAATACCGGCAACGATCAACCCGATGCTGGCCAGGCGGGCTGCGGTCGCAGGTTCACCGAACAGGGCGATGCCAAGGATGGCCGTGCCCACGGCGCCGATTCCCGTCCAGACCGCATAGGCGGTTCCGATCGGCAGCGTCTTCAACGCCAGTCCAAGCAGCAGGATACTCGCGGCCATGGCCGCCAGCGTCAGGACCGACGGCACCAGCCGCGTAAAGCCTTCGGTGTATTTGAGGCCGATTGCCCAGCCGATTTCGAGGAGACCCGCGGTGAACAACACAGCCCAAGCCATGACAAACCCTCCAGATAGAGCAGGGTCGTCCCCGCGGATGGTGGTGATGGGAAGGTCGTCCTTCCCAGAGTGATATGGGGGTTGTATCCACCGTCGGCAATTGCCAAATCGCCCTTGATTGCGCCCGTTTTCCCTGCCAAACGCTCGATTCATGTCCGACATTGCCGTTTCAGCCGAATCGCCGTCCCGCTCGCCGCTTGCAGATGAAGTGGCGCGGCGACGGACCTTTGCCATCATTTCCCACCCGGACGCCGGCAAGACCACGCTGACCGAGAAGCTGCTGCTGTTCGGCGGCGCCATCAACCTTGCCGGTCAGGTCAAGGCCAAGGGCGAACGCCGCAACACCCGATCCGACTGGATGAAGATCGAGCGCGAGCGCGGCATTTCGGTCGTGACCTCGGTGATGACCTTCGAGTTCGATGGCCTCGTCTTCAACCTCCTGGATACGCCGGGCCATGAGGACTTTTCGGAAGACACCTACCGCACGCTGACGGCGGTCGATTCCGCGGTCATGGTGATCGACGCCGCCAAGGGTATCGAGGCGCGCACCCGAAAGCTGTTCGAGGTGTGCCGGTTGCGCGACATCCCGATCATCACCTTCATCAACAAGATGGACCGCGAGAGCCGCGACACGTTCGAACTGCTCGATGAAATCGAGAAGACGCTGGCGCTCGACACCACGCCGATGACCTGGCCGGTCGGCCGCGGCCGTGACTTCCTCGGCACCTACGACATCGCCACCGGCGGCGTGCGCCTGCTCGAAGGCGGCGGCGCCAAGACCGGCGCCGCGCAGCAGATCGACATCGCCGATCTCGCCGGCCGCAGCGCCAATCTCGACGTCGCCGAGGTCAAGGACGAACTCGCGCTGGTCTCGGAAGCCTGCAAGCCGTTCGAACTCGAGGCGTTCCGCGAGGGCCATCTGACGCCGGTCTATTTCGGCAGCGCGCTGCGCAATTTCGGCGTCGGCGATTTGCTGGAAGGCCTCGGGCGCTTCGCACCGGCGCCGCGCGCGCAGGAAAGCAATCTGCGCAAGGTCGAGGCAGCCGAGCCGCGCATGAGCGCCTTCGTGTTCAAGATCCAGGCCAACATGGATCCGAACCACCGCGACCGCATCGCGTTCGCGCGGCTGTGCTCCGGCAAGCTCAGCCGCGGCATGAAGGCCAAGCTGGTGCGCACTGGCAAAAACATGTCGCTGTCCTCGCCGCAATTCTTCTTTGCACAGGACCGCTCGGTGGCGGATGAAGCCTTTGCCGGCGACGTCGTCGGCATTCCCAACCACGGCACGTTGCGGATCGGCGATACGCTGACCGAAGGCGAAGATCTCACGTTCGTCGGCGTGCCGAGCTTTGCACCGGAAATCGTCCGCCGCGTGCGGCTGACCGACGCAATGAAGGCCAAGAAGCTGAAGGAAGCGCTGCAGCAGATGTCGGAGGAGGGCGTCGTGCAGGTGTTCCGCCCGCGCGACGGCGCGCCGGCGCTGGTCGGCGTGGTCGGTCCGCTGCAGCTCGACGTGCTCAAAGCGCGGCTTGACGCGGAATATTCGCTGCTGGTCGAATTCGAAGTCTCGGAATTCCAGCTGGCGCGCTGGATCTCGTCCGACGACCGCAAGAAGCTCGACGCGTTTATCTCGGCCAATGGATCGGGTGTTGCCGATGACGTCGACGGTGACCCGGTGTTCCTCGCCAAGAACGAGTTCTATTTGGGCTATACCAAGGAACGCGCCGAGGGCATCGTGTTTTCCCACATCAAGGATGTGAAGAAGAAGGGGTAGGGCGGGCTCGTGCGGCGCCCCACCTTGTCGTCCTCCGCGAAAGCGGGGGACCCAGTACGCCGCGGCCCCTCGATTATTCAACAACCGTCTCTGGGATACTGGGTCACCCGCCTCCGCGGGTGACGACACCTCGCGCGTCGTTACAGCAGCGCACGCCGGCGAACAGGCGCTGATCGCGGAACTGTCGGGCATGAATGCGGGGCAGTGAACGCGCAGGGATGTGAACGCTATCAGGCTTGATCCCGACCAAAGTGGGCACCAAGTTCACCAGAACTGCGATCGAGGCTTCTTCCATGCTCCGGCTTATCGCGATCTGCCTGATCGGCATCACCATCGGAATCAACGCTGCTGACGCCCAGTCGCGGCGTCAGATCGACGCCACGCCGTTTTCGCACGCGCCCTGCAGCGTGCTCGACGGCCAGCCCTGCACGCCGTCGTTCTGCAGCGTGTTCAACGATGGCCCCTGCATTCCCGAGATCGATTATCCCTACGGCCAGAACCTGCAACTGACGATCGAAAGCGTTCCGCCAAAGGACCAGGCCGCGAAATACCGGAAGCCGAACCACGACCTCGACAGCATCGGCGACCTGTTTGCGGCGCTGCGGTCCTGCTGGACCCCGCCGCCGGCCGACAGCGCGCGCGAGGGCATGCAGATGTCGGTGCGCTTCAGTTTCAAGCGCTCGGGCGAAATCATTGCCGCCCCCCGGCTGACCTTCGCCACCGCCGGCGTTCCGGCCGATACCCGCACCATTTATCTGAAGGCGATCAACGCCTCGCTCGATGCCTGCAAGCCGCTGAAATTCACCGGCGAGCTCGGAGGCGCGCTGGCCGGGCGACCGATCGCGATCCGCTACGTCGACAACCGCGATCTGAAGAAGCAAGCGGAGAAGCCATGAGGCTGATGGCGGCGGTGCGCATTGCGCTCCCGGCCCTTTAAATGATACGCGAGGTCATAACCAAAGCTGCCCAGGGAGGGACATCGTGGGACTGCTGGTGATGATCCTGGGCCTGATCCTGTTTCTCGGCGTCCACACGCTGACCACGCAGCGCGAATTGCGCGCACGGGTGATCGGCTCAATGGGCGAGGGCGGCTACAAGATCGGCTATGCGCTGGCCTCGGTCGCGGGTCTGGCGCTGGTCATCTGGGGCTTTGCCAATTATCGCGCTACGGGCTGGATCAACGTCTGGAACCCGCCGACGGCGTTCAAGCACATCACCGTGGCCCTGATGCTGCCCGCGATCATTCTGGTGGTCGCCTCCTACATCCGTGGCCGGATCTACACGACGCTGAAGCATCCGATGCTGACCGGAATCAAGCTATGGGCGGCCGCGCATCTGCTCGCCAATGGCGATCTCGGCTCGATCATCCTGTTCGGCTCGTTTCTGGCGTGGGCGGTGTTCGACCGCATCTCGCTGAAACGCCGTGCAGACGCCGGCGGGCCGCCGATACCGGTCGGCGGTCCCGGCAACGACCTGATCGCGATCGCGGTCGGGGTCATCGCCTATCTGGCGCTGGCATTTGCCTTCCATCCGGTCGTGATCGGCGTCCCCGTGGTTGGAGTCTAGCATGTCAGTCCAGTCGGCCATCAGGCGCAAGACCGCGCCAGACATTCGCGCGCGCAAGAACGGCGATCCGATCGTGATGCTGACGTCCTATCACGCGCATACGGCGGCATTGGTCGATCGCTATTGCGACGTCATCCTGGTCGGCGATTCCCTCGGCAACGTCATGCACGGGTTCGAGACCACGGTGCCGGTGACGCTCGATATGATGATCCTGCAGGGGCGTGCGGTGATGCGCGGTTCGCAACACGCGCTGGTCGTGGTCGACATGCCCTTCGGCTCGTATGAGGCCTCGAAAGAGCAGGCGTTCCATGCCGCGGTGCGGATATTGAAGGAGACCCGTTGCGGCGCCGTCAAGCTCGAAGGCGGCGTGCGGATGGCGGAGACGGTGGCGTTTCTCAGCGAGCGCGGCGTTCCTGTGATGGGCCATATCGGCCTGACGCCGCAATCGATCAACACGCTCGGCTCGTTTCGCGCGCAGGGCCGCGAGGAAGGCAGTTGGGGGCCGATCGAGAACGACGCCAAGGCCATTGCCGGGGCGGGTGCCTTCTCGGTCGTGATCGAGGCGGTCGCGGAACCGCTGGCCCGCAAGATCACCGAAAGCATCGCCATTCCGACCATCGGCATCGGCGCCAGTGCAGCCTGCGACGGCCAGGTGCTGGTGCTGGAGGACATGCTCGGCCTGTCGCCACGGACGCCGAAATTCGTGCGCCGCTATGGTAATCTCGGGCCCGCGATCGAGGCCGCCATTGAAGGCTACGCTACGGACGTCCGTTCCCGTGCGTTTCCCGGCCCGGAACACGTCTACGACATGAAGGCAAAGAACTGACGAGGCCAAAATGGACTGGTCGCAACATCCTATTCCGGCGATGCGCCTCGAGACACGCTTCGGCGATCGCGTGGTGCCGGCGTTTGGTGAACGGCCGGGCTCCGTCTGGGCGATGATCGCCGAGGCTGCGGAGCGAAATCCGGATGGCGAGGCATTGATCTGCGGTGATCGCCGGATGAGTTGGCGCGACGTGGCCTCTCAATCGGCACGGATTGCGGCCGGGCTTCAGCGGCTCGGATTGAGCCGCGGCGATCGTATCGGTGTGCTGCTCGGCAATCGCGTCGAGTTCGTGCTTACGATGTTCGCCGCTGCCCATGCCGGCCTTGTGACCGTGCTGCTGTCGACCCGCCAGCAAAAGCCGGAGATCGCCTATGTGCTGACCGATTCCGGCGCAAAACTTCTGATCCACGAAGCGACCCTGGCCGAGCGCGTGCCGGATGCAGGCGAGGTACCCGATCTCCTGCATCGCGTTGCCGTCGGTGACGGCATCACCTCGCAATTCTCCGATCTGCTGGATCACGCGGCATCAGTGTCGCCTGCCGAGGTCGGCGAAGAAGACACCGCGATGATCCTCTACACGTCGGGCACCACGGGCAAGCCAAAGGGCGCAATGCTCGCGCATTGCAACGTCATCCATTCGTCGATGGTCTTCGTGTCCTGCCTGCAGCTGACCGCGGCGGACCGCTCGATCGCCGCGGTACCGCTCGGGCACGTCACCGGCGTGGTCGCCAATATCACGACCATGGCTCGCTGCGCGGGCGCACTGATCGTGATGCCGGAGTTCAAGGCCGCGGAATATCTGAAGCTGGCGGCACGGGAGCGCGTCACCTACACCGTGATGGTGCCGGCGATGTATAATCTCTGCCTGCTGCAGCCGGATTTCGACAGCTACGATCTGTCGAGCTGGCGGATCGGCGGCTTTGGCGGCGCGCCGATGCCGATTGCGACGATCGAACGGCTGGCCGCCAGGATTCCGGGCTTGAAGCTGGCAAATTGCTACGGCGCCACCGAGACGACGTCGCCATCGACGATGATGCCCGGCGAATTGACCGCGAGGTACATCGACAGCGTCGGCTTGCCCTGTCCCGGCGCGCAGATCATCGTCGTCGCTCCCGACGGCCACGAACTGCCGCGCGGCGAGATCGGTGAAATCTGGATCCACGGCGGCTCGGTCATCAAGGGCTACTGGAACAATCCAAAAGCAACGGCCGAAAGTTTTACCGCCGGCTTCTGGCATTCCGGCGATCTCGGCTCGATCGATGAGGCAAACTTCGTGCGCGTGTTCGACCGCCAGAAGGATATGATCAATCGCGGCGGCCTGAAGATCTATTCCGCCGAGGTCGAGTCTGTCCTGTCAGGCCACCCTGACGTGCTCGAAAGCGCGATCATCGCCAAACCATGCCCCGTGCTCGGCGAGCGCGTCCACGCCGTTGTCGTGGTCAGGGGCGAGGCCAGCGTTGAGACCTTGCGTGCGTGGTGTGCCGAGCGGCTTTCGGATTACAAGGTGCCGGAAACCATCGACCTGACCGCCGATCCGCTGCCGCGCAACGCCAACGGCAAGGTATTGAAACGGCAGTTGCGCGAGACCTGGGCGGCTTCGCAGTAAGGTTGCCGCAAGCTCGAGCCTGATATGAAGGACTTTTCGCAATTAACTGTAAACGCTGCAATAAGTCCGCGCGTCGGCCTGCAGGGGTTCCCAATTTTTCGGATGTTGATAGTTTGTTAAGTGCGTTTATTGCCATCCCGTTATGCATAATCATTTCTGAATTGCGTGGGGCCCTTAGTTCCGATGATTGGTTCTGCGCTTCCAGCCCTGTCGCTCGCCTCAAACGTCGTCGCAAGGCGCGGTCAGATTTCGATCGCGGCTTCTGATCTGTTCGGTTTGGTCGACGCCGACGGCAATCCGATCACCCGATATACGCTGTTCGATACCAATGGCTACGGACATTGGGTGATCAACGGGGTAGCCCAGGCCAGCAGCACGGCGATAGACATTACCGCGGCGCAGCTGTCGAAGACGAGTTACGTGTTCGGTTCTGCAGCCGAAACCCTCTATGTGCGCATCAACAACGGCGCAGCTTGGGGTGGCTGGCAGGCGTTTACGGCCAGCCCATACGTTAACCATGCACCGGTCGTGACCACGCAGCCCATCGTGGCAATGTTCGATACGTCGCTAGACGTTTCCTACTTGTTTTCCGCCGCTGACCCGGATGGCGATGCCATCACGAAGTACCAGTTGTGGGATTCTACACCGGGATCGAAGAGCGGTCATTGGGTCGTGAACGGCGTTGCGCAAGGGACGGGCACGGCGATCGACGTGACGGCCGACCAGCTCGCCCATACGTCGTTTCACACCGCCATCACCGGCTCTGAACTGCTCTGGGCCCGCGCATTTGACGGAGTAGCGTGGAGCGACTGGAAATCTTTTACAATCACCGTGCCGGCCGACGGCGACTATCCGGGACCCACACCCAACCATACGCCCGTGGTTACCGCGCAAAATACCTCTGCGCTTCATGGTCAAAGCCTGGCTGCTTCGGCCTTGTTCTCCGCGCAGGATATCGATGGCGACGCGATCACCTTGTACGAGGTATGGGACTCGACGGACGGCGCCTCGAGTGGAAGCTGGGTTCTGGACGGCGTCCGTACGCAGAGCAAGGTCGCCATCGAAGTCGCCGCCGATCAGCTGGCAAATCTCGATTTTCTAAGCGGCTCCGGCGACGACCATCTTTGGGCCCGGGCCTTCGATGGCCGGGAGTGGAGCGACTGGATCGCGTTTCACGTCACCGCGCCGCTCAACCACAAGCCCGTTGTAACTGCTTCCAACGTCACCGCAGCGCATGGTCAGAATTCCGTCCTGGCCACCGACCTGTTTGGCGCCACGGATGCGGATGGCGACAGCATTACGCGTTATTCGTTCTGGGACACCGAGGGCAACGGCCACTGGCTGCTCAATGGCGTCGTGATGTCCACCAACGCCGAGATCGACATTGCGGCCGGACAACTCGCGCAGATGAGCTACGTGTTCGGCTCGGCCACAGACACGCTTTATGTGCGGGCGAATGACGGTGCCGAGTGGGGGGCGTGGCAACGGTTTACCGCGAGTCCGAACGTCAACCAGGCGCCGGTGGTGACGGTCGCAAACCGGGCGATGATCAGTGACGATACGGCTGCTATCTCCGCGTTGGTCTCTGCAGCCGATCCCGATGGCGACAGCATCACCCGCTATCAATTGTGGGATTCGAGATCCGTTCAGAATAGCGGCCACTGGGTTGTGAACGGCGTCGCGCAGGCGGCGCATGTGGCTATCGATGTTTCGGCGGAACAGCTCGCGCAAACTTCGTTTCACGCCGGCACCAACATTTCCGACCAGCTGTGGGTGCGTGCGTTCGATGGCACGGATTGGGGGGTATGGCAGCCCTTCACGATGGTCGTTACACAAGTCATGGCCCCATTGGCCGGCCCCGCGCCCGTTGTGAGCGGCCAGGACACCGTTGCAACGCATGGCCAATCGCTTGATGCCGCGAGCCTTTTTGCGGTCAGCGGTGGCGACCATATGACCCGGTATGAGTTCTGGGATTCCACTTCTGGCGCCAGCAGCGGCCACTGGGTACTGAATGGCGTTGCGACGCAGAGCAATGTGGCTATCGAAGTGACGGCGCCGAACTTGCAAGCACTTCGTTCCAGAGCGGTTCAGGATCGGACCAACTCTGGGTCCGCGCATACGACGGCTTCCAGTGGAGCAAATGGTCCGAATTCCACGTCACAGCGCCGGTCGACGCGGCGCCGGTTGCCGTGGCGTCCGATTTCTCGGCCACTCACAATCAGAACATCGCGGCCTCGACGCTGTTCTCGGTCATCGACGCCGAAAACGACAGCATCGCCGCCTATCAATTCTGGGATTCGACTGCAAATCCCGCCAGCGGGCACTGGAGCGTCAACGGCGTGGCCCAATCCGCGGGCGTGGCAATCGATGTCACGGCCGCGCAACTTTCCCAGACCACGTTCCAAAGCGGATCCGGCTCCGATCATCTCTGGGTTCGCGTCAATGACGGAATGAAGTGGAGCGACTGGAAGCCGTTCCATGTCAACGCGCCGGTCGACCAGGCACCTGTTGTTACGGCATCCAACGTCGTGGCCGCGCCGCATCAAACCGTGGCGGCCAGTTCGTTCTTCACGGCGATCGATCCCGACGGCGACGCCATCATCAAATATCAGCTCTGGGATTCGTCGGCGGATGCCACAAGCGGGCACTGGACGTTGAACGGAATTGCGCAGGCTGCCAATTCGGCGATCGATGTAACCGCTGCCCAGCTGGCGGACGCCGCGTTCCATGCCGCGACGGCTCCGGCCGATCTCTGGGTGCGGGCCAGCGACGGCACCGAATGGAGCCCGTGGCAGGAATTCCATTTGCTGGTTTGAGGAGCCGTCGCGCGAGGCCCGATACGAGCGCGATCGAGAATCAGAGCTTCGGCGCGCTGCCCTTCGGCATCGTATTGCGTTCGTTCTGTTCCGCGGCAAGCGCATCGTTGTCGATCGCCGCCGCGCTGATGACGCGTTTGACATCCAGTAGCGAAAACTGCGCGATCCCGACCCGGTCTGGCGCCGTGCCCGGTATCAGCTGCACGCTCAGCACGCCGTCGCAATTGGCGCCCTTGGCTTCGCTGAGCATCGCAGCCAGCGCTTTCTCCTTTGCCTGCGCCCGTTTGACGACCGCCACGCAGCTGCCGCGGATGGTTTCGCCGTTGAGCTTGAGCGCGGCCTTGGGATCGAGCGGCTTGCCGATGGCCTCGATTGCGGTCGCTTCCTTGTACTTCGTGCCCACCGATACGATCGAGCCTTTGCGATAGATGTAATAGAGGTGCTGATCGCCGACGATGGTGGGCGCGCCGTATTTGCCCATCACCTCCTTGACCATGTCGGCTTTCGCCGGCTGCTGGTCCTTCGCAAAGGTGAGGTTGCGGGCGAGGAAATAAATGCGATTGCCGCTCGCCGGCGACGAGAAGCTGCTCGACAGCACCTCACCGTTCTGGCTGGGCCCGGGAGGAAGGCTGAAAGTCAGTGCCGAGGTGAAGCTGATCGCGGTGCTGCCGAACTTCTGTTGCTGGACGTCGGTCGTGGTGTTGGTGCGTCCCTTGAAGAACGATTCGAGCGTGGCACGCGCGGAATCAGCGGTGGAATCCGCCGAGATGCCCAAAATGTCCGGACGCTGTTTGCCGGAAAATGCCGAGTCCGGCGCCTTCGCCTTGATGTCGTAGGCTTGGGTCGCGGCGGGCAGGGCGGCGGCCCCGATGGCAAGCGTGACGACCAGGGCGCGGCAAACCATGAAGCACCTGCAAAATCAGACGAATAACCGACAAAAATCGAACGGATTACGCCAAGCTTTGAACCGCGAAGTCAATATTCCCGGACGCTCGCGGCGTGGGACAACTCGCTTCCGGGCGCTCCCTCTAGCGTTAACGCTTTGATCCGGCTCGCTTTGCCTTGCCACCGCCATATCGTTAGGGTATCGCCGCCGCCATGCGGGGATCGGGCGCAGGGCGCCGCCGCGCGTCCAGCGGCTCACCGGGGATGGGATAGCCTTAAGTGTCTGAATTATTTAATGAAGTCGACGAGGAGGTCCGTCGCGATCAGCTCAAGAAGCTGTGGGACCGATATTCTCTCTTTATCATTGCAGGAGCGCTGCTGCTCATCGCCTCCGTGGGTGGCTGGCGTGGCTACCAATATCTGGAAGCCAAGAAGGCGGTTGAGGCCGGTGCGGCCTTCGACAAGGCGGCGGAGCTATCGGAAGCCAACAAGCACGCAGAGGCCGAGGCGGCGTTTGCCGAGCTGGCGGCGAAGGCGCCGGCGGGATACCGCGTGCTGGCGCGCCTGCGCACGGCCGCGGAGGTCGCAAGCCGCGACCAGCAGGCTGCTGCCAAGATGTTCGACGAGATTGCCGCCGACCGCAGCGTCGGCGTAGCGGAACAGGATCTGGCCCGAATTCGCGCCGCCCAGTTGCTGCTGGAGAGCACCTCCTATCCCGACATGAAGTCTCGCCTGGAGGCGGCAGCCGGACCGGCTGCTACCTTTCGCCATACCGCGCGCGAATTGCTGGCGCTGTCGGCCTGGCGCGCCAACGACGCGACAGCGACACGGCAATGGCTGGACGTGATTGCCAATGACGGCGGCACGCCACCGAGCCTGCGCTCGCGCGCCGAAGCGCTGGAGGCGTTGCTTCCGCCTGTCGCAAAGAGCTGAGCCGGCCAACGAGTTAAACGAGAACCGAGCATGCGCCGTCCGCACCGTCTGATCGCAGCCACCATCCTCATCGCGTTTTCCAGCGCGCTGGCAGGCTGTAGCAGCATGGGCAATTTCGATCCGAGCGACATGCTCGACTTCCTCGACACCAAAAAGAAGCTGCCCGGTGAACGCAAGCCGGTTTTCCCCGACGGTGTGCCCGGCCTCGAGCAGGGCGTGCCGAAGGATCTCTACAAAGGCGCGCGCCAGCAGCAGATCGAAGATCCGAATGCCCAGGCCGCGGTCGCACCGCCGCCGCAGGAGTCGCAATCCAGGGGATCCGCGAAATCCAGAGGCAAGCAGGCACCCGTTGCAGCGGCGCCCGCGACCGAGCCCGCCGCCGCAGACCCCGATGCCGCGCCGGTGGACGAGGGCGGCACCAATGCAGCCCCGCCGGCGCCGAAACCGAAGAAGATCGTGCGCAAGCGCACCACCGCGCCGCCACCCGACCAGCCGGCCCAGGCGGCGCCCGCGCAGTCCACCCAGCAATCGGCCGCTCCGTTCCCGGCGCCGATGCCGAGCGGCAGCTTCACGCGTTAATGGCGTAGCGTTTTCGCGGCTAGTGGACGCCGGTTCGCGTAAAGCAAACGCGTCAAAACAAAATCAGAGCGCGGTTCCGACGAAAACCATGCTCTATCGTTTCGTTCGATGGACACGTCCTTCAAGAAGGGCGTTTGGATTTATTTATGCCCTTTACGATTGCCATCATCGGCCGACCCAATGTCGGAAAGTCGACGCTGTTCAACCGGCTGGTCGGGCAGAAGCTCGCGCTGGTCGACGACGAACCCGGAGTCACCCGCGACCGCCGCGAGGGCAACGGGCGCCTTGGCGACCTCGAATTCACCGTGATCGATACCGCCGGGCTCGATGAAGGCGCCAGGGGCTCGCTCACCGCGCGGATGCAGGAACAGACCGAAACCGCGATTGCGCTCGCCGACGCGCTGATGTTCGTGATCGACGCCCGCGCCGGGCTGACGCCGAATGATCGCGCCTTTGCCGATTTCGCCCGCCGCGCCAACAAGCCGGTGGTGCTGGTCGCCAACAAGAGCGAGGGCAGGCACGGCGAGGTCGGCGCGATGGAAGCCTACGCGCTCGGGCTCGGCGACCCCGTGCAGATTTCCGCCGAACATGGCGAAGGCCTCAGCGATCTCTACGATTCGCTGCGCGTGCTGATGCCCGATCCCACCGAGGAGGGGGAGGAGTTCGACGATGACGACATCATCGAATCCGACGAGGATCTCGCCAAGCGTCCGATTCGCGTCGCGATCGTCGGCCGTCCCAACGCCGGCAAATCGACGCTGATCAATCATCTGCTCGGCGAGGAGCGGCTGCTGACCAGCGCCGAAGCCGGCACCACCCGCGACTCCATCTCCGTCGAGGTGACCTGGCAGGGGCGCGACTTCCGGGTGTTCGATACCGCCGGCTTGCGGCGGCGGGCGCGGATCGACGAGAAACTGGAGAAGCTTTCGGTGGCGGACGCACTGCGCGCGGTGCGCTTTGCCGAAGTCGTTGTCATGATGATGGACGCGCAGAACCGGTTCGAGGAACAGGATCTGCGAATCGCGGACCTGATCGAGCGCGAGGGGCGCGCGGTCGTGCTGGCCGTCAATAAATGGGATTTGATGGAGAAGAAAGGCAGCCTCATTTCGGGGCTGCGCACCGATGCCGATCACTTGCTGCCGCAGATCAAGGGCGCGCCGGTTGTTGCGGTGTCGGGCCTGATGGGCGAGGGCATCGACCGGCTGATGACCGCGATCGAGCAAGCCTATGCGGTCTGGAACAAGCGCGTGCCGACGGCAGCCCTCAATCGCTGGTTCGAACAGGCGGTCGACGCCAATCCACCGCCCTCGGTGTCGGGCCGCCGGCTGAAGCTGAATTACATCACGCAAGCCAAGGCGCGGCCGCCGAGTTTCATCCTGTTCTGCTCGCGCGCCGACGCGGTGCCGACGTCTTATTTGCGCTATCTCACCAACAGCATGCGTGAGGCCTTCGATCTGCCGGGCACGCCGATCCGTATTATGCTGCGCGAGAAGGCCAACCCGTTCGCCCACAAGCGCAAGCGGCCGTCGTGAACGAGGCGGCCTCGGAACGCGTGGCCGAGATGCCGCCGGTGCGCAGCGGCGCCGCCATCTTCATTTTCGTTACCATCCTGCTCGACATGTTCGCGCTCGGCCTGATCCTGCCGATCTTGCCCAAGCTGGTCGAAAGCTTCGTCGACAATGATACCGCGACCGCCGCGCGGATCTTTGGACTGTTCGGCACCGCCTGGGCGGTGATGCAGTTCATCTTCTCGCCGATCCTCGGCGCCTTGTCCGACCGGTTCGGCCGCCGGCCCGTGGTGCTGTTGTCCAATTTTGGACTAGCGCTGGACTACGTCCTGATGGCGCTGGCGCCGTCGCTGCTGTGGCTGTTTATCGGCCGCGTGATCTCGGGCATCACCTCGGCCAGTATCTCGACGGCTTTTGCCTACATCGCCGACGTGACGCCGCCGGAACGGCGCGCTGCCGTGTTCGGCAAGATCGGCGCGGCGTTCGGTGCCGGATTTATTCTCGGCCCCGCCGTCGGCGGCCTGCTCGGTGATATGGATCCGCGGCTGCCGTTCTGGGTCGCGGCGGGCCTCAGTTTTGCCAACACGCTTTACGGCTGGCTGATCCTGCCGGAGTCGCTGCCGCCGGAACGGCGCGCACCGTTCCAATGGAAAAGCGCCAACCCGCTCGGCGCGCTGCATCTCTTGCGTTCCAACCGGGTTCTCGCAGGTCTGTCGCTGGCGAATTTCTTTGGCCAGGTCGCGCATGTCGTGCTGCCCTCGACCTTCGTGCTCTATGCGACCTATCGCTACGGTTGGGACACCAAGACCGTCGGCCTGACGCTGGCGCTGGTCGGTGTCTGCGCCATGGTGGTGCAGGGCGCGGGCGTCGGACCGATCGTCGCGCGCCTCGGCGAGCGCCGCGCGCTGCTACTCGGGCTCGGCTGCGGTGCGCTGGGTTTCCTGATCTATGGGGCCGCGCCGACCGGCCCGCTGTTCTGGGTCGGCATTCCCGTGATGGCGTTGTGGGGCATCGCCGGAGCCGCGGTCCAGTCGCTGACCACGCAACTGGTCGCGCCCGATCAGCAAGGCCAGTTGCAGGGCGCTACCAACAGCGTCAACAGCGTTGCCCAGATGGTCGGACCGTTTCTGTTCACGCTGATCTTTGCCTATTTCATCAGCGATTCTGCGCCGGTGAAAATGCCGGGCGCGCCGTTCCTCCTGGCTGCTGCGCTATTGGCGCTGGCGCTGTTGGTGGCGTGGCGGACCATGGCTGGCAAACCAGCCACTTGAAGCCGCGGAGTTCCACGGACTTCACGGTAGCCTGAATTGTTCAGGCCCGGCCGGCCCGCTACATCTGATGGCTGACGTTCCGAAGCTCCCCCAACAGAGCGAGGCCACCATGCCGATCGACACCGTCGCTGACCTCATCGCGGAAACGCTCATCCAGGCCGGCGTGAAGCGGATATTCGGCGTGGTCGGGGACAGCCTGAACGGCTTGACCGAGGCACTGCGCAAACGCGAGGTGATCGACTGGGTTCACGTTCGACATGAGGAAGTCGCCGCCTTCGCGGCCTCGGCTGAAGCGCAAATCACCGGCGGGCTCGCGGTATGCGCGGGATCGTGCGGGCCGGGCAATCTTCACCTCATCAACGGCCTGTTCGATGCGCATCGCAGCCGCACGCCGGTACTGGCCATCGCCGCCCAGGTTCCGTCCGCGGAAATCGGCGGCGGATACTTTCAGGAGACCCATCCGCAGGACTTGTTCCGCGAATGCAGTCATTATTGCGAACTCGTTTCCGATACGGCGCAGCTTCCTTACGTGCTGGAAAATGCGATCCGCGCCGCGGTCGGCCGGCGTGGCGTGGCCGTGCTGGTGATCCCCGGCGATATCGCGCTGCGACTAGCGCCCAGCCGTGGCATTTCACCGAATGCCGGGCTGTTGCCGAAAGCCCCCGTGGTTCGGCCGGATGAGACGGAATTGGCGGCGCTGGCGGAGCTTCTGAACGGTGCCAAACGTGTGACGTTGTTCTGCGGCCGCGGCTGCGCGGGCGCCCATCCCAGCCTGATGCGGCTGGCGGACAAGCTCAAGAGCCCGATGGTGCACGCACTCGGCGGCAAGGAACACGTCGAATTCGACAATCCTTACGATGTCGGCATGACCGGCTTCATCGGTTTCTCTTCCGGCTACGCCGCCATGCACGCCTGCGATGTGTTGCTGATGCTGGGGACCGATTTCCCCTACAAGCAGTTTTTACCCACGGGAGCGAAGATCGCGCAGGTCGACATCCGCCCCGAAAATCTCGGCCGCCGCTGCAAGCTCGATCTCGGTCTTGTCGGCGATGTCGCCGTCACGATCGAGGCGCTGCTGCCGCGCCTGACGGCGAAGGATGATCGCCGTCATCTCGACGACAGTGCTGCCCACTATAAGAAAGCCCGCGCCGGCCTCGACGAACTGGCGCGCGGGACGCCCGGGCACAAGCCGATCCACCCGCAATATCTGGCGCGCCTGCTCAGCGAGGCGGCTTCCGACGACGCTGTGTTCACGGCCGATGTCGGCACGCCGACGATCTGGGCGGCGCGCTATCTCGTCATGAACGGACGCCGGCGTCTGCTGGGATCGTGGGTGCACGGCTCGATGGCCAACGCGATGGCGCATGCGATCGGCGCCCAGGCATCGCAGCCGGGGCGGCAGGTGGTGTCGATGTCCGGCGATGGCGGGTTCGCGATGCTGATGGGCGACCTGATCACGCTGCGGCAGATGAAGCTGCCGGTGAAAATCGTGATCTTCAACAACGGCGTGCTGGGATTTGTTGCGCTGGAAATGAAGGCGTCCGGCTTTATCGAAACCGGCGTCGATCTGGAAAACCCTGACTTCGCGGCGATGGCCCGGGCCATGGGCATTCACGCGCGGCGGGTCGAGGATCCCGGCGATCTGCCGCAGGCGATCCGCGAAATACTGGCCCATGACGGACCGGCGGTGCTCGACGTCGTCACCGCGCGGCAGGAATTGTCGATGCCGCCCACGATCACCGCGGAACAGGTCAAGGGCTTCAGCCTGTGGGTGCTGCGGGCCGTGATGAGCGGACGGGGCGACGAGGTTTTGGACCTCGCCAAGACCAACCTGCTGCCGCGTTGATGGTGCGGATGAAAGCGTTTTTGTCTACGTCGTCCCGGCCTTGAGCCGGGACCCATACCGCTTTGTGCTATCGGCTAAAACAAGGTGGCCGACACCTGCTACAATTACAGCCGCCGCGGCGTATGGGTCCCGGCTTTCGCCGGGACGACGATCGAGTTTGTGGTCTGACTATTTCTTCACCAGCGGACAGTCGCTTGCCTCGAGCGGCTTGGCGGCGTCTTCCGGGGCGATCGTGGCGATCTGCTTGTAATAGTCCCACGGACCCTTCGACTCTTCCGGCTTCTTCACTTCGAACAGATAGGCCGGAATGAGACGACGGCCGTCGGCGCGCAACGGGCCCTTGCCGAACAAGGGATCGTCGGTCGGCAGTTCCTTCATCTTGGCGATCACCTTGGCGCCGTCACGCGGATTGCCGCCGAGCGCTTCCATCGCCTTGAGATAATGCAGCACCATGGCGTAATTGCCCGCCTGCGTCATCGACGGCATCGCATTCTTGCTCGCCAATGCGGCAAACCGCTTCGAGAAGGCGCGGGTCTGGTCGTTCAGGTCCCAGTAAAAGGATTCCGTGAAGGTCAGGCCTTGCGCCGTCCTCAATCCCAGCGAATGCACGTCGTTGATGAACAGCAGCAGCGCGGCGATCTTCTGGCCGCCCGCGACGATGCCGAATTCGGAAGCCTGCTTGATCGCGTTGGTGGTATCGCCGCCGGCATTGGCGAGGCCCACGACCTTGGCCTTGGAAGCCTGCGCCTGCAGCAGGAACGAGGAGAAATCCGAGGTGTTGATCGGATGCTTGACGCCGCCGAGCACCTTGCCGCCATTGGCGGTGACAACAGCGGACGTATCGCGCTCCAGCGCGTGGCCAAACGCATAGTCGGCGGTCAGGAAGTACCAGGTGTCGCCGCCGGATTTGGTGAGCGCCTTGCCGGTGCCGTTGGCCAGCATATAGGTGTCATAGGTGAAGGAGATCGTGTTCGGTGTGCAGGCCTTGCCGGTGAGATCGGCCGTCGCGGCGCCCGAATTGAGCAGCGCGATGTTCTTCTCCTTGACGAGGTTGCTGACGGCGAGAGCCACGCCGGAGTTCGGCGTATCGGCGATCGCATCGACTTTGTCGTTGTCGATCCACTGCCTGGCGATGTTGACGCCGACGTCGGGCTTGTTCTGGTGATCGCCACTGACGACGTCGATCTTCCATCCTTTCTTGAGCAGCCCGGAATCCTCGATCGCCATCTTGACCGCGACCACCGAATTGGGGCCGCCGATATCGGCGTAAAGGCTCGACATGTCGTTCAACACGCCGATCTTGACGGTCTTGTCCTGGGCGTAGGCGGGCGCGGCAAGGCTGACGCCGGCAACGGTGATCAACGCGGCAAGGCGCCGCGCGCGAAGTGCAGTCATGTATTTCCTCCATCTATGTCGCCGGGCGGCCTTCTTTGGGAGGTCCAACCCGGCATATGACTGAGATGGTGGTAGTGGTTCCGGAAGCTCCCGGCAATCCACCTATCGTAGCGCGTCCGATGTCAGCTTGAATTTCTGGATGCGCTTTCCGGTGTCGACTTCGGCGGTATAGACGTTGCCCTTGGAATCGACCGCCATGGCGTGAATCCAGTGGAACTGCCCGGCATTGCGGCCGCTGCGTCCAAAACTCCCGACCACGGTACCGTCGTCGCGCTTCAGCACCCGAATTTCGTTGTTTTCGCCATCAGCGCTCAACAAATAGGTCTGTTTCGGATCGGGCCAAACGGCGATGTCCCACACCGCGCCATTGCCGAGCGTGTTCTTCTCGAAGAACCACTCCTTCACGAAAGTTCCGTCCTTCTTGAACACCTGGATGCGGTTGTTGATGCGGTCGCAGACATAAACCATCCCGTCGGTGGTGAGCTTCACGCAATGCACGGGATTTGCGAATTGCTGGGCAGGCGGCGCCTTGGGATCATAGGGCGGCTGCTTGTCGTCGTTCGGCGGCTTGCCATAGGCGCCCCAGTGCCGCTTGTAGGCGCCAGTCGTCGCGTCGAACACGATGACGCGGCGGTTGCCGTAGCCGTCGGCGATGTAGATCTCGTTGGCATCCTTGTCGACCGCGGTCTCGGCGGGCTTGCCGAGTTGTGTGGTGTCATTAGAACCCTTGCTCGGCGCGATCTTGCCGATCTGCATCACGAACTTGCCGTCGAGGGTGAATTTCAGAACCGCGTTGTCATTGTCGGCGTTGCCGCCGACCCAGACAAAACCCTTTTCGTCGACTTCGATGCCGTGTTCGCGGCCGACCCATTCATAGCCTTCGCCCGCACCGCCCCTGGAGCGCAGCAGATTGCCCTCGGCATCGAACTCCAGCACCGGCGGCGCCGAGACGCAGCACTTCGATCGGGGCGGGGTCAGCGTTGCGCCCTTTTCGTCGTCGGTCAGCGAGCGCGGACGGTGAATGACCCAGATGTGGTCCTTCGAGTCGACGGCGATGCCGCCGACCTGGCCGAGGATCCAGTTGTTCGGCAGCGGCTTTGGCCAGGACGCATCGACGGCGAAGGTCGGAACATCGCCGGCGAGCGCGGGAAGTGGCATCGCGGTGACTGACATCAGCATGGCGGCGGTGACACCGGCGAGGATGGTTTTGCTGAGATGTTGGATGGCCGGTATCGAGCGCGCGCGATGCATCGCCATGATGCTTCCTTCCCTGATATTCTTGGCGGGTTGCTCCCGCTTGCGCGGGCAGTCAATCGTGGGGGAAGGGAGGAGTCAACGGTATGACACCCACCGTCATTGCGAGCGCAGCGAAGCAATCCATGGCGCCCCGCAAAGGAAGAATGGATTGCTTCGCTTCGCTCGCAATGACGTGGAGAGAACTCAAGCAGGCGCGCGAAAGTCCATCAGCGTGCGGGTCTTGTAATCATAGAGCTTGCCGGTCTCGGACCAATCCGGCGAACACATCGGCACGATGAATTCCGCGACCTGTTCCGGCGTATCCAGCGTCTCCGGGTCTTCGCCGGGAAATACTATGGCGCGCATCTTGGTGCGGACCGGGCCGGGGCTGAAAAGATTGACGCGCAGGTTCGTGCTTGCGGTCTCCTGCGCCCAGGCGCGCGCCAGCGCTTCGAGGGCGGCTTTCGAGGCGGCATACGGGCCGACATAGGCGCTGGCCTTGTTGGCGGCGCCTGATGTGACGAACACGGCGCGGCCGGCGTCGGACTGCCTCAGCAGTGGTTCCATGCAGCGGATCAATTGAAAGTTCGCGGTGACGTTGACCGCCATCACGTCGTTCCAAGGCTTCAGTTCGATATGGCCGAGCGGCGAGGAGGGGCCGGCGACGCCGGCATTACCGACGAGAATGTCAATCTTGCCGTGACGCTCGTGCAGTGCCGCGCCGAGGCGGGCGATGCCGTCGGAGTCGGTGAGGTTCAGCGGCACCAGCGTGGCGCTGCCGCCGTCCTTGCGGATCTCGTCGTCGAGCTCTTCCAGCCCGCCTTGCGTCCGCGCCACCGCCACGACATGCGCGCCGGCCTTGGCAAGCGCGCGCGCGGTGGCATAGCCGATGCCGCGCGAGGCGCCGGTGACGAGTGCGATACGGGAGGCGAGGGGAGATGTCATGGAAGTGGCTCTATCATCGTCGTCTGACCCATACGCCGTGACGGTTATGATGCGAAAGGTGGTTGTGTCTAGAGGCGTCCGTAAAACGACGGCCGGTGGCTATGGGTCCCGGCCTTCGCCGGGACGACAAACCAATGGGGTCTACTAACTCGGGTCTACTAACTCGCCTCCGCCAGCAGCGACAATTGCCGGGGCGACGGCTCGGTTTCGGTCTGGTCGGTGAGGTGGGTCGGGTAGGCGCCCGTAAAGCAGTGGTCCGAGAATTTCGGATTGGCGGGATCGCGGCCGGGTTCACCCATCGCGCGGTACATGCCGTCGATCGACAGGAACGCCAGTGAATCGGCGCCGATGATCTCGCGCATCTCCTCAAGGGAATGCGTGGCGGCAAGGAGCCCGCCGCGGTCCGGCAGGTCGATGCCGTAATAGTCGGGGTAGAGGATCGGCGGCGAGGCGAGGCGGAAATGCACTTCGCGGGCGCCGGCGTCGCGCATCATGCGCACGATCTTCTTCGAGGTGGTGCCGCGCACCAGCGAGTCGTCGATCAGGATGATGCGCTTGCCCTCGATCGCGGCGCGGTTGGCCGAATGCTTCATGCGCACGCCGAGTTCGCGGACGCTCTGGGTCGGCTGAATGAAGGTGCGGCCGACATAGTGGTTTCTGATGATGCCGAGTTCGAACGGCACGCCGGAATGCTGGGCGTAACCGATCGCGGCGGGCACGCCGGAATCCGGCACCGGCACCACGACATCGACCTCGACTTGGCTTTCGCGCGCGAGCTGTGCGCCGAAGGCTTTTCGAACTTCATAGACCGAACGGCCGCCGACGATGGAATCCGGCCGAGAGAAATAGATGTATTCGAAGATGCAGGGCCGCGGCGGTTTTGGCGGAAACGGCTTGTGGCTGTGCGCGCCCTTGTCGTCGAACACGACGATTTCGCCGGGTTCGATGTCGCGGACATATTTGGCTCCGATCATGTCGAGCGCGCAGGTCTCCGAGGTCAGGATCGGGTGACCGTCGAGGTCGCCGAGTACCAGGGGACGGATGCCGAGCGGATCACGCGCGCCGATCAGTTTCTTGTTGGTCAAGGCCGTCAGCGAATAGGCACCCTCGATCGTGCGCAGCGCCTCGATAAACCGGTCGATGAAGCGGGTGCGCTTCGACTGTGCGACGAGATGCAGGATCACTTCGGTGTCGGTGGTCGACTGCATCATGGCGCCGTGGAGCACGAGTTCGCGGCGCAGCGTCAGACCGTTGGTGAGGTTGCCGTTATGGCCGACCGCGAAACCGCCGGCATTGAGCTCGGCGAACAGCGGCTGCACGTTGCGCAGGATGGTGGCGCCGGTGGTGGCATAGCGGACATGGCCGACGGCGGCATTGCCGGGCAGACGCTCGATCACCTCGCGGCGGGAGAAGGTATCACCGACAAGACCGAGCCGGCGTTCGCTATGAAAGCGGCTGCCGTCGAAGGAGACGATGCCGGCGGCTTCCTGGCCGCGGTGTTGAAGGGCGTGTAGTCCGAGCGCGGTGATGGCGGCGGCCTCGGGGTGGCCGAAGATGCCGAACACGCCGCATTCCTCGCGTAGCGTGTCGCCTTCGAGATCGTCCTGCAAATCGATCGGACCGGAGTTTCGGTCAAGTTGCTCGGCGGGATCGGAAGGGTTTTGCATCGCGTCCATCGCCTCTCTTTTGGCCAAGAGTTACTTGCTCGCAGGTTTCTCGATCAGCTTTTTAAGGCCGTCGCGGGCAGGTTTGCTGTAGCCATCACCGGACGCCGGGGCTGCCGGCTCGGCGTCAGTTGAATCGTCGTCGGGTTTATTCTTCTTGAATCTCTTTAAGATGGTGTTCTCAGGGTCGTCCGGCAAGAGCGCCATTAACCAATCTCCGGTTCCCTGCAGCACCATCCGGGACTTCGCCCCGGTGATCCAGTCGGGCCGCTGCTTGTCCGGAACCAGCCAGCTGAAGAACAGGAAGGCGACGACCACGATCAGCAGGCCGCGGGCGAGACCGAACAGGAACCCGAGCGTGCGATCCAGCGCGCCGATTCGGGAATCCAGGATCATGTCCGAAATTCGCACTGTAATGATCGACACCACGACCAGCGTCGCGATGAAGGTGCCGGCCACCACCACGACGGCCGCCACCGTGTCGTTATTGAAATAAGTTTTGGCGGTCGGCAGCAGTTTCGAGAAAGCATACAGCGTGACCAGGGCCGCCGCGCCCCAGGCCGCGATCGACAGAATCTCGCGCATGAAGCCGCGCACCATGGCGAGCAGCCCCGAAATCAGCATCACACCAAGCAGGACGAGATCGAGTATCGTTATCGGCATCGGCTGGTCAGGTCCGCTCGTAAATTCCTAAAGTTCTGCGAATCGGCGTGTCGGTGAAAGTTCTAGGTGACGGTCATATGGCGTGTCCCGCAAGGCCGGATATCACGCCATCCCACGCGCCTTTCGCGCGCGTTGTATAGCGGCGAGGGCGGGTGACGTCACGCCGCTTTAGCCGTTCTCGCGACGGAATCGCGCCGGTGTGGCATTTTTCTCCGCTGGGCCCTCGCGATTGGCCTCCCGGTTACCCTCTCGATTGGCTCTGGGCGTGCCTCGCGCGGCAATTTCAGCGACTAGGCTGGTCAATCCGCCAACGCTGTTCAGCACCAGACCCGCGTCGCCGCCGGCCTCGCCACGCGCCGATTCGGGCAGTATTGCGCGGCCAAAGCCGAGTTTTGCCGCCTCCTTCAGCCGCGCCGAGGTTTGCGCCACCGGCCGGACGGCGCCAGACAGCGAAATCTCGCCGAAATAGACCGCATCCGTCGGCAGCGGCGCGTTGACCAGCGACGAGACGAGGGCGGCGGCGGCCGCGACGTCGGCCGCGGGCTCCTGGATCCGCAGGCCGCCGGCCACGTTCAGATAGACGTCGAAGCCGGACAGTTTGACCCCGCAATGGGCCTCCAGCACAGCCAGCACCATCGAGAGCCGGCTCGGGTCCCAGCCGACCACAGCGCGCCGGGGCGTGCCGAGGGTGGTCGGCGCCACCAGCGCCTGCAATTCCACCAGCACCGGGCGGGTGCCCTCGATGCCGGCGAACACAGCGGTGCCGGGACTGCCGAGGTCGCGCTCCGACAGGAACAATTCGGAGGGATTGGAAACCTCGCGCAGGCCGAGGCCGGTCATCTCGAACACGCCGATTTCATCGGTCGGGCCGAAGCGGTTCTTCGCCGCGCGCAAGATGCGGAATTGCTGCGAGCCTTCGCCCTCGAACGACAGCACCGCATCGACCATGTGCTCGACCACGCGGGGGCCGGCGATCTGGCCGTCCTTGGTCACGTGCCCGACCAGGATGATCGTGGCCCCGGATTTCTTGGCAAACCTGATCAGCGCCTGCGCCGAGGCGCGGACCTGCGTGACCGTCCCGGGGGCTGATTCGACCGTATCGGTCCACATGGTCTGGATCGAATCGATCACGATCAGGCGTGGCACCGCGCCCTCGGACAGCGTCGAGACGATGTCTTCGACGGAAGTCTCGGCCGCGAGCTGCACCGGCGCGTCGGCAAGGCCGAGCCGTTCGGCACGCAGCCGCACCTGAGCGACGGCTTCTTCGCCTGAAATGTAGACCGCGCGATGCCCCGCACGCGCCATCATGCTGGTGGCCTGCGTCAGCAGCGTCGATTTGCCGATGCCGGGATCGCCGCCAACCAGCAACACCGAGCCGCGGACGAAGCCGCCGCCAGTGACGCGATCGAGTTCGACCATGCCGGAGGAGAGTCGGGGCGCGTCCTGGCTCTTGCCGGTCAGCGATTCCAGCGCAAAAGTTCTCCCCCTGCGCTTGGAGCGGATCGAGACCGGCATCGAGGTCGCGCCCGTCGTGTCTTCCTCGGACAGCGTGTTCCACTCGCCGCAGGCCTCGCACTTGCCCTGCCAGCGATTAAACGCCGCGCCGCAGTTCTGGCAGACAAAGGAGAGGGTGGATTTGGCCATGAAGTCCCGGTGAGGCGCTCGTTCTTATTTTGTTCTATAGCGGTTCCAGAGCCAAGTCAAAGGCTGGGTGGGCCCAAGTCGGAATTAAAACAGCTCGGCAATCGTGGACGCCGTCTTGATGCCGGTGCCTGAAATCAACAGCACCGTATTTTCGCGCTCCTTGATGACGCCTCGCGCCGCAAGCTTTGCGAACGCCGCCGCGACACTGGCCGATGTCGGCTCGACGAACAGGCCAAGCCGCGCCAGCCGCCTCAACGCGGTGACGATCTCGTCCTCGGAAACGGCCACCGATTCCCCGCCGCTGTCTTTCAAGGCGTGGATCATTTCCTTGAGCCGCAGCGGATGTGCGATCGCGGTGCCTTCCGCGATCGTCTTGTGGACGGCGCGATCGATCGGCGTGTCGACGCCGGCCTGGAAGCTGGCGTCCAGCGGCGAGCAATTGAGCGGTTGCGCGGCAAACAGTTTTGGCAGTTTGCTGATCTGGCCGGCGGCAAGCATTTCGGAGAAGCCGATGTGGCAGCCGAGCAGGTTGCTGCCCGCGCCGACCGGGATGATGATGTTGTCGGGCGCCGTGAAGTTGAAGTCCTCCCAGATCTCATAGGCGACCGACTTGGTCCCCTGCAGGAAGAACGGCTGCCAGTTGTGGCACGAGTAGAAAATCTCGCTGGACTGGCGGATCGCCTCGGCTTGCGACTCTTCGCGCGGCCCTTCGACAAGCTGCACCTCGGCGCCATAGGCGCGCACCTGCGCGACCTTGGCCGGTGACGTATAGGCCGGCGCCAGTATCTTCACCCGCATGCCGCCGGCCGCGCCATAGGCCGCAACCGACGCGCCGCCATTACCAGATGAGTCTTCCAGCACCGCATCGATGCCGAGCTGCCGCACATAGGACAGCATCACCGTGGTGCCGCGATCCTTGAAGCTGCAGGTCGGGTTGAACCATTCCAGCTTGAAGAACGGCCGGAAGCCGTCCCATTCCTTTTGCACCAGCGGGGTGCAGCCTTCGCCGAGCGAAATCGGTTTTGCAATCTCGACCGGCAGCGAGGCCCGATAGCGCCACAGCGATCGCGTGCCGCGATCGATCTCGTCTCTGGTGATGCCGGGCTGCGGGCTGATCAGCAGCGGCTTTTGCCCGTCGCCGCACCAGCGCGGCACATCCAGCGGATAACGCTCGCCGCTGCGCGGTTCGACGTAGAAGGAGTCATTTGGATATTGTTTGGATCGGGGCATTGGGTCAGCCATACGCGGGTTCAATTCTGCCGTGGCCTATGCGCCCTGACGCCGTGCAAGGTCAACCTCGAACCGTGCCCTCAGCTTCGACTTCGTACCCCCGCGTCCAGATCCCGACTGGTTGCTCGAGACCGCGAATGGTCCGGGGTGGCTTTCTGACAAGGTGCAAGAAGTCGGCATCCGAGCTGCCGGTCTCTGCCCGCGCGCGCTGCACCAGTTCGTCGCTGGCCACCAGGGCGCAGCCGTAATCGCGGGTCAGCGCTTCAAGGCGGCTGGCGGCGTTCACTGCCGTGCCGATGACGGCAAATTCGAGCCGGTTCAATCCGATATCGCCCAGCACGACCTGACCGTAATGCAATCCGATGCTCACCCGAATCGGAGGTTCGTTGCGGGTTTTTCGTTCGCGGTTGAGTTCGGCGATCGATCCGATCATGGCCTGCGCGCAGCGCAGCGCGTTGCCGGCGTCGGACTCGCTGGTGAAGGGCGTGCCGAACGTCGCCATCAGTCCGTCGCCGAGATATTTGTCCAGCGTGCCGGCGTGCCGGAAAACGTCCCGTTCCATCCGCTCGTGGAACTGGCGCAGCGTTCCGATCACCTCCATCGGGCTGCGGCCGTCCGCATAGGCGGTGAAATCAACGATGTCGGCGAACAGCACCGCGACATTCTGCGTTCGCACCTGTTTGAGCGGATCGTCGTTCTTGGACAGCTGTTCGACGACATTGGGAGAGAAATAGCGCGCCAGGTTGGTGCGTTCGCGTTCGATGCCGGCGTGGCTGATCAAGAGGGCATTCGAACGCCGCGCCGCCAGCGCCAGCGTCATGGCGACGATCAGGAACACGGTGATCTGCTGGAACCGGGCGCCAAAACCGATCGACGAGGGATCGATGATATCGAACAGCCTGACGTCGGCGCCGACGGCGGCCCGCACCCGTTCCGACAGCGCGGCGTGGGTTTGCGGCTGCAGGTAGACCCAGCCGACGCCGATCGCCCACAGCGCGGAAGTCCAGAACCCCATCGCCACAACGGTGCGCCATGAATAGGCCAGCGTCGCGGTCGCCAGGAAAACAAAGAAGTAAATGAAGCTGTCGAACCGGTACTGCATCGCAAGTGGCCAATCGACCGTGCTCCAGGGATTGGGTACGACGGTCAGGAAGGTCATCAGCAGCAGGTCGCAAAATATCAGAATAAGCTCCTGCCACGACCGCTCGGCCTTGCCGACCTTGAGCTGCGCCCATCCGATCAGGGCAAACAGGCCGAGCATCAGGACGTAATAGAGAACTTCCCATTCCGGATTGATGATCGGCAGGGTGGCGGCCGTCACCGCCAGCGCGACCCAGCGAGCCCGAACGGCGAGCAGCAAGCCCTCGCGCTTGCTGTCGGTAAGCGCGGCCTCCGCGAATTTCAGGGTGTCTTGCTGAACGTCGGTTTTCCCCGCCACCCGGTTGCCGGGATCGGTGATAGCAGCCACATCAGCTATTGCGCTCAAGACATCGCCCTCAAGGCCGAATTGATCGGATCATGCACTATGCCATTATACCGGGCATTGTTGGCGTCAGCATGATGTCATCGGAGCGCATTTTTCAAATGCGGTTCGCGATGCCCGGGCTCAACGGCTGCTAGGGGCCTTGCAGCGCAGATACGGCTTGCCGTCGATCTTGATGGTGCCGTTCGGGCCGGGCGCGAGCTTGACGGTCGCTTTCCGTGGCTCGACGCCCTTGTTGAAATAATCCCAGAATTCAAAACAGGTGACCGAGAGATTGATGCCGTCTCCGACCACGGTCTTGCGGTCGATCCGGCAGTGATTTTCATATTGGTCGACCATCGGCGCGGGCTTGCCGCCGATCGGCTTGCTCATGTCGATGAGCGTCTTGCTGTCCGGGCCTTCCTTGTTGCGGCAGTCCTTCGCCGTCTTGGCCCAGAGCCCGTCAAAATTACTTTCTGCGGCGTGCGAGGCCGGCGCGGCGAGGGCGGCAGCGAGCGCGACGCCCGCCATGGTGATGACATTTCGCATGGGACCTTCCTGAGACGATGATCGCTGAGATCGCGATCCCAGGCATCACCGCTTCCGGATGTTTTCGAAGATTATTTGACCGAGACGAACGGCACCGCGGAGCCGGGTACCATGGTGGTCGGCAGCACGCCGTTCCAGCGCTCGGCCTGCACCAGGGTCACGAGGTTCGGGTTGGTGCCGAGCGCCTTGGCGCGGGCTTCGATCGCGGCGGCTTCGGCTTCGCCGGTCAGCTTGATGTTGGTGGCGCGGGCTTCGCCGTTCAGCCGCAGCGCGTCGGCGGAGGCCTGCGCTTCGGCGCGGACGGCGTTGGCCTTGGCGTTGGCTTGCGTGACTGTGATCTGAGCCTGAACCTTCTCGCGCTCGGCGTTCTGCTGCAGCTTCTGCACCTCGACCTCGGCCAGCATGCGCTGTTCGATCGAATGCAGATAGGTCGAGCTGAACTCGATGTTCTCGAGCTGCACGCTCTCGACGATGATCATCGGATCATCCTTGAGCGAAGCGGTAATGGCGTCCCGGATCGCGTTGTTGAGGGCGCCGCGCTCCTGAATGGCTTTCACCGCGGTATAGCGGCCGAACACGATCTTGACCTGCTGGTTGACGGCAGGGCTGACCACCTGATTGACCGCTGCCTGCAGCCGGCCGAATTTGGCGTAGAGATCCGTTACTTTTTCCGGCGATGCCCGCAACGTGACACTGATCTTGAGATCGGCGGGCTGCTGGTCGTAGGAATAGGAATTCATCTTGTCCCAGGAGAAGGTCGTGGTCTTGACGCTCACCTTCTCGACGCTGTCGATCAGCGGGATCTTGAAGCCGAGGCCCGGCTGTGCGGTACCGATAACAGCGCCATAGCGCAGCAGCACGCCGCGCTCGGTCTGATCGACGGTGTACCAGCTTCCGGCTGCAATGAGGCCGATGACAATGACGGCCGCGACGGCGCCGATAATGCCCCTGTTCATTTCAAAATCTCCTGTGGCTGAAAATCACTGTTCAAGCCACGCAACGTCTAAGGCCTCACCCGGAATTGGATGTGATGCACGTCACTTCGTCTCCTGGACCGCGAGGTTGGTTCACGTCGGAAGGAACGGATTTCAGGCTGATAGAGCCGACCAAAGCAGGGAAAGCCCGGCCACCAGCATGATGCCGTCCATCAGCAGGCGAAACATCTGGGGTTGAAGGTGCAGCACGAAGCGCTTGGCGATGAAGGCCCCGAACATCAGGGAGGAGCCCGCGATCAGGCCCTTCAGCGCAACATCCGGCGTCAGTGCGCCGAAGCGTTCGAAGGTGACTGATTTGCTCAAGTAAAGCCCGAGCGAGCTTGCGGCCTCGGTGGCGAGGAACGCGCCCTTGTTCAGCCCGTAAAACAGAAACAGCGGTACGCTGAGCGGCCCGGTCGACACCACAATGCCGGTGAGATAGCCGATAACAGCGCCACCGACGGCGAGATGCCAGAGGCGCGCTTTAAGCTGGTGGCGGTCAAGCCAATGCCGCACCGGCACCATCGCGATCAGAAACAGCCCGATCGCGATATCGACGGCGTGCGACGGCAAGGCCAGCAGCGTCCGTGCGCCGAGTGCCGCAGCCGGAATTCCGGTGACCGAGTAGGCGAGGCAGGCGCGCCAGTCGACCTCACGCCACCAGGCCAGGATACGCGACAGGTTCGCCATCACGGCGGCGACCGCCATGATCGGCACGGCCTCCTTTGGCCCGTATTGATAGACCAGAACCGGCATCAGCATGATCGAGGAACCGGTGCCCACGATGCCGCTGATGGTGCCGGCGAGAAGCCCGACGGTGAGGACGAAGAGGAAACCCAAGCTCTGCTGTCTCCGCGATTCGTGGCGGCGGGAACAGCAAGCCTAGCAATTTTTGGATCACACCGGCAGCGGATCCGGACGGAAGCGGTTTCAGCGCGGCACGGACGCCGTCACCATCGCAAACGGATCGTTCGGGGAATCCTCGGGCTTGATCAGTCCCGGTTTCAACGAGCCGTCGTCATCGAGGAATTTGTGGACCAGCGCCTGAATCGTTGACTTGACGCGGTCGGAACCGCGATCGCTCAGTTCGTTGTGCTGAAACGCCGTGTTCACCACGGTGATACCGGCCTTCCGGCACATCTCGTCATCCGGGATGACGCCCGGGTCGGGTTTGAAATGCGGATCGGTGGATCGGAATGACAGGATCTTGATGTTGCCGTCGGTAATGAACGGCACCCGCAGATTGTCCAACGTCACCACTTTCTTGACCAGTTCGGGACGCCGGCTGGCGAAGTACATCGAGATATCGCCGCCATTGGAATGACCGACCAGGGTCAGGCGTCGGTAATCCGCATTCGGATACGCCTTCTTCATTTCCTCGATCGCGAACATGATGTTGAAAATGCCGCGATTATATTGCGGCCGGCGGCCGACATACTCCTCGCCGATCCTGGTCACCATCGGCTCGTCGGTTTCGATGTCGTGCTGGATGCTGCCGACCAGATAGCCCCGGGCGGCAAAGGTGTTGGCGAGGAACGAGTACTCCGTGTGCTTGACGGTGTTGCCGTGGCTGATGATCACGACCGGCAGTTCGATCATTTCGGCGGCTGCCTGCATGGCCCGGTCGCGCCGCACGGCGACGTCGACGGCAACCCGCCGGCTGTCGCGCAGGATGTCGTGCGACAGCAGCGTCTCGTGGCGAATGAGCCATTTGCTGGCGGTGAAGTAGGCGACGATCGCCAGCGTGCAAAGTGAGAGAACGATCGCAACGCGGCGTTTCATTTTCTTCCCCCTCGATCGCCTGGCCGGTGAGGCCGACCGTCGCTTGCAATGCAATCACCGGACCCCGGCGTCGTCCGACTCAAGCGGCCTTGTTCGGAAGCCGCTCGGCGGTTGAAATCAGTTTCTGAAAGGCGGACGCCTTCAATCTTTCCAGATCGCGCTCGCCGACAGCCGCCAGGGCCAAAAGATGTTCGGCAACCTCGAGGGCCGAGTGCGACTTCCGCTGACGGAAGCGGTTGTCCTTGATGACCTCGTCGAGCGCGCGCCGAAGCGTTGCGATGGTGGCGGGTTCGTAGCTCATGCCGGAGCTTTAGGCGGCCTCCTTGACAGCCACATGACCGCGGCTTGAAGGCCTGCGGATAACCAAGCCGCGCCAACGCCGTCGCGCGTTGCCAAACGATTGAAAATACGCAGCATTGGTTCGTCCGAAGGTTGCGGCGAGGTCCCGGCGCGGCCAATGACATTCGCGTGAAGGGGGTGGGGTTGCCGGTTGCTGACAGCATGCTGGCAGCAGGTACCGGTTATGAACGCTGCCGCCGTGTCGGAATATTCGAAAGGAACAGATGATGCCGATCAAGGGAAGCTGCCATTGCGGCCAGACGCAATTCGAGGTGGACGAGATGCCGGCCGACGTGACCCGCTGCACCTGTTCGCTATGTTCGAAGCGCGGCGCACTATGGGCCTATTACACGCCGGCGCAATTTCGCCTGACTTCGCCGCCGGAAAACGTCGCCACTTACCAGTGGGGCAGCCGAACCATCAAACATCATTTCTGCGCCAATTGCGGCTGCGGGACCTATGGGGAATCGCCTGATTGGTCGACCGGCAAGCCGGACTTTGAAAATCCCAAGGTTGGCGTCAATGCCCGGCTGTTCGACGACGTCGATCTCGACGCCGTGCCGGTGACGGTTATCGACGGCAAGAACCTCTGGTGAGCAAGGAGCTCTGGAAGAGAGGCAGGGCTATGCCGCGTAAAGCTCGATCGGGGCATCGAATCCCTTGAGCTGGAAGGTCTTCGAATGACTGTCCTGCAAATCCGGCCGGGCGCGCTGATAGACCTCCTGCGTCACGAGAATCTGGTCGGCTTCGGCGACCGACTGCGCGCGGGAGGCGGTGTTGACGACGGTGCCGATGGCGGTGAGGTCGCGATGCGACCGGCCGAACTCGCCAAAACTGAGTTCGCCGGCGTGAATGCCGATACCAATCCCAAGGTCGCCGGCGTTCAGGCCGAGCGCGGCCGCAAGACCGTCGCGCCGTTCGCGCCAGTTGTTCTGAATATCGCGCGCCGCAAGCAGGGCATTGCGGACATGGTCGTCGCGCCGCAACGGAAAATTGAACACGGCCATGACGGCGTCGCCGATCGTCTTGTTGAGGAGGCCCTCATGCGCCCAGATCGCGCCCGCACATTCATCGTAGAACGCGTCGAGCAGGCCCGAGACGGCCTCCGGTGATTTCGACTGGGACAGGCTGGTATAGCCGCGCAGATCGGCAAACATCACGGTCGCGTCGATGGTGATCTTGCGCGCTCGCATCACCTTCGTGAACATCAGCTCGCAGATCGTGCAGGTGTTGGGGTTCATTCGGCTCGGGCGAACGCCAAATGCCCGGAACGGCACCGAGATGATCCCGCGGAGCGGCACGGGCATGTGCATCTGCTCCCAGCAGCCCTTGCAGAAACGCGAATGTTGCAGCGCCGCCATCGTTCACCATACGTCGCAGGAGTGGCAGGTCTGTTGATCCTACAATTGGGGGCGGACACCAGCAAGGCAGGATGCGGGTTTCCTGCGTGCCGCACCCGGCTGGCGGTTGCGGGCAAAGCTGGCAGAGCGTTTTCCAGCGAAGTGGGCAACCGGTTCGCGTCAAGAAAACGCGTCAAATCGAGAATCTAGAGCCCCGTTCCGATTTCATCGGAACGGAAAAGGCTCTAGGATCATCTCAAATCAACAAGACGGAGGATCGCCATGGACGCCGTTGCGCCGAAAGGCCCAGAGACCGCAGACACGCATTCGCATCTCGTTCGGCCGGCCGACATGGAGTGGCAGAAGACCCGTTTTCCCGGTTGCGAAGCCAAGACGCTGCTGTTCGATCGCAAGACCGGCCTCATGACCGCGCTGATGCGGTTTCAACCCGGCGCGGTGCTGCCCGACCACGAGCATGTCAACATCGAGCAGACCTACGTGCTCGAAGGCAGCCTGGTCGACAAGGAGGGGCCGGCAAAGGGCATCGAATGCAAGGCCGGCGAATACATCTGGCGCGAGCAGGGCAGCCGTCATGTCGCCTGGTGCCCAGAGGGCGGGCTGATGCTCGCGATCTTCCAGGTCCCGAACAAGTTCTTCGAGGCCGACGGCCGTGTCGTCGACGCCGCGGGCGAGGACTGGGACCAGATCTGGGGTCACACGAAAAAGGGCTGACGCAGAACTTAGAACCTGATCGAAAGAGCAGCCCGCATTTTCGGACCCTTCCTACCTGCGTGAAAGAGATTCTTTATTTCGTCATGGCCAGGCATAGCCGTCTGTAGGACGGCGTCGCTTCCGCTCGCCTATGCCCGGCCACCCACGTCTTTCTTGCTTGATGGAAGGCAAGACGTGGATGCCCGGCACCCGTCTCCGCCAGGGCTCCGACGAGGCCACGAATGGTCGGCTCGCCGAAGCTTTAGCGGAGGCGGCAAGGCCGGGCACGACGATGTTCCGTACATGGCGTTGTTTTATTGATCGCATTTTGAGTCAGACACTCAGGGTCCGGCGGCACGAAATCATTTCAGCTCTTGCAGCATCTTGCGTGCAGCGGCCAAAGGGCCTCAATCCGCTTGCGCTCGGCAGTTGCGACCTTTGTGAAGAGGCCGTGCTTGCGCGCGTTCTCGGAGCCCCCACGCCGACGATCACCGGCTACTTTGCATGGGGTTGTTTTCGATATTTTAGTTGGGAGCGAGGGTTCCGCCGCGGCGTCCGTCAAGGCGGCCTTTACCATGGCGCAGGTTAGCGATTCCCGGCTGCCGGGTTAAGACTTTGCTCAGGACTGATTGGCTACCGTGCAACCACAAATTGCCGGTGTGCCAGGGGGACTATGTCGCTTTTCAATGCTTCCGATCGGATTGCGCCCGACTGCGATCGGCAGGCGATGGTGGTCCGGCTGACGCCGCTGCTGTATGTCGCGACGCTGTTCGTCTCGGCGCTGCTGTTGTTCTCGATCCAGCCGATGTTCGCCAAGATGGTGTTGCCGAAACTCGGCGGCGCTCCCGCGGTGTGGTCGGTGGCTATGGTGTTTTTCCAGACCGTGCTGCTCAGCGGCTATGCCTACGCGCATCTGCTGAACCACGTGCTTGCGCCGCGTTGGGCTGCAATGTTCCACCTTGCGCTGCTCGGCGCAACCGCGACGATGCTGCCGATCGCGATCGCCCCTGGATGGGGTGTTCCGCCACCGGATGGGACGGCGCTCTGGCTGTTCGGCCTGTTCGCGGTCTCGATCGGCCTGCCATTCTTCACGCTGTCGGCCAGCGCGCCGCTGCTGCAAAGCTGGTTCGCAGGCAGCGGGCACAGCCGGGCCGGCAATCCCTACGTTCTCTACGCCGCGTCCAACCTCGGTTCGTTCGCGGCACTGTTCGCCTATCCCGTTGTCATCGAACCGTTTCTCACGTTGAAGACGCAGGCGGCGGCGTGGTCGATCGGATTTGCGCTGCTCGCCATGCTCCTGAGCCTGGTCGCGGTATTGACGTCGCGTGCGAAGCCTGTCGCCGCAAAGGTCGAGGTTTCCGACGATATCGGCGCCAGTACCGGCGAACGGATGCGGTGGATCGCTCTCGCCGCCGTGCCATCGGGGCTCGTCATCGCGGTCACTGCCTATCTGACGACCGATATCGCCGCCGCACCATTCCTGTGGGTGGTGCCGCTTGCGATCTACCTGCTGACTTTCGTCGCCGTGTTCCGCGAGCGGTCATGGATCGCCCACGCCAATGTGGTGCGCTTCGTTCCGTTCGCGGTGGCGCCGCTCGCGGTCAGCCTGATCGGCGGTGAGAAGGTGTTCTGGCTGACGACCATCGCCCTCAACCTCGTCGTCTTCGCGCTGCTGACGCTGTTGTGCCACGGCGAACTTTACGCGCGGCGGCCGAGCCCGCGGCGGTTGACGGAGTTCTATCTCTGCACGTCCCTTGGCGGGGTGATCGGTGGCGTCTTTGCGGGGCTCGTCGCGCCGCAGATCTTCAATGGCAATTACGAATATCCGATCCTGATCGCGCTCGCGCTGTTGTGCACGCCTGGCATTTTTACCGGCGGCGTCCGCAAGGTGCTGACCGGAGCGTTGCCATGGCTTGCGATCAGCGGAGCGCTGGCGCTGGTCTGGTACGTCACGCGCTATCAGCCGCCGGCAACATTTGAACTGGCCTTCCAGGTCCTGCTGGCGCTGCTGGCAGCGGCGATGCTGTTTCAGCGGCAATGGCCGATGCGCTTCGTCGGGCTCGTAGTCCTGAGTTTTGCGGTAACCGCCCTGTGGCGGCCCGGCATTGCGCCGATCGAAACCGCGCGCAGTTTCTTCGGCGTCCACAAGGTCGCGGAGATCAACGGCGGCAGTGCCCGCTTGCTCTACCACGGCACCACCATTCACGGCGCGCAGCGGTTGCGCAACGATGATGGCACGCCGGTCACCGGCCCGCTCTTGCCGCAGACCTATTACTATCCGGGCGGTCCGTACGCACAAGCCATTGACGCTGCCCGTGCCGCGCGGGGCAGCCTCGACCATGTGGCCGTCGTGGGCCTCGGTACCGGCACGCTGGCCTGTCATCGCAAGGGCAGGGAGCGCTGGACCTTCTTCGAGATCGATCCCGAAGTGATCCGGATCGCGCGCGATCCGCGTCGCTTCGAGTTCCTGTCGAAATGCGCCCCCGATGCGCCGATTGTCGCCGGCGACGCGCGCCTGACGCTGGAGGCATCAACCGACCGCTATGATCTGATCGTGCTCGATGCATTCTCGTCGGATGCGATTCCGGTGCATCTGCTGACGCGCGAAGCGGTTGCGGGTTATCTTTCAAAGCTCACGCCGCATGGTGTGATCGTGGTGCATATCTCGAACCGGTACTTCGATCTCGCGCCCGTTGTGGGTAACGTCGCGCACTCCCTTGGGCTTGTCGCCTATCTGCGGGAAGATACCAGCGCCGGCGATCTGCTGACCACGATGAAAGCCAATGCACGCCTCGTCGTCCTGGCGCGCGATGCGGCCGCCACCGGCAGCATTGCCGAAAGCTGGACGCCGTTGCAGCCGGACCGGTCGAGCGCGCTGTGGACCGACGATTACTCCAATATTCTCGGCGTCATGCTGCACAAGAAATTCGGCGGGTAGACTGGCTCTCCTATCCAACCAGCGCGGCTGATCAGACAATTTCCGTTCACGATGTTAGACCGGACATCTCCATTGCGAGTGCCGAGTTCTGAAAGTGACCCGGAGCGGACTTGGCGAATACATCCTACTGGCACAAACGCTATGACTAGCGCTTACCCACAAGTGTGCCTTTTTGCTCCCAAGGACCAGGATTGAGCGTTGCGGTTGCCGTTTTTCCGGTAGAGTCTTTAGCGAAGGCAATCCGAGTGTGATCAGGCCCATCAACGAAGAATTCGCTACCCGATACCGGCTTCAAGGCCACGGCCTTACCTTTCGTGAAATCTAGAATGGGCCAGGGGCCGGTCGCCTCAGCGACAAGGCCTCCACCGTCCATCCGGATCTCTAGCTCGACATTGGGGACATAGATCGGCGCTCGCGTGAGGGCGACTTCCGACGGTCCGCTCTGAGCACGAGTGAGCTTGAGCTTGACTTGGACATTCACCGGACCGCGCAGTCTGGCGATGACCTGGTTCACCGTCAGGCCGGTTACGGGGGCACCGTCAATCTCTGTAATGACATCACCTGACTTCAGCCCCGCGTTTGCCGACGGCGAATTGTCGAGCGCGCGGCGAATCCGCACCCCGCCGCCAGTCAATTCGATCTCAGCGCCAATGCCGGGTGCGCTGCTGCTCGAATTCATTTTGTCGCGCGCGCTGGACGACTGTCCGAAATCATACTTTCCGACATAGTCGTCGAGCGCGGCAGCGCCGAGCGCAATCGGCCTAGCCGGCGGCGCAAAGCCGGCGGGTTCGGGCACGCGCAACGCGCCGTAGGTCAGATTGCGAAGGGCTGCCCGGTAGAGGTTGGCTTTGCTCGGGACGACCTGAATCATCAATACCGCGGCCAGATGTTCGGCTGGATCTGCCCAGAAGAAATTGCCCCACAAACCGTTCCAGCTATAGCTGCCGCTTGATCCGGGCACATTGCTGAAGTCCGGGTTGGTGCGAACCGCGAGGCCAAGCCCCCAGGTGGATCCGACCGATGGGCCCACGAAGTTCATCGCAAACCGGACATCCGACGGCAGGGAGTTCGTCGTCATCGACCGGACCGTTTCCGCTTTCAGGATCCGCGTTCCCTCCAGTTCGCCGCCATTGAGGAGCATCTGGCTGAACCGCAGATAGTCAGCGGCCGTAGAGACCAGTCCTCCGCCGCCAGAAAGCAGTTTGCGCGGCCTCGTTACGTCGAATTGCGGATTGCGTGGCTCCGGGGCGTCGACAAGGCGATCGATCTTGTCTGGCGGCACGTAGAAGCCGGTATCGAGCATGCGCAACGGTTTGAAGATCCTGTTCTCGAGAAAGGCGTCAAACGGCTGTCCCGAGATCACTTCGATGACTCGGGCCAGTACGTCGGTGCTCCAGCTGTACTCCCACACTTTGCCGGGCTGATGCGCGAGAGGGAGATTGCGAAGGCTTTTCACGAAATCATCGAGGGTTTTGTCGCGTGCGAAGACTGCGTTGGCTTAGAGCTGGTTGATCGGCGAGCCCAAAAATTGCGGCGGGTAGACCAGACCGGACGTATGTCGCAACAAATCACGCACAGTCATCGGGTGATGCTGGGCCTCAAGCGCGACGCTGGTCTTGCCGGTCGCCGCGTCAGATGTGGCGATGCCGACCTGCATGTTCGCCAATTCGGGCAAGTATGTCGTGACGGGCGCATCGAGCTCGAGCTTGCCTTCATCAACTAGAATTAGGACGGCAGCGCTGGTGACCGGCTTGGTCATGGACGCGATCCAGAAGATCGAATCTGATTTCATCGGCACGGACTTGGTGCGATCCTGAAAGCCGACGGCTTTCAGATAAGCGAGCTTGCCGCCTTTGGCGATTCCGACGACGGCGCCCGATAGATCGCCGGTATCCTTGCTGAGGAGGTCTGTCGCATCGACCCGGGCCTGATACCAGGCGCCAATGCGCTCAAGCCGCTCGGACGCGAAACCAACACTTTCGGGGTCATTTTCAGTCGTTAGCTCGGCAGCAAACGACGCAGTGGAAAGGACGGATCCTGTTGCAACGGCAATCGCGATGGCGAAGGTTTTGGACCTCATCAGGATCGGACCTCATCTCGTCTCCAAGGCGCCTATGCTCGCACGGTCCTTCGGCAGAGTCATGTTTCCTTGTGGCACTTTTGAGACATACGGACCGACCGTGACGATGTCCGCTCACCAGGGAAGACCGGAAGTAAGAGAGGCGGTCAGAACGACGCGCATGACCCATCTCGGACTGACGGTTATTTCGCCACTCACCCATTCAAAATTCCGAGTTACGGGTTCATAATGTGGCGGTAGCGCGCGCCGCGAGGTAACGAAATGAATCGCCGCGATTTTGCCACGCTTCTCGGCGGCTCGGTGGTAGCGTGGCCACTCGCAACCCGCGCGCAGCAACTAGCGGTGCCACGCGTCGGCTACGTCTGGAGCGGCGCCCGCGGGACGGACGTGTACAACCAGACCGGATTCCGTCAGGGACTTGCGGACCGGGGGTACGTCGTCGGGCGCAACCTCGTTTTAGAAGAACGCTACGCCGACGGAAAGCCGGAGCACGTGCCTGCGCTGATCGCCGAACTTCTCACGCTCAATGTCGATGTTCTCGTGACTCCAGGCACCCCCACTTCGCTGGCTGCGCAACGCAACATCCACGGTACCGATCGTCTGCATGAGTGGAGATCCCGTGAGAACGGGTCTTGTGGCAAGTCTTGCTCGACCGGGCGGCAACATCACCGGGCTGTCGCCGCTCTCCGGCGAATATGGCGTCAAGTGGCTGGAACTGCTGAAGGAGGCGGCACCGAAGGTGCATCGTGTCGCCGTGTTGTGGAATCCTGACAATCCGACGAATGCTAACCAAGTCGAACTCGTGCAGAAAGCGGCACCCGCGCTCGGTCTCGAGCTGATAGCGCTCCCGGTGCGGCCGGCGGACATCGAGAGCAGCTTCGCCGCTCTGGCAGACCCGGGCCTCGACGGCCTCATCGTCACCGACGATCCGTCTCTGATACCCCTCATCCCCCGGCTGATCGCGCTCACCGCAGAGCGGCGCTTGCCGGCGATCTATCCATTCAGCGACTCGGTCCGGCGAGGGGGGCTAATGTCATACTCGACCAACCTTTTCAAGCTATGGCAACGCGCCGCGGGCTATGTTGATCGCATACTCAAAGGGGCGCGCCCGGCGGAGCTTCCCGTCGAGCAAGCGACGGACATTACCCTGAATATCAACCTCAAGACCGCTAAGGCGCTCGGCCTCGACATTCCAAATACGCTGCTCGGCCGCGCCGACGAGGTGATCGAATAGCGATGACAATGCTGAGGTGCCTGAGTCCGTTCCTGGCACGAAACGGACCTGCCGAACCTCCCGATCCATGTCGGCTTTCGGGAGTCAAGCGGACGTAACGCCGACATCGCCAAACCGACGCGAATGACCCGCAACGGACATCATTCTACTTGCTTGTTTGCTGGGCAATCCGGATTGGATTAGAAAGGCACGGCGTAAGTGATTTTTGAGGCTGGCCAAAAAAAATGGAAAAGCAAACTATCTGGAGAACTGCCGCCGAGTTCGCGAGATACGCGTTGGCGATCTTGTTCTTCGCGGCCGGAATTTATTTTTTGCTCGCTATGCTCCAGAGTGCCTCGTATTCGGTGCCTGCTCCGCCTCTGATGTCTGAGATTTATAAGACGCGCGCCATACTTGCTTGGCCGATCGCTCTATTGTTCTTTTCTGTTGGGGTGCTGTTCTTCATCTGTCTTAAGCCAAGGCAGAAGTAGCCAAACCTGCTGCGGTGCATGCGTCCGCTGTTGGCCCAAAGCTGACATGACGGCAGCGTCGCGAAAGGTCCGCTGTTGAGGGAATAGCGGACATTGCGAGCGATCCGCGGGCGATCGTCTGCCGCGCGCAAGCTAGCGCAATCGCGCCGGACAAGGCTGGCCGGATAAGCCAAAGGGCGTTTTGCGGAATGGGGGGATGATGGATCTGTGCCGGTGATTTGCCCGACGTGTCAAAAGGTTTTCGCGGCCATGCCGGCGACCGCGGGCTGCTTTCGGGCGGCCTCGGCGTCATGCTGCGCCGAAAATTCAGCAGCGACTGCAAGAGGTTCCTTTCTTTGCATGGGGTTATTTTCGCGGTTTTTGTTTCCCGCCATCTACTTCAGCACGATCCACGCCGGCGCATGATCGCTGGCGCCGTCTTCGCCGCGGATCTTGCGGTCGACGCCGGCTTTCATCAAGCGCGGCGCCAGCACCGGGCTCAGCAGCAGATGATCGAGCCGCAGCCCGGCGTCGCGCGGCCAGCGGTTGCGCTTGTAGTCCCAGAACGTGAACATCTGACTTGACGGGTGCAGGGTGCGGATTGCGTCGGTCCAGCCTTGCGCCGTCAGCGCCTTGAACGCGGCGCGGCTTTTCGGCTGGATCAGCGCGTCCTTGTCCCATGATTTGGTCGGATAGATATCCAGTTCGGTCGGCGCGACATTGTAGTCGCCGGCCAGCACCACGGGGATATCCTGCCTGATGAATTTCGCGGCGTGCGAGCGCAACCGTTTGAACCAGTCGAGCTTGTAGTCGAATTTCGGCCCGGGCTGCGGATTGCCGTTCGGCAGATAGAGACTGGTGACGATGATGCCGCTCACGGCCGCTTCGATGTAGCGCGCCTCGTCATCCCCGGGGCCGCCGGGCAGGGCGGTCCGCGTCAGCACCGGCTCGGCGTTGCGCGCCAGGATGGCGACGCCGTTCCAGGTCTTCTGGCCGCGCCACACCGCGCCATAGCCGGCCTTCTCGATCGCAGCAGCCGGAAAATCGGCGTCGGCCGCTTTCAACTCCTGCAACGCCACGACATCGGGTTTTGCCGAACGCAGCCAGCGCAGCAAGTTGGACAGGCGGCGATTGACGTTGTTGATGTTGAAGGTCGCGATCTTCATGCCTGACAGGAATTGTCAGGTCGGCAGAGGAGGCGGGGCCTGGGCTGGCGCGGCGGCGGTTTCAGCGGTCGCGGGCACTGGTTCGATTGCCGGTGGTGTTGGCGCCGTTACCGACGGCGGCTCGGCCTTTGCGTCGCCGCCCTTGTAAATCCGCGCGTAACGCTTGCCGAGGCTGGTCAGCACTTCATAGCCGATGGTGCCGAAATGATGGGCGAGTTCATCGACCGTGATGCCTTCGCCAATCAGCGTCACCATGTGGCCACGGCGTACGGCGTTCTTTTCCAGATCGGTGACATCGACCGCCATCAGGTCCATCGACACGCGACCTGCGATCGGGCAGCGCTTGCCGGCGACCACCACCTCGGCGCCGCGGCTGCCGTCATTCGAGCTGGCGGCGCGGAAATAGCCGTCGGCATAGCCTGCGGAGACGATCGCGACCCGCGTCGGCCGTCGCGCGGTCCAGGTGCCGCCATAACCGACGGTCTCGCCCTTTTCCAGATTGCGGATCTGCACGATGCGCGCTTTCAATTCGACGACCGGCTGCATCGGATTGTCGGCTTCCGGTGTCGGGTTGATGCCGTAGACGGCGGCACCCGGCCGCACCAGTTCGAACTGGAACTGGGGGCCTAGGAACACGCCGGAAGAATTCGCCAGCGACGCCGGCACACCGGCAAAAAGGCTCGCGATTTCGCGGAAGGTCGTGAGCTGCTTGGCGTTGAGCGGGTTGTTGAGGAGTTCGGCGGAGGCGAGGTGGCTCATCACAAGCGTGATGCCGTGATCGCCGGCATTGATGCGCGGAATGATACCCTGCGCCTCGGTCACGGTCAGGCCGAGCCGGTTCATGCCGGTGTCGATGTGGATGGCCGCCCCCCCGGACCAGCCGGAGCGGCGGCAGAACACGTCCCATTCGGCGAGTTCGTTGAGATCGCCGATCACGGGCTTGCAATCGAGCTTGGCGTAGGCGTCGCCGGTGTTCTGGAAGAAGCCGTCGAGCGTATAAATCGTTGCGGTGGGCAGAGCCGCGCGGAGCACGCGCGCTTCATCGAGGGTCGCGACGAAGAATGTCTTGCAGCCGGCGTTGGCCAGCGCGCGCCCGACCTGTTCGGCGCCGCAGCCATAGGCGTCCGCTTTCACCACGCCGGCGCATTCGGCCGGCACCGCGGTCTTTTCGAGCTTGCGCCAGTTGGCGACGATGGCGTCGAGATCGACGGTCAGCACGCCGGTGGCGCTCGCCAGCGCGGCAGCCTGGTTCGCCTCGGGCGAGAGAAGGGTGCTGGCCGGGATGGATTTGGGGTCGGATGCGATGTTCATGCCGCATTTTACGCGGGCGAACGCCATGGTTCAACCGCGCAGAAGGCGGGACTGGGGCACTGGTCGGTCCTGATTGATCAGAACCGATCGCGCTCCAGATTCTTGTTTTGACCTGTTTTCTTCACGCGAACCCGGCAGCACCCCGGATCAGGTCCGATGCTTCGCTGGAAACCGCGCTTAGGGCCCGCGGTAGGGTAGATTATCCCCTTCGGCGAAATCGCTAAACCGCGTGAACTGCCCTTCGAATTGCAGTTGGACTGTACCCGTCGGTCCGTGGCGCTGCTTGGCGATGATGACCTCGGCCTTGCCGTGCGCAAGCTCCATGTCGAGCTTCCATTTCTCGTGCTCGGGTGTGCCGATTTTGGGTTCCTTGTTCTGCAAATAGTATTCTTCGCGGTACACGAAAATCACGACGTCGGCGTCCTGTTCGATCGAACCGGATTCACGCAAGTCGGCCAGTTGCGGGTGCTTGTCGTCGCGGCTTTCGACCTGGCGCGAGAGCTGCGACAGCGCGATCACGGGGATATTGAGCTCCTTGGCGAGCGCCTTCAGGCTGGTGGTGATTTCCGTGACTTCCTGCACGCGGTTGTCATTGCCTTTCTTGCCGGAGCCCTGCAGCAGCTGGATGTAGTCGACCACGATGATGTCGAGGCCCTTCTGCCGCTTCAGCCGCCGCGCGCGCGCCGTCAATTGCGAGATCGAAAGGCCGCCCGTTTCGTCGACGAACAGCGGCAAGTGCTCGAGCTTGATGGTGTAGTCGCGGATCCTGTCGAATTCGTCCTGTTTGATCCCGCCGCGGCGGATCATGCTGGACGCAATGCCGGTTTGTTCGGCCAGAATACGGGTGGCGAGCTGTTCGGCGGACATTTCGCAGGAGAAGAAGCCGACAACGCCGCCATTGACCGCCTTCATGGTGCCGTCGGCCTGGATTTCCGGCTGGTACGCCTCGGCGATGTTATAGGCGATATTGGTGGCAAGCGCGGTCTTGCCCATGCCGGGACGTCCGGCGACGATGATCAAGTCCGACCGCTGCAGGCCGCCCATCTTGGAGTCGAGATCGCGGAGGCCAGTTGAAATGCCGGACAATTTTCCGTCGCGCTGATAGGCGTTGGCCGCCATATCGAGCGCGGTCTTCATCGCCTGCGCGAAACGCTGGAAGCCGCCGTCGTAACGGCCGGACTCCGCCAGCTCGTAGAGCTGGCGTTCGGCGTCCTCGATCTGCGCGCGCGGGGCAAAATCCACCGGCGCGTCGAACGCGACGTTGACCATGTCCTCGCCGATCCGAATCAGATCGCGGCGCAGAGACATGTCATAGATCGTTCGGCCGTAGTCCTGCGCGTTGATGATGGTGGTGGCCTCGGCCGCGACACGGGCGAGGTATTGCCCAACCGTCATGCCGCCAATGTCGGTCTCGGCAGGCAGGAAGGTTTTCAAGGTTACGGGCGTCGCAACCTTTCCCATCCGGATCAGGCTGCTGGCGGTCTCGTAAATCGCCTGATGGATCGGTTCGAAGAAATGCTTCGGCTCAAGGAAGTCCGAAACCCGGTAGAACGCGTCGTTGTTCACCAGGATCGCGCCCAGCAGACTCTGTTCGGCTTCGATATTGTGCGGCGCACTCCGATAGGCCGGAGTTCCCGCGTCGGGGGCGAGTTTCAGAATGTTCGAATCAGTCAGCGCCATGCTCGGAATTGTTCTTCGGATTTGGGTCGGTATTTGGGATGCCGGATTGGGGTGGCGATAAAGCGCTCCCCTCGTGCCGGGCGGAAGTACCTACATGCCTTATGCCCGATTCACACAAGCGAGATGTGAATCACCGTCGGTCGTTGCGGCATTGCACTTGACGGATTTTGGCCAAAGCCGTGCTACGGCCGCTCGGTACCGCCGCATTCACGAAAATGTTTGGAAAGCTGTTAGGGCCGCCTGAACCTTGTCGCCAGTTGGACAGACCTAACCAGGCTGCGGAGGTCATCCGGGCCGCGATGTTAGCGATTGATCAAGCCAGGATGAGAAAGATCAACGCGATCAGCGCCGAGCCTATGCCGGTCGCGATCAAGGCGTAATCGACGATGAGATCGGCGCGAGGGACGAGCGAGGTTGAGTAGGTTTTCTGGGCCATTCAGTAGTTTTACGGCAACCGGCCGGCGAACTCTGTGAACCAGATCACATCCGCGGGACTTTCTGGCCGGCATCCTGGTCGAGGAATTCGGGAACGGGTTTTAGGCTTTCGGGTTGGTTAAGACACGGGATCAAGGACAAGACGATGGGTCAACAGCTCGGTACATGGCGATCAGGAGGCGACCAGCGCGCTTGGTTGTCGATGCTGATCGACACCATGGAACTTGTCTCGCGCCCGGAATCGCGTGCTGTGCCCTGCGATATCGACGTATTGGACGCTTTGCGTGCGCAACTCGCGCGCCCGGCAACTGCCGGAATAGCCTACGGCTCGGGCTACAGCCTCCGAAACTAAGACATTCAGCTCAAAATCGGCCTACTCGCCCGCGATTTGCAGCCGCGGCTGCTTTCCCGTTTCGATTCCGCGCAGCCGCGCCTCTTCACGCGCGATGTAGTCGCGCGTCATCGGGACGATGCCCTGGCGCTTGGTGAGCTGGATCTGGAAATTCATCAGGTTCTGCTTGCGGAACGACATCTCCGACGCGGCCAGGTAGAATTCCCACATTCGGGCGAAGCGTTCGTCGTAAAGCCGTACAGCCTCTTCGCGCCGCGCCATGAAGCGCTCGCGCCAGGCTTTCAGCGTCTCCGCATAGTGCAGCCGAAGGATTTCGATATCACAGACCAGAAGCCCGGCGCTCTCGATCGCCGGCATCACTTCGGACATCGCGGGGATGTAGCCACCCGGGAAAATATACTTGGTGATCCAGGGGCTGGTCACGTCGGGGCCGGTCGAGCGGCCGATCGAGTGCAGCACGATGATCCCGTCGTCGCTGAGCAACTCGGCGCATCGCTTGAAGAAGGTTTCATAAAACCCGACGCCGACATGCTCGAACATCCCGACCGACACGATCCGGTCGAACGGACCGGGAATGTCGCGGTAGTCGCTGAGCAGGAATTTCGCCTGATGGCCCAGCTTTTTCTCCCCGGCGCGGGCGTTCGCGACCTGCAATTGCTCGGTCGAGAGCGTGATGCCGGTAACATCGGCGCCGGTCATCTCGGCCAGATAGAGCCCAAGCCCGCCCCAGCCCGAGCCGATGTCGAGCACGCGGTCGCCGCGCCCGATTCGGAGCTTGGCGGCGAGGTGGCGCTTCTTGGCCAACTGGGCATCATCCAGCATGGCATCCGGCGTCTCGAAGTAGGCGCAGCTATATTGTTTGTCGGCGTCCAGGAAGAGCGAGTAGAGCCGCCCGTCGAGATCATAATGATGCGCGACATTGTTTCGTGACCTGCCGCGCCAGTTGAACTGACTGATGTGCCGGGCGAGATAGCGCATCCACCATTGCAGCCGTGCCCATTGCGGCACCATGGCCGGCTGATCGAGCAGGATCGCCAGCGCGTCTGCGATCGAGCCATTTTCGACCACGAACGTGCCGTCCATATAGGCTTCGCCCAGCGCCAGTTCGGGATTGAGGAGGATCCGCCGTTCGGTGCGCCGGCTCAGAAACCGGGCCGATACCGGCCACCCGGTGCCGTCGCCGCAGGTAAATGTGGTCCCGCTCGCGGCCGTGAATGTCATCGTGCCGCGGCGGATGAACTGTCCCAGGAAATAACGCAACAAACGATCCATCAAAGCACCAATGGAACGACCGGCCCGTTACAACCGACGCACGGCGGGAACAAAGGTTCCAATGTGCGTCATCAGATCATAGTTGTGATCAGCCCGACGCGCTAGGGCCTTGGAGTCAAAGCGGATATTCCCAAATGTGGAGATCACGCAGTTGCGTCACAAGTGAGCTTCCATTCGTAGGATAATCGGCTAAAAGGTGGACCGCCGCCGGCGGTGTGCGACGCTGGAAGCGATTCCAATTGGAGAAGCAGGGAATGTTGAGCCGAGCGCTCAGTCTGGCGACGGTGACGCTTCTGGTCGGCTGTCTCACGGCGGGGGCTGAAAACCTGGACTCCGGCAAGACCCCTTCCCAGCTCTTCTCAGGCACCTGCGCCGCCTGCCACAAGAGCCCTCGCGGCCTGTTGAAGAACGTGTCGCCGTCGTCGCTGCCCGGCTTCCTGCGCCAGCACTACACCACCAGCGGCGAGATGGCCGGGGTGCTCGCTTCGTTCCTGATATCGAATGGCGCGGCCGACGCGCGCTTTCAGAGCAAGGATCAGCCGAAGACCGATGCGGCAAAGGGCGCCAAGCAAGAGGCTGCCAGGCCGGATCAGCCCGGCCGTCGGCAACATCCCGCCGCGACGCAAGAGGCGTCCCGGCCCGACGCCGATGGCCTCACGCCGCAAGGCCCCGGACGCGACGGCAAGCGACGGCCGGGCCAGCAGCCGCCCGATGCCGCAAGGCCTGCCGATGGCCAGACGCCGCAGGCCGCGACCGACAGCAAAACGGGCGCCAAGCAGAAGCTCGGCAAGCGTGGCAAACCTGCCGAAGAGCCGCCGAAACCGGACGAGGCGGCCAAGGAAGAAGCCAAGCACGAAACCGCCAAGGTGGATGCCGGCGAAAAGCCTGAAGCCGCCAAGCCGGTGGGCGAGGGCATCTCTGACCCGAGCAAGTCTGAAACGGGCAAACCTGAAACAGGCAAATCTGAAGCAGAAGCAAGCAAGTCTGAAGCGAGCAAGCCTGAATCAGCCAAGTCCGAGACCGCCAAGGTCGATGCGCCCAGGGAAACCGGCGGCAGCGAATCAACGCCGCTGCGGCCTGATCCAGTCCCGCCGGTCACGCCCGCGCCAGCGGCCGCCGCACCGACCCCGAGCGGTACATCAGAACCAGCCGCGATCCCGAAAGAGCCAGCCGCGATCCCAAGCCCATCGGCGCCTGCCGCAGCAACTGCGCCGGCCACTCCGTCCGAAGTGACGGCATCTGCGCCGCCGCCTCCACCGCCGATTGCGCCGGCCGGGCCGCCCGCACCACCCATTTCTCAATAGTCTACCGACCCAACTTTCCTCGCTGATCTTGCTCGATCAATTCTAGAGTAATACTCTAGAGTATTGGTCTACTCGGAATGCGGGGTTGGCGTAGTGACCACGGCGCGCGAGGATCTGCTGGCGGCGGGATTGGCGGTGTTCGACCGCGACGGCTTTGAGGGCGCAACCGTGGCCGCCATTCGAACCCGTGCGCGCGCGTCCAACGGCAGCTTCTTCCATTTCTTCGGATCGAAGAAGGAACTGGCCGGCACGCTGTTCCTGGAAATCCTCGGCCGCTATCACGCCGCGGTACTCGCTGGGATCGACGAATCCTGCGGTGCCAGGCAAGGCGTGGCGCGGCTGATTCATGCGCATCTTGACTGGGTCGTGAACAACCGGCGCGAGGCGCGTTATCTGTTCGAGATTTCGCGCAGCGAATGGACCGAAGAAATCCGTGGTGCGCAGCGCGCGCAGAATTCGCGTCTCGCCGAGGCCGTCGAGCGCTGGCGCGCGCCGCTGATCGCGCGCGGCGAATTGCTGCCGATGACGGCGACCTTGTTCTTCAGTCAGATCATCGGTCCTGCGCAGATCTTCTGTCGCGCCTGGTTGTCGGGCCGCGACCGCGCCGATCCCAGGGACCACGCCGACACTCTGATCGCCTGCGCCACCCGTGCGGTGGTCGCCATTGATGCCGGCCACAGGACAGGAGAGACCCCATGATCACCAATACCGATCCGGAGTTCGCGCCGATCGCCACACGCATCCGCGATAATGTCGGCCGCCAGGGTTTTATGACCCATGTCGGCGCCGAACTGTCCGAACTGACGCGCGGTTCCTGCACGCTCGAGGTCGACCGGCGGCCCGAGCTGTTGCAGCAGCACGGCCTGTTTCATGGCGGCGTCACCGCCTTTCTGGTCGACAATGCGACCACCATCGCGGCTGCAACCTCACGCGGCCAGGCGGCGCTCACAGCGGAGTATAAATTGAATCTGTTGTCGCCGGCGGTGGGCGAGCGGCTGATCTGCCGGGCGCGGGTGATCAAGCCCGGACGTCAGGTCGCGGTGGTCGCGGCCGATGTCTATTGCCTCACCCACGGCGTCGAAAAGCACACCGCAACGGCGCTGGCCTCGATCGCGATGCTCGACGAGAAAGCGGCGGCACGAATCCAAAGCCCGGCCTGATCGGCCGGGCTTGGTTCTCACATAAACAGACGCGCGATAAAGAAAGCCGCGCGTTACTTCTCGGTCGCAGCCGGGGCCGGCGCTTCGTCGTCGTGCTGGGCTTCCGGATCGAAGAACTCGCCGGCGGCGGCCAGCGCCTCGGCGGCGGCGTCCTGATCTTCCTGACGGCTCGAGATGTCCTCGCCGCGGTTGATGCGCTCGGCTTCATCGGCGCTGCGTGCAACCGTGACGCTGACGCTGACTTCGACTTCGGGGTGCACGGCAATGGCGATCGAGTGCTTGCCGATGGTCTTGATCGGCGCGTCCAGCATGACCTGGCTGCGGCTGATGATGACGCCGTCGGCCTCGAAGGAGGCGATGATGTCGCGCACGCTGACCGAACCGAACAACTGGCCGGTTTCGGAGGCCTGGCGCAGCACGACCACGTTGCGGTCGTTGATCTTCTCCGCGACCTTGGTGGCTTCGCCCTTGGCCTTGAGGTTGTTGGCCTCGAGCTCGGCCTTCATGCCGTCGAACTTGGCGCGATTGTCCGACGTGGCGCGCAGCGCCTTGCCGCGCTTGAGCAGAAAGTTGCGGGCAAATCCGTCCCTGACTTTGACGACTTCGCCCATCTGACCAAGCTTGGCGACGCGTTCCAGCAAAATGACTTCCATATTCGTTCTCCTTTTGAAGTGGTGATGATCCGGTTTGAGTGGATGGGTGGAATGGTTAGGCTGCAGGCACCGGCGGCGGTCTGCCGCGCATGAAGCGTTGGCGAAATCCGAATACCGCGTCGGCGAGGCCAAGCACGACCAACGCCAGTACCGGCCAGCCGAACACCACGACGACGGCATAGGCGCAGGACAGCCAGAACGCGCGGCCATTCAGCGCCAGTGTCAGCGTGTGCAGCACGGCAAAGCCGATGATGGCGTAAGCCATCAACAAGGCGGTGGCCGTGATCTGCGCGAACAACGCTAGGAGTCCGCCGACGAAACAGAACGCCAGTGCGACCGACAGCGCGACCAGCGTCATTGGCGGCAACTCCGCGCTCTTCAGGTCCGGCCACGGCCGGTGCAGGCGGCCGGAGGTCGCGGTGATCTTGCCGGCGAGCCAGAGATTGAGCGTCAGCGTCATCATGGCAACGATGGCGGCTGCCGGCGGCGCGATGATTGCGAGCGCACTAACCCACCGCTCGGTGTCACCTGATGGCGCGGCATTGCGGGGCGTCAGAATTCGCATCAGGCCGCGTTTCAGTGACGCCGTGATCGCCTCGGCGTCGCTGCCGAGCGTCAGCATGGCGGTGATCGTGGTCAGCATCGCAAAGCCTGCAATCCACAGCAGGATGCGGCCGACCGGATACCATTCCATCGCAGGCGCGGCAGGCGGGGCGTCATTGCCGGCTTCCTCGGCGGGCAGCGGCCGTCCGAGCAGCGCGAGATGGCCGAGCCACCAGGCGGGCAGGGCGACGGTGATGACAAAGGCGATGCAATAGGGCAGGCCGAACATCAGACCGAGGCCCGAGGCCGCGGCGATGCCGCCGATCGTGGCCGCAAGCGGTCCCCATCCAAGCGCTGCTACCATCAGCGGCAGCGGGGCCAGATAGAACAACAGCAATGAGATCAGCGCGCCCGAGATGATCGAAGCGAACATCAGCGCCGACGCAGAGCCGGCCGCAAGCGCAATGAGTATGATCACGATCATCAGCTGTCCCGCTCCTTTCGAGCGGTTAGAGGTCTTTGGACCCCAACCATCGGCGACCGGACGACCCGGAAGCCTTATGAAAAGTCGCGATCGGCGGCACAGATGCCGCCGATCGAAATCGTCTTAGCGAATAACGTAAGGCAGCAAGCCGAGGAACCGCGAGCGCTTGATGGCGCGGGCGAGTTCACGCTGCTTCTTGGCGGAGACGGCCGTGATGCGGCTCGGCACGATCTTGCCGCGCTCGGAAACGTAACGCATCAGCAGCTTGGAATCCTTGTAGTCGATCTTCGGCGCATTCGGACCCGTGAACGGGCAGGTCTTGCGGCGGCGGAAAAACGGACGGCGTGCACCAGCTTCAGCCATGATTCTTACTCCTCTACCGCTGCGTCTTCATCGCGCGGACGGCGCGGCCCGCGGTCGCCCCGGAAGCCACCGCCTTCGCGATCGCCACGGAAGCCGCCTTCGCGGTCACCACGGAAACCACCGCCACGATCGTCGCGCTCGCGGTCACGATCGGCCTTGCGCATCATGGCTGACGGACCTTCCTCGTGCTCTTCGACGCGGACGGTGAGATAGCGGATGACGTCTTCGCTGATCCGCTCCTGCCGCTCGATCTCGGTGACCGCAGCGGAGGGCGCATCGATGTTCATCAGCACGAAATGTGCCTTGCGATTCTTGTTCATGCGATAGGTGAGGGAGCGCACGCCCCAGTTCTCGGTCTTGGTGATCTTGCCGCCGAGCCCTTCGACGATGCCCGTCATCTGGGTGGTCAGCTCTTCGACCTGCTGGGTGCTCGCATCCTGACGCGCGAGAAAAACATGCTCATAAAGAGGCATGGGTGTCCTTTCCTGTGTTGGCGCGGTTCCCGGCGGCAAGCCCTTCGAGACCTTCGGAAAGGACTCGATAATGCTCAGAAGGCGGAAGCACGGGACGACGGGCCAACTGGCCCTGCCACATCAACATCGCCGAAAGGTGAGATTGCTGAGACCGTCCGTTCAGCTCCCGGCCGGGATCCACGGATGCGCGGTTTATAGAGATTTTGAGCCCGCTGGCAAGCGTTGATGCGGGGATTTGGCCGGGTTGATGCCCTGGCCGACCGCCGCCTCCAAGGGCCTCGTTGACATATTTGTTTGTATATCATACAAATAACGGACAAGAGGGCAAAATGGCTCCCAAAATGGTTTCCGATCCCGTCGAAACCGCTCAGGCACTGGCCGGCGATCCCAAGCACGCCGTCCGCGCCACGCGTTCGGCCGGACGCCAGATGCGCTCCCGCCTGCTGGATGGCGCCAGCCGCCTGTTCAAGGAACGGGGCCTGTCAGGCACCTCGATCTCGGACATCGCCGCCGCTGCCGACGCGTTTCCGAGCCAGATCACCTACTACTTCCGCACCAAGGAAGCGCTGTTCGTCGAGGCCGCCTGCCGCGACATGCTCTATGTCGCCCGTGCGGCCGAGCAGGCGGCGCTGTCGGCGCACACGCCGCGCGACTACACGCGCGCGCTGGTCGAGAGCGTGACGTCAACGGATTCGGTCGCCTTCTTTGCCGAGGCGCTGACGCTGACGCGCCGCCGCCAGGATCTCGCGCCGCTGGTCGAGCGCACCATCGAACGGCTGCACGGAGAGGGGCTCCGGGCCTATTCGAACCAGATCGAACGGCACGGCTGGAGCACGCTGCGCGATCCCGACGCGACCTCGCGGCGATTCTGGGCGGTCGCGATCGGCGTGATGGTCGAGGGCTATGCCATGGGCCGTTCGGCCGACGAATTATCCGCCGAGATGCTGCGCGTGCTGGGCGAGCAGGCGACCACGAAATCGGCCGGCGACGGCGGCCGCCTGCGCCTCGTCGGCAATCCCACATCAGCTTCAGATTCACCCGAAGGGGAGACACCGTCATGACAGCGCTTCGCATGCGTGCCCGTGATTTCCTAAGCGAAGATGAATTGATCGCCGTGCGCCGGCGCTCGACATGGAAAGGCGTCGCCCTGATCGCGCATGCCTGGGCATTGATCATCGGCTCGATCGCGCTGGTGGCCTGGTGGCCCAATCCGCTGACCTTTCTGCTGGCGGTCGGCATCATCGGCTCGCGCCAGCTCGGGCTTGCGATCCTGATGCATGACGGCGCGCATGGCTGTCTGTCGGCCGACGAGAAAGCCAATCTGACCCTGAGCCAGTGGTTCTGCGCCTATCCGGTCTTTGCCGAGACCCGCGCCTATCGCCGCTATCATCTGCAGCATCATGCGCGCACCCAGCAGGAGGACGATCCCGATCTCATTCTGTCGGCGCCGTTTCCGATCACGAAGATGAGTTATCGCCGCAAATTCCTGCGCGATATCACCGGCCAGACCGGTTATCAGCAGCGCAAGGCGCAATTGCTCAACGCGCTCGGCCCGGCGGAATGGCCGCTGTCGCAGCGCGCGGCGCACTTCTGGGAAAAGCTCGGCCCGCAATGCGCGGTCAATGCGGCGATGTTCGCAGGGCTCGCCGTCGCCGGCGTGTGGTGGGCCTATCCGCTGTTATGGCTCCTGCCGCTCTTGACCTGGCAGATGGTGATCACCCGCATCCGCAATATCGCCGAGCATGCCGTGGTGCCCGACAGCAGCGATCCCTTGCGCAACACCCGCACCACCCATGCAGGTTTCCTCGAGCGGCTGTTCATCGCGCCCTATTACGTGAACTATCACCTTGAGCATCATCTGCTGTTCTACGTGCCCTGCTACAACCTGCCGCGCGTCCACCGCATTCTCAGCCAAAGCCGGCATGCCGATCGCATGGAGGTGCAGCCGAACTATGCTGCGGTGCTGCGCCTTGCGACCGCGAAGCCGAACCAGCAGGATCGCCCGGGCCAGCTGGTGAGCAGCGCACGCCGCGCGCGGGCCGGAGCCGAGGTCGGCGGCGATCAGAAGGCCGGCGGCTTCTAGCCCAAAGCGTCTGAAAGGCCGTTGAAGGGCCTTGCGATTCCGCAACGCGGCTTGACATCCCGGGCTCGGTCAGTGTCTTACGGCCCCATCTTGATGAGGGAGTGCCGATGACGGCTGCATTTACATTTCCGGGGCAGGGTTCCCAAGCGGTCGGCATGGGCAAGGCCCTGGCGGAAGCCTTTCCGGCCGCGCGGGCGGTATTCGACGAGGTCGATGCGGCGCTTGGCGAAAAGCTGACCGCGATCATCTGGGAGGGGCCTGCCGAAACCCTTCAGCTCACCGAAAATGCCCAGCCGGCGCTGATGGCGGTCTCGATCGCGACCTTGCGGGTGCTGGAGAGCGAGGCCGGATTCTCGGTCGGGCGGGACGCTGCCTTCGTGGCCGGTCACTCGCTCGGCGAATATTCGGCGCTGGCCGCGGCCGGCAGCCTCAGTATCAGCGATACCGCGCGTCTGCTCCGCACCCGCGGCCTTGCGATGCAAAAGGCCGTGCCGGTCGGCGTCGGCGCCATGGCGGCATTGCTCGGCCTCGATTATGAGGCGGCGGTGGCTGTAGCGGCTGAAGCTGGGCAAGGTCAGGTCTGCCAGGCCGCCAATGACAATGGCGGCGGGCAGGTGGTGGTCTCCGGCGACAAGGCCGCGGTCGAACGCGCGCTTGAAATCGCAAAGACAAAGGGCGCCAAGCGCGCGATGCTGCTGCCGGTGTCCGCGCCGTTCCATTGCAAGCTGATGCAGCCCGCGGCCGACGCCATGGCGAAGGCGCTGGTCGATGTGACGATCAAGGCGCCGGCTTCGCCGCTGGTGTCGAACGTGCTGGCCGCGCCGATCACCGATCCCGACGAGATCAGGCGCCGCCTGATCGAGCAGGTCACCGGCACCGTGCGGTGGCGCGAGTCGGTCGCCTACATGGCGGGTCACGGTGTCACGCGGTTTTTCGAGATCGGCGCCGGCAAGGTGCTGAGCGGGCTGGTCAAGCGCATCGCCGACGGTGCCGTTGGCGTATCCGTCGGTGGGCCCGGCGACATTGCCGCCGCCAAGGATGCATTGGCGGCTTCGAAGTAAGCTGCCGAACCAAGGAGATTTCGATGTTCGATTTGACGGGCAGAACGGCGCTGGTGACCGGCGCGACCGGCGGTATTGGCAACGCCATCGCGCAGGCACTGCATGCGCAGGGCGCGACGGTGGCGATCTCGGGCACGCGCCGCGAAGTGCTGGATGCCTTCGCCGCCAAGCTCGGCGAGCGCGTCCACGTGCTGCCGTGCAATCTTTCCGACAGCGCGGAAGTCGAGGCCCTGGTGCCCGCGGCGGAAGCGGCGATGGGGCAGGTCGATATCCTGATCGCCAATGCCGGCATCACCCGCGACAATCTGTTCGTGCAATTGCGCGACGAGGATTGGGACGACGTCATCAACGTCAACCTGACGGCGACCTTCCGCCTGGCGCGCGCCGCGACCAAATTGATGATGCGCAAGCGCTTCGGCCGCATCATTGCCATCACCTCGATCGTCGGTGTGACCGGTAATCCCGGACAGGCCAATTACACCGCGTCGAAGGCGGGAATCATCGGCCTGATCAAGACGCTGGGCGGCGAATACGCCAAGCGCAACGTGACCGCCAATTGCATCGCGCCCGGATTCATCAAGACGCCGATGACGGATGCGCTCAACGACAAGCAGCGCGAGACCATCCTGTCGAAGGTTCCTGCAGCACGGCTGGGAACGCCCGAGGACATCGCCGCGGCGGCGGTTTATCTCAGTTCGAACGAGGCGGCTTACGTCACCGGGCAAACCATCCACGTCAACGGCGGAATGGCCATGATTTGAGCCGCTTAACGGCCCGATCGATGCGGCCAAGGGCCGTTTCGGGCGGCCGGCCGAGGGCTTGTAGTCAACGGTAGGGAAGTATGATAACCGAACCACCGACGGATGGGCAAACAAGGCCATTGCAGGATTTTGAAACCCTGTATATTGGCGTGGCGACGCCTGCCGTTCGCCGGGCCTTTATCGGCTACCACCGTGCCGAATCAAGACTATGCGCGATTGCGAAGGAAGTTTAACGACCACGATGGCTCGTATCGTCTTGCGGTATCTTGGGGTCGGGTCCAATGGAACAAGCACGAGGTTGAACGATGAGTGAGATTGGCGAGCGGGTTAAGAAGATTGTGGTCGAGCACCTCGGTGTTGAACCCGAGAAGGTGGTCGATGCGGCAAGTTTCATCGATGACCTTGGCGCTGACAGCCTCGACACCGTCGAGCTTGTGATGGCATTTGAAGAAGAGTTCGGTTGCGAGATTCCTGATGACGCCGCGGAAACGATCTTGACCGTCGGCGACGCGACAAAATTTCTCGAAAAGAACGCGAAAAGCTGACGCCCCCGCGCGGTGCGCATAGAGCCGGACGGGCCGTTGTCGAACGGTCCCCCGGTTTCTTGTTATGGACCGCCAGTTTCGGGCCGGAGTTTTTGATATGAGGCGGGTTGTCGTCACGGGGCTGGGCATGGTTACGCCACTCGGCTGCGGCGTTGACGCAACGTGGGCGCGTATCCTCGCCGGCCGGAGCGGAGCCAGGCGAATCGAGACCTTCGAGGTTGCCGATCTCTCCAGCCAGATCGCCTGCGTGATTCCACGCGGCGACGGCAGCGGCGGCACCTTCAATCCGGACCAGTGGATGGAGCCAAAGGACCAGCGCAAGGTCGATGATTTCATCATCTTTGCGATGGCCGCCGCGCGCCAGGCGCTCGACGACGCCGGTTGGCATCCCGAGAGCGAAGAAGACAAATGCGCGACCGGCACCCTGATCGGGTCCGGAATCGGCGGCCTGTCCGGCATCGCCGATACCGCGCTGCTGCTCAAGGAGCGCGGCCCGCGCAAGGTCTCGCCGTTCTTCATTCCAGGGCGGCTGATCAATCTCGCTTCCGGCTACGTCTCGATCGAGCACGGCCTCAAGGGACCCAACCATTCCGTCGTCACCGCGTGTTCGACCGGTGCGCACGCGATCGGCGACGCCAGCCGCCTGATCGCGCTCGGCGATGCCGAGGTGATGGTGGCGGGCGGAACCGAATCGCCGATCTGCCGGCTGGCGATGGCGGGCTTCTGCGCGGCGCGTGCGCTGTCGACCGCCTTCAACGACACGCCGGAACGGGCTTCGCGTCCCTACGACAAGGATCGCGACGGCTTCGTGATGGGCGAGGGCGCCGGCATCGTGGTGCTCGAGGAATATGAGCACGCCAAAAAGCGCGGCGCGAAAATCTACGCCGAGGTGATCGGCTACGGCCTGTCCGGTGACGCCTATCACATCACCTCGCCGGCGCCGGACGGCGATGGTGCCTTCCGCAGCATGAGTGCGGCGTTGAAGCGCGCTGGGATCAGCGCTTCCGATATCGACTACATCAACGCGCACGGCACCTCGACGCAGATCGGCGACGAGATCGAACTCGGTGCGGTGGAGCGGTTGCTCGGCAATGCAACGTCCAAGGTGTCGATGTCGTCGACCAAGTCGTCGACCGGGCATCTGCTCGGCGCGGCCGGCGCGATCGAGGCGATTTTCAGCATCCTTGCGATTCGCGACAACGTCGCCCCGCCCACCATCAATCTGGAAAATCCGTCGGTGGAGACGGCGATCGATCTCGTGCCTCAAGCGGCGCGCCAACGCGAGATCAACGTCGCGCTGTCGAATTCTTTCGGTTTCGGAGGTACCAACGCCTCCGTCATCGTTCGGCGCGTAGTTAGTTAGCAAGTGTTTAGAGCGACTCCACCGTTTTGCCGTATTCGGCGATGACTCCTAGACGTGGGCGTATGCTATTGGCCGGGCAGGGGTTTGTCAGGCCACGATTGAACCGGCAGGATTCAGGTTGCATCGATGAGTGAAAGGCCGCCCATTTCCCCCCGGAGCCCGCGCGCTGCGCTGGAGCCCGAGCAGGTACCGCCGCCGCCGAAGCGGTCGGAGCGTGCCCGCAATCCGTTTGTCGTGATCGGCAATGCCATCATCACCATTCTGATCATTTTGATGATCGGCGCGGGGACCGCGTATTATTACGGCCGCCAGCTTTTAGAGACGCCGGGTCCGCTGCTGGAAGACAAGATCGTCAACATTCCGGCGCGCGCCGGCAAAAGGGACATCGCCGACGCGCTGCAGCGCGAGGGCGTGATCAATGTCAATCCGTGGCTGTTCATCGGCAGCGTGTTTGCGCTGAAGGCGAGTTCCGATCTCAAGCCCGGCGAATATTCGTTCCAGAAGCGCGCCAGCCTGCGCGATGTCATCGCCACCATCGTCGAAGGCAAGGTGGTGCAGCACAGCGTCACCATTCCCGAAGGCCTGACTTCCGAGCAGATCGTGGCGCGCCTCACCGACAACGATCTGTTCTCGGGCTCGCTGAAGGAAATGCCGCGCGAGGGCACACTGCTGCCGGAAACCTATAAATTCCCGCGCGGCACCAGCCGCGACCAGGTGGTCCAGCGCATGCAGCAGACGCAGAAGCGGATGCTTGCGGAAATCTGGGAACGCCGCAATCCGGACATTCCGGTCAAGTCGCCGGAGGCATTGATCACGCTTGCCTCGATCGTCGAGAAGGAAACCGGCCGTGCCGACGAGCGCAGCCGGGTCGCCGCCGTCTTCACCAACCGGCTGCGACAGAAGATGAAGCTGCAGTCCGATCCAACGATCATCTACGGGCTGGTGGGCGGCAAGGGTACGCTCGGCCGGCCGATCAAACGCTCCGAGATCACCCAGCCGTCGCCCTACAACACCTATGTGATCGAGGGCTTGCCGCCGGGCCCGATCGCCAATCCCGGCCGCGCCTCGCTCGAGGCGGTCGCCAACCCGGCGCGGACCCGCGACCTGTTCTTCGTCGCCGATGGCAGCGGCGGACACACCTTTACCGAGACCTACGACCAGCACCAGAAGAACGTCGCCAAGCTGCGGGTGCTGGAAAAGCAGATCCAGAACGACACCGTCGAACCGGCCGAAGAGGCCGCACCGCCTGCGGCGGCTGGTGCGCCGGCGGCCGACACCAACCCGACGGCGACGACACCGAAGCCCACGGGAACGAAGCGGCAGCCCGCACGTCCGGCGGCGCCTGCGGCCGCCCCCGGCGCCCGCCAGGGCGCGGCGCAATCGCCCACCACGGCGCCGGTGGTTCAGCGCTAACGCAATTCCATCAGGCGTGAATTCGTTTTAAGCTCGCGCCGCACCCCGAGTCTCGCATCTCCCTGTTTCGGAAAGTTTTACGCGATGGCGCTATCGAGCATGACCGGTTTTGCCCGGAGCAACGGCGCCAGCGGGCCGTACACGTTCGAGTGGGAACTGAAGTCGGTCAATGCCAAGGGCTTTGACCTGCGGTTGCGGCTGCCGCCCGGATGGGACGAACTCGAGGCTTTCGCCAAGAAGCGCGCCGGCGAGGTGCTGTCGCGGGGCACGGTCTACGCCAATCTCAACGTCAAGCGGGCCAATGCGGTCTCGACCATCCGCATCAATGAGGACGTGCTCAACTCGATCGTAAAGGTGGCCGGTGTGCTCGCCGGCAAGATCGACGCGGTGGCGCCCAGCATCGATGGTCTGCTCGGCATCAAGGGCGTCATCGAGGTGGTTGAACCCGAAAGCGATGAGGCCGAAGACAAGGCGGCGAAAGACGCCGCGGCTTTAGCCTTCGAGCAGGCACTGGCCAATCTGGTCGAGATGCGCCGCCGCGAGGGCGTCACGCTCGGGCACATTCTCAACCAGCGCATGGATGAGATCGAGAAGCTCGCGAAGAGGGCCGAGGCCGCGCCCGGCCGCAAGCCCGAGGCGATCAGGGCGCGGTTGGCCGAACAGGTCGCAGCGCTGCTGGAAACGTCAGATCGTTTCGATCCTGACCGGCTCAATCAGGAGGCGATCATGATCGCGGCCAGGGCCGACATCCGCGAGGAGCTCGACCGCATCGCCTCCCACGTTGCCCAGGCCCGCGAGATGATCGGTAAGGGCGGCCCGGTGGGGCGCCGGCTGGATTTTCTCGCCCAGGAGTTCAACCGCGAGGTCAACACCTGCTGCTCGAAATCCAACGATCTGGAGTTGACCAATACCGGGCTCGAGATGAAAAACGTGGTGGAGCAGTTCCGCGAGCAAGTCCAGAATCTGGAGTGAGTGATGACGGCTGGTGGTTTCGACGGGGTTGAGCGGCGCGGACTGATGTTCGTGCTGTCCTCGCCATCCGGCGCGGGCAAGACCACGCTGTCGCGGATGCTGATCGACAAGATGCCTGGTCTAAAGATGTCGGTGTCGGCGACCACGCGGCCGATGCGGCCGGGAGAGGTCGACGGGCGCGACTATTTCTTCGTCGACAAACCGAAATTCGAAGCAATGGCCAAGAAGGGCGAGTTGCTCGAATGGGCCACCGTGTTCGACAATCGCTATGGAACGCCGCGCGCGCCGGTCGAGGCCGCGCTGTCGGCCGGGCAGGACGTACTGTTCGATATCGACTGGCAGGGCACGCAACAATTGCGCGAGAAAGCCCGCGCCGACGTGGTCAGCGTGTTCATCCTGCCGCCGTCGGCTGCCGACCTCGAAAAGCGCCTGCACACCCGCGCCCAGGATTCAGACGAGGTCATTCGCGGAAGGATGGACCGTGCCACCCACGAACTGAGCCATTGGGCGGAATACGACTACATCGTCATCAACCAGGACGTCGACCATGCCTTCGCCGAGGTGCAGTCGATCCTCAAGGCCGAGCGGCTCAAGCGCGAGCGCCGCACCGGACTGACGGAATTCGTTCGCGGCCTGCAGCGCCAGCTCGAAAAATAGCAGGCCGAGTCCGTATCCGGATGACGCTGCGCCCGGCGTTACGTGTGCGCGCTGCGCGCCAATCGCGCCAGCATCTCGGTCACCCGCCGCTCCGGATCGTCCGGTGCGCGCGGATCGCGGGGAAGGTCTTGGGGGGCAACGTTGCGGGTAGTATTGCTGCGCCAGACCGGCGTCTCGTCCGGGAACATCGATGGCGAGGTCCGTTCGGTCGGGACCGAATCCCAGATCGCTCGGCGATCACTGCGCGCTTCCAGCGGGATCGCCTGCGCGCGGCCGAACCGGTAAACCAGACTTGCTGTAATTCCTGCCAGCGCGAGTGCACCAGCCATTACCAGCAGCAGCATCTGCATCGATGCCGACCGTCTTTCCTGCGATGCGTCAGCGACAGCGAGCGCAACCGGGGCGACGGCGGGCGGCGGCGCCGTTGCGGGATTGGTTTGAAGGCTTTGGGTTTGAACGTCCTGGGTTTGCAGGCTCTGGGTTTGGAGGCTCTGGGTCTGCGGGGGTTGAGCCTGCTGGCTTTGCGCTGGCTCGGCCGCGGCAAGGCGCGGACCGCTCGAAGAGGTGACGCCCGAGGATTCCGGCCAGCGCGATGCGATGGATGATGGCGGCGCGTCCGGTGCGGTTGGTGTGGCCGCAAGTTGGCTATTTGCGATGCTGGCAACGGGCACGGCGCCCGTGCTCTTTGGTTCGATCAGATCCTCGACGCGTGCTTGCGGCGCGGTCAGTTCGGCGCGCGCGTTGGCGATCGATTTGCGCGCATTGATGCTCTGCTGCGGCGAAACGGCATCGGCCGTTTCCGCCGGTGCGGAGTCCGATGCTGCAGGCGCGGATGAAGATTCCTTCGGCGCGGCGCGCGCAGTCTTGTTCTTCGCTTCGCCGATGTACCAGCAATTGCGTTTGGTGGCGTGATCGGTCCGGTAATACCAATGACCGCCTGCCGGCAAAGCCCCTTTTGGACGCGTCAGGCAGGTGTCCGCCGTTTTCGCGCTGTTCTCCTTGCTGTTATCTTTGGCGGCGTCCTGAGCAACGGCAGCGAAACTGGTTCCCGCCAGAATACTGGCGAAGAACGCCGAGATGAATTTCGCTGAACGCTTTGACATGGCCATCCCCGATAATGATACGCGACGCTTACGCGACACTTACGTCTCAAGTTTTCGTTAAAGACTTGGGTCGTAATGGGCCGCAATTTCGGAGCGGGTAGGGCATAATTGGGGCTCGCCAGCCCAATATGCGAAGCGGGCGGAAGCCTAGAAAACAGGCGCGAACGCTACTGTTTGCTGGCCGTCCACGTTCCACCGCAACCGGTCGATTGCCGGAACGTTCCGGAACCACTGCGGCCGGAGAGACGGCCGGAACTGGTGACCGTGAGGCCGTTGAAATTGCCGACCGTGCGGGCGGAACCGTTGCCGCTGACGCTGCCACTGACGCCTTGGGCGATGATCCTGCCGCTGGTCACGACCACCGCGCTAGTCGTAGTGCCGCCGCAGCCGACCGATGTAACCATCCACGCGCCGTCGAAATTGCCGCCGCTACCGCCACCACTGCGCGAGGCGCGGCGTGGGCTCTCGGCTTCGGGCTTGCTGCGCCGTGCGGGCTTCTCCGTCTCAATCGCGCGCGGCGTGGCGCGAGATCCGGACAGTGATTTCTCGTCATTGCCGATGCTGCCGCCGGCGCTGCCGGATTGCGCCAGGCTGACGCTTGCTCCGAATGCGGCTGACATCAACAGGGAGAACAAAGCAATCCTGACCGAGCGTTGACCGGCGGCGTTTTGCATAAGCAGGTGCCTTCAATTCTTCGAATGTAATGCCGACCTTAACTGAGACGAGCGCGAGCCAAGTGCGATGTTACTGTTTCGACGCTGTCCACGTTCCGGAACAGCCGTCCGATCGCCTGAACGTTCCGGAGCCGCTGCGGCCCGAGAAACGGCCGGAGCTGCGCCAACTCAAACCCGAGACGGATCCGCCTGACGTCGTCGAGCCACTTGAACTGACCTGACCGGAACTCAATTCACCCGAGATCCTGCCGCCGCTGATCACGAACCGCTCGGTGCTGTTGCCGCAGCCTTGGGATTGGGCAACCCATGTGCCGTCGAAATTGCCACCACCACCGCCACCGCTCTTCCGCGAAGCGCGACGCGATTCCTCGGGTTCGGGCCTCGGTTTGCTGCGTCGTGCAGGTTTTTCGGTCTCAACCGCCCGCGGCGTCGTGCGCGATCCCGACAGCGATTTCTCGTCATTGCCGATGCTGCCGCCGGCACTGCCGGATTGCGCGAAGCTGGTCGTTCCGAACCCAACCGACATCAAAAGGCAGAGCACACCAACCTTGATCGAACGTTGAACAGCGTTTTGCATGAACCGGTGCTTTCAATGTCTCGAATGTAAAATCTAGCGGCCGGATCCATCGGCGCAGACCGCACCGATGACGCGGCAAGACTTGCCAGCCTTGTTGCACTCGCCAAGCGCGGCCTCCTTGGCGCGCTGGACCGTGTCGCGCTGAACCAGCGAGTAAGAATTCCCCGAAATCGCAAACGCGCCGCAGCGCGATCCATAGAAGCTGAGCTCGAGCGGACATTTGCTCGATCCGCAATTCTTGAGTGCATCGTCGACCGCCGCGCGCCGCGACGCGTGATTCCAGGAGATGCCCCATTTGTTGCTGTCAGGGCCGTAGACGATCGAGCCCCAGGGCTTGAGATCGTCCATCTTGCGCAGCCGCGTCAGCACGCCCTCGGTGGCCTCACCGGTCGGCGTCATGCTGCTCTTGGCCTGAAACTGGCTGATCGCCAGCCGCATGCCGTTCTTGCTGTCGAGCGGCTCCGGATCGAAATTGAGCTCGTAGAGCCGGTCGCTCAATTCCCTGAGCAGCGCCACGTCCTTGATCGGGATCCGGTCGGGATCGGGGCGTAGCGTGCTGGAGAGCTGCGGCGCCGGTTGCGGTGCGACTGCGACTTGCGGCGAGGCGGGCGAACTCGGCGCGACAAAGTAAAACGTGCCGTCGATCGGCGAAGACGACACCCAGGGCTGCTGCGCGCCGCCGGTCTCGCGCTTCACCGCGAGGCCGACCTGGTTGAAGGTCTGGAAAATATCGAGGCCCGATTGCTTGATCGTCGCCGCCAGCGCCTTGGTGTAGGGGCTGTTGCCGCCGGTGCCGTCCTGCGCGACGTTGCCGGGCTGCGTCGCGTAGGAAATCAGCGTGCCTTCCGGCGCGCGCATCTGGGCGAGCCCGCCGTCGGAGGCGCGCAGGCCGCGCGCGCCGAACGGATTGTTACGGCAGGCATCGAGGATCACCATGTTGAGCCGCGTGCCCGAGCCCTGCATCTGGCGCAGCACGAGGTTGACGTCCACCATCTGGAAATCGACATCGGCCTCGCGCGTCGGATTGGCGCCGACTGGAACCAGATAGTTCGAACCCGCCACCTGAACGCCGTGGCCGGCGTAGTAGAACAGCGCGACATCGGCGCCCTGGACCTGGCGGCCGAAATTCTGCACGGCAGTGTCCATGGCCGATTTGTCGAGATCGAGCTGGGCGCGGCCGCCGACCAGGGTAAAACCGAGACCGGCGAGCGTGTTTGCCATCAGCGCCGCGTCGTTGCGGGGATTGTCGAGCCGGGGAACGTTTTGATAGGCGGAGTTGCCCACGACCAGCGCGATACGTTTCTCGGCAGCGGCGGGCGCGGTTGACATCAGCGACAGCAGAATCGCCAACGCTGCAAACGCCCAGACTTTGCCGTCGAAAGCCCCGCGCATTTCCAATAATTCCCCGCAATATGCCGGCAGGATACCAGCCTGCGTGGCCCGGGAAAAGCGGGCCGGATGTCCGATCGGTGCGGCGTAATGTTTCGACAGCGTCGCTGCGCGGTGCGGTGCGTCGCTGCAGGGCCGAGGCGTGACGCCGGTCAGGCTTTGTGGCAGTTTCGCCTGACAGGACCCAAAAAGTGAAGTCCGCGGGGGGATCGCATGATCACGAAGTTCGCCGCATCGCGCGCAATCACGACGACGGTATTTCTATCCGGCCTCATCGCACTGCCAGCCTTGGCCGCTGCGGCCGAGCGGCCTCTCGGCGCCGACCCGGTCGCGGCATGCGCCGCATTGTCGGGTGCGGGCAGCGGTGCGATCAAGGTCGACGCGGCCGCGCTGACCGAGCCGAAGCCGCTGACCGTCGCGCCGGGCGGACCAACCCCCGCCGCCCGCATCAGTCCCGCGACCCCGCAATTCTGCCGCGTGCTGGGTCATATCGATCCGACCGATCCGAAGGCGCCGCCGATCCGCTTTCAGCTCAATCTGCCGCTGCAATGGAACGGCCGCTCGGTGCAGTATGGCGGCGGCGGATTCAACGGCGTGTTGATCACCGCCCTCAGCCTGCCGCCGGCCGCCCCGTTCGACAGCGCCTCGCCGCTGGCGCGGGGGTTTGCGACCTACGGCACTGACTCCGGTCACGAGACCAAGCCGGGCGAACCGCCTCAGCTGTTTGCTGCGAACGACGAGGCCTTCGTCAATTTTGCACATGCCTCCTACAAGAAAGTGCGCGACGCTGCCGCCATGCTGATGGAGCGGGCCTACGGCGCGAAGCCCGAGCGGATGTATTTCGTCGGCAGTTCGGAAGGCGGACGCGAGGGCCTCACGATGGCGCAGCGTTATCCCGCAGATTTCGACGGCATCTTCGCCCGCGTTCCCGTAATTAACTGGGTCGGGCTGCAGCATGCCGGCACCCGCGCCGGCCTTGCGACGATGGGCGAGGGCTGGATTCGCCCGGCGCAGGTCAAGCTTGTGCACGACGCGGTGCTCGCGGCCTGCGATGCGCAGGACGGCGTCGCCGACGCCCTGGTGGGAGATGCGGTCGGCTGCAAGGCGCGCTTCGACCCGGCGAAACTGCTCTGCGCCAGCGGGGCTGGCGGCGACACGTGCCTCAGCGAAGCGCAGGTCAACGCCATTCGCACGCTGCTTGCACCCTATAAATTCCCGTTCGCGCTCGCCAACGGCATCACCGAATATCCGGGCTGGGGCGTTTCCGGCGAAGCGACGAAATCCTACGGCCCGACCGGCGGATGGAGTGCGTGGTGGCTGGGCTCCGCGCCTCCGGCGTTGCCACCGGTGCCCGCCAACGGCATCGCCTGGGTCTACGGTGCAGGCGGCATCGCGCACATCTTCGCGCGCGATCCGAATTTCGATGTCCGCAAATACCGGGTGGAGGATTTCGCCGAGCGGGTGCGCGAGGTTTCCGCGCTGATGGATTCGACCAATCCTGACCTCAGCGCGTTCAAGACCCGTGGCGGCAAGCTCATCATGCTCGAATACATGGCCGACTACGCGCAGAGCCCCTACGCGGGGATCGGCTATTTCGAACAGGTGCAGAAGCGGATGGGTGAGGCGGCGACCGCCGAATTCGTCCGCCTCTATGCCGCGCCCGGTGTCGATCACGTCGGCAGCGGCGCACCGTCGAGCGTCGACATGCTGTCGGTTCTCGTCGATTGGGTGGAGCAGGGCCGCGCGCCTGGCGATCTCGTCGTCGTCGAACAGCAGCCCGCGCTGCCGATCACCGTCGATCGCTCACTGCCGCTGTGCCAATGGCCGGCCTGGCCGCAATACAAGGCGGGCGATTCCAAGAGCGCAGCCAGCTTCGTCTGCGCGCGGTGATGCGGGCGGTCTCGATCCGATCTGGAGGCGGGTGCTCTAACTGTCTCGCCGTCGGTTCGCGGTGCCGGCGGCGAAAGCTGCGAGCAACGCCCTTCCCTGCGGCCAGTTCTCAAGCTTGCTGGTCTCGTTGATGTGTCCGAGTTGTCCGACCTCAACGATACCGCATCCCCACTGGTTCGCTCTCTCTCGGGCATATTCGACCGTGCCATACGGGTCGTCCGCGCTCGCGACGATGAGTGAGGGAAACCTGAATTCCGTCCGCGGCGGATTGGCAAAACTGGCGGCCTCGACGGGGAAGGCCTGCGCTTCCGGGTTCGGAACCGCCACGAGGAAAGCGCCAGCTACAGGCGTCGTTGAAACTTGCTGCCAATGCGCCACCAAGAGGCACCCCAGGCTGTGAGCGATGAGAAGCGGCGCCTGCCGGGCTGCACCCACCGCGCGATCAAGCGCCGCGATCCAGTCATCGAGTTCAGGCTGATTCCAGTCCGAGGGTTGAAGGCGGTGCCATCGCGGGTTTGCGTCTTCCCAGCGGGTTTGCCAGTGCAACTCACCCGATCCTCCGATTCCCGGCACCATAATGATCTCAACCATGTCCGCTCCGTTATCCCTTGTGACGGGACAAAGTTGACGTCTTCCGTTGCGATCGGGAATGGGAAATGATCGGAAAAGAAGCGTGCGCACCGATGGATTTAAGGTTCACCCATGTCATCCCGAGAAAACAACGTCGTAGCCCTCGATCCCACAGACATCGCGATCATCGAAGCCATGCAGGAGGATGGACGTATCGCGATGTCAGAGCTTGGCCGGAGGGTCGGACTTTCTCAGCCCGCGACGTCCGAACGGGTCAAGCGACTGGAGGAGCGCGGCGTCATTACCGGCTATGGCGCTCGAATTAACCCTGCCGCGCTGGGCCTCCGAATGATGGCCGTAATCCGCGTGCGCACGACCCACGAACATATTCAATCCTGCCTGAAGCAGTTCTCCGAAATGCCTCACGTCCTGGAGGTGCTGCGACTGACCGGAGAGGATTGTTTCATCCTCAAGGTTTTCGTGCCGTCCCCGCAACAACTGGAAACGATCGTGGACGCTGTGGCCAGGCACGGCGCTGTGACGACGTCGCTGGTGTTGCGCAGCGAGCAGCCCAAGCCGATCGGTCGCAAGTTGATTCAGCTCGCCGGTGCGTGACGACTTGTCTTTCAGTCGTCATGTCTACGGTGACAGTGCACTCGGACGCATCGCAGCAATTCGCAAGATCATGCGCTCATGGTGCACGACCGGACGATTTCATCCGCGGCCGATAGTCTCGAGCGGAGTGCGGTAGAGCTCGTTGCTGTCCCCGTCAGTAACGCGCACGGCACATCCTGTCGAACACAGCTCGGGACGAACGATGCAAAGCTCGTTCGCGAGGCTATCTGCTTTATCGATCGCGTAATCTGTGTTCTCGAGGATCATGCCGCCCTGGTTTTTAAACTCAGCACCGACGACGAGATCAAAATTGAAGTATGGCATTAGAGCCCCCTGCCAAATTCCAACTGCATGGAATCTAACCTGAGTCCGCTTGGTTCCATCATTACAATTCCGCGCGCGACATCTGATTGCGGTCGTCTGTTGCGTTTCGGTATCGCGACCGCATCATCGCGTGCACATCGACGAGGCACCTGCGGGTCGCTCGGCTGCAGCATGCTGCCCATGAAGATCGATCTCGATTCGAAAACGCGCAGCACCTTCAAGCGATGGCAAGCGCAAGCGGCCTAGGATACCTTGCTTGACCTCAAGCCTGTTATTCAACGACCGGACAAGATTCGCTTTGGCTGGTTGAATAGAGGAAGAAAGATCAGGAGTAACACCGCCAACGATTCCGTGGAACTACGGTGACGGTGCAACTAACTTACCGGTAATGCCTCGGAAGACGCGACAGCGTCGCTGTTGCCGCAATTCATGGCAACGCTGCGCGCCTGCATCGCCTCAGTTCTTCAGAACGATACGCCCGACCACCTTGCCGGCGCGCAACTCGTCGATCCATTTCTGGACGTCGGTCATCGGTTCTTCCTTCATCGGCGTCGGCTTGATCTTGCCGGCGCGCGCCAGCGCCATCAATTCCTTGCCCTCGGCCAGGGTGCCCACCATGAATCCTTCGATGGTCATGCGCTTGTAGACCCATTGCACCATCGGCAGGCTGAAATTTCCGCCCATCAGGCCGGAGACCACGATCTTGCCGCCGCGCGCCACGACCGAGACCGCAAAGGCCATCGATTTTTCATTGCCGGCAAAGTCGACGATCTCGTCGAAGCCGCCCTCGGTCTCCTTGATCATGCGCTTGACCACGTCGGGCTCTGCCGGGTCGTAAGCGACAGCGGCGCCATTTTTCAAGGCGCTCTCGCGCGCAGCCGAGCTTAAATCCGCTACCGCGATCTTCTGCGTGAACATCGCCTGCGCGAATGACAGTCCCATCATGCCGACGCCGCCGAGCCCGATCAGCAGCAGATTGCGCTGCCGCGGACGATCGACCAGGCGCTTGAGCGCGCCATAGGCGGTGACGCCGGAGCACATCAGCGTCGCGGCCTGGTTGACCGGCAGCGGATCGTAATCCAGCAAATATTTCGCGTCGGGCACCAGCACGTGGCTGGCAAAGCCGCCGTCGATGGAGACGCCGAGGAAACGCTGCTTGACGCAGAGGTTCTCGTCGCCGTTCGCGCAGTCGCGGCACTGGCCGCAACCGATCCAGGGAAATACCGCCTGCTTCTTTCCGATCAGGGCCTTCGGCGCATCGGGGCCGACTTCCTCGACGACGCCGGCAATCTCATGGCCGAGCGTGAACGGCAGCGTCATGCCGCGCGTGGTATCGAGCCTCTTGCCGCCGCCGAGATCGGCGTAGCCGTCCTGGATATGCAGGTCCGAGTGGCACAGCCCGCAACGTTCGATGCGGACCAGGACTTCGTTGCCTTGAGGCTTGGGCGTGTCGACGATGGTTTCGCACAGGGGCGCATCGAATTTGACCAGCGATTGGCGACGCATCAGCGCCATGGCATTTTCTCCTCAGGGAACGTTTGATTTGGTGGTTCGTATATTGGTCAATTCACGGGCCATGGCAACAAAGCCGGATACCGGGATCGTCTCGGCGCGCCGGGTCGCATCGACGCCGGCGGCGGCGGCCAGCCGGGCCGGATCGACCGAGAGCGATTTGAGGCTCTGGCGCAGCATTTTCCGGCGCTGGCCGAAGGCTGCAGCTGCCACCTGCTCGAGCGCGCGGCGGTCGCACGGCTCCGGCGCGCCGCGCGGCACCAGCCGCACCACCGACGACGTAACCTTGGGCTGCGGCACGAAGGCGGCCGGCGATATGTCGAACAGGATCTTGGTCTCGGCGCGCCAGTTGGCCAGCACGGCGAGCCGTCCATAGGCCTCGTCGTCTTCTTTCGCGACGATCCGCTCGGCGACCTCGCGCTGAAACATCAGCACCATCATGTCATACCAGGGCGGCCACGGTTCAATCGAGAGCCAGTCCACCAATAATTGCGTGGCGATGTTGTAGGGCAGGTTGGCGACGATCTTGGCTGGCTCGCCGCCGAGCAGGGGGCGGGGATCGAAATGCTGCGCGTCGGCATGCACGATCTCCAGCCGTCCCGGGTAGCGCCTGGCGATATAGTCGAGCGGAGCAAGCGCGCGTTCGTCGCGCTCGACCGCGATGACGCGCCGCGCGCCCAGTGCCAGCAACGCGCGCGTCAGCCCGCCGGGGCCGGGGCCTACCTCGATGATGGTGGCGCCCTCGAGCGGACCCGCGGCGCGCGCGATCCGTGCTGTGAGGTTGAGGTCGAGCAGAAAATTCTGGCCGAGCGATTTGCGGGCCGACAGGGAGTGTTCGCGGATGACGTCGCGCAGCGGCGGCAGATCGTCGATCGCGCTCATTCAGGGGTGGAGCCTTTTTGATTTGACGCGTTTTCTTGACGCGAACCGGTATCCACTTCGCTGGAAAACGCCCTGGCCGCCGCCATGCGCGCGGCGAGCCGCAACGCCGCGACGAGGCTCGACGGATTGGCGCGCCCGGTGCCGGCGATGTCGAACGCGGTGCCGTGATCGGGCGAGGTGCGGATGAACGGCAATCCCAGCGTGACGTTGACGGCGTCCTCGAAGGCGATGGTCTTGATCGGGATCAGCGCCTGATCGTGATACATGCAGATCGCGCAGTCGTAGGTTTTCCGCGCGGCCTCGTGAAACATGGTGTCGGCGGGCAACGGCCCCCGGACCTCGATGCCGTCGCGCCGCAGGATGTCGACGGCCGGCGCCACCACCTCGATGTCTTCCATGCCGAGCGAGCCGTCTTCGCCGGCATGCGGATTGAGGCCTGATACGGCCAGACGCGGGCTGGCGAGGCCAAAGCGGGCTTTCAGGTCGGCCACCGCGATGCGGGCCGTCGTCACGATCAGATCGGTCGAAAGCTGCGCGAGCGCGTCGCGCACCGATAGATGGATCGTCACCGGCACCACCGCGAGCGCCGGCGACCACAGCATCATTACCGGCTGCGGTGCCGCCCCGCCATTGGCGGCAAGCTCGGCGAGAAATTCGGTATGGCCGGGATGACGGAAGCCGGCGCGGTACAGCACGCTCTTGGCGATCGGGTTGGTGACAACGGCGCTGGCCCGTCCGGCCCGGACATGGTCGACGGCCTGACGGATGGAAGCGAGTGCGGCGCTTGCGCTGGTGCTGTCCGGCCGGCCCGGCGCCGCGGTTGCGACTTCGCCCGTCGCCACGACAGGCAATGCGCCGGCAAAAGCTGTGGCCGCATCCTCCGGACTGGTGTCCGCAAGTTCGATTTTCAATCCGAGAATCTTCGCCCGCTCGGCGAAGCAGTTGCGATCGCCGAGCAGATAGAACGGCGGCAGGCCGAGTTCGTTACGCCGGAGCCACGCTGCAATGGCGATGTCGGGACCGATGCCCGCAGGCTCGCCGGATGTCAGCGCGAGGGGCTTTGCCATGCGTCAACGACATTCGATCATTGCGGCTTTGCGGATCTCGGCCAGATAGGCTTTCTGCTTCGCCTCGAACTTCTCGGTATACATCTTTTCGCGGATTTCCCGCTTCTTCGGCGAATCGACGGTGGTGGGCTTCCTGCTGCACAGGGCAACCATTTCCACGCCCTGCTTGGTAATCTCCGGCGGGGTCAGATGGCCGATCGGAGTCTTGTCGAGCAGCTCACGCAACGGGGGAGCAAGCTCGGTCGATGTTTTCGTGACGGAATCGCGGATCGTGCCGTTCTGCATCGCCTTGAAATAGGAGTTGGCCGCCTCGCAGCTCTGGACGCGCTCGCGCAGGACTTCGGCTTCCTTTTTCCGCGCTTCGATCGCGCTCGGCGGGGAGCCCCGCGGCACCAGCAGCACGATCGGCTGCATCTTGTATTCGAAGGCTTCGACCTTCGTCGCTTCGCCGCCTTCCTGGGCGGCGGCGTTGACTTCCTTTTCGCCGACCTGGAGGCTCTCCTTGTAGCGGCCGCGCACCAGGCTGGTCCAAACCATCTCGGCCTTCAGGCGGGCCTTCAGGGTCTCCGGCCGGATGCCCTGACTTTCCAGTGATTTTGTCAGCTGCTCAGTCGAGATTCGCATCCGCGAACCCATCTGGGCGTAGGACTGATCGACATCGCTCGCCGTGGGGTCGACGCCGAATTTCTTGGCTTCCCGGATCTTCACCTTTTCGTCGATCAGCTGGTCGATCACTTCCTGGCGGGGCATCTGCTTGCGGGTCGTCAGGAAGTTCAGCTTGGTGCGCTGCTCGATATCGAGATTGGTGATGGGCTCGCCAGTGACCATACAGGCGATCGATTGCGCGTGCAGGTGAGTGCCGCTGCTGGTGAGCATGGCGAGCGCAACCGAGCAGCCTGCGATCCGGGACCGGAGGCGATGATGTCGAGGCTTGATAGTCGTCATGCTCATGTCAGGCGCATCAACCAATTCGATCCGCAATACGCCGGGAACTGTTCGACAAGGCTTCGCCCACGCTACTGAAGGCCGCCGGCGCCGGTGGCCGACGTGGACGAATTCGCGATGGTCCGCAGTCCGATCTGAAGCATGAACCCGTGACTGAGGACCGGCGGCGTGGTGCCGGCGGAATAGGTGTAGGACGTCACATAATTGGCAGCGAGTACGAAGCAGTCGTCCACATAGCCTGCGCCGATGATGTACTGATTGAGCTTGTTGGCTTCAAGATCCCACCGCGCGGAACCCGACACCACCCAGTTCGTCGCCAGCTTGACCGATGCGCTGCCGAGCAGGCCCTCGCGCCGGGTCAGGTACCCAAGGGCCGGCTGCTCCGCATAATTGCCGTACAGCAGGCTGACCGACCAGCGGTCGAACGACGCGCGGCCCTCGGCCTCGAAACGGTTGAGGTTGAGCGTCGCTTCGTCCATGCGCCCGCGCACGCTGAACGTATAGGTCCGGTTGGGCGAATAATTAACGCGGGCGACATAGTCGGAGCGCGTGTTCTGTAGGCCGGAATCGACCCCGGTATTGGTCAGGTCGGCGACCGCGAACGAGTTCATGCCGAACAGCTGATAGGATTGACCGAACAGCACGTTGATGCTGCCGCCGCGGTCGAACTGCGTGGTCGCCTGCACGCCGACATTGGCGCGGCCGCCGCCTTCGATGCGGTCGTAGCCCGAGAACTTGTCCACCGCGAACAAATTGCTGGCGTCGAACACCATGCTCTGCGCGTCTTCGTTGGGCAGCCTGCCGGCAAAGGTCTCGTTGGGGCGGATGATGACCTGCGCGATCGGCTCGATCGTGGTGGTACCCCAGGGCTGAACGTTGATGAAGGGATAGCGATATTCGAGGCCGACGGTCGGCATCACGCGCAGCGCGGTGGTATCGCCGACAGGCAGGAAATTCGAGACGCCCGGCTGATTCGAAATCGAGGCATCGACCGCGTCGACGCGGGCGATCGCGAACGGCGTCCAGATTTGGCCGTAGGGGTCGGTGTACGACCGCCGCCACTGCGCTTCCGCGGTGAACCTTGTGTAGGTGCCGGGGATGCCGCGCAGCAGACACTGCGAGGGGACCCGCGCGAGCGGATCGGCGGACGCGGTGGTGCAGAGCCCGGTGGTGTTTGCGAGCGTCGTGATCGGGTCGAACGCCGCGGTCGAGCGCGACAAGCTGGTGAAGTTGGTCTTGTAGCTGACCTCACCGCCGAAGATCGGACTGTTGATCACGTTGGAATAGTCGATCACCGGATGGATGACCGGAACCTTCTCCTGGCTGCCGGAGAAGCTGAGGTAGTAGATCGTGCGCGCGTCGAAGAAGCTGCGATTGCCGACGCCGGTCAGATAGAGCTGCGAGATCGCTTCGGTCGGCAGGCTCAGGAAAGATCCCAGCGCATCCCTGTACTGGGCCAGCCGGTAGTCGGACATGAAGAAGTAGTCGGACAGCAGCACGCCGTCCCAACCCCAGGTCCATTTGTCGTTGATGGCGAACTGGCCCTTGGTTTCGACGCCGCCGCGGAGATCGCGGTCGCCGGGTTGGCCGGCGAAGGCGCTGCGATCGAGCTGGTTGATGCCATAAGCGCGGATCGCATACGAGCCGTTGATCAGGCGCTGGCGGAATTCGCCCTGAAACAGCACGCCTTGCCGGGTCGTGATACGCGGATTGAAGGTCGCGTCGTAGTCCGGCGCAATCGCCCAATAGAACGGCGTTTCCACGCCGTAGCCGTAGGGCGTGTACGAGCTGAGGAACGGCATCAGGAAGCCGGTCTTGCGCTTCACGGTAGGATCGGGCGTCGAAAAATAGGGCAGATACGCCATCGGCACACCGAAGAATTCGAGCTGGGCGTTCTCGAAATACAGCATCTTCTCGGTCTGGTCGTGGATGATGCGCGCACCCTTGACCTGCCACAAAGGCGGCTTCTTCGGATCGTCCTTGCAGGGCGCGCAGGCGGTATACACGCCGTTTTCGAACACGGTATAATTGCCGCTGGTCCGGTCGGCACGGGTTGCCGCCATCCGCGTCGCATCCTCGGTGTCGACGCGCAGCGAATCGACGAAACCGTCACGGTAGTCGTCGCTCAGATCCATGATGTTGGCGTAGGTGACTTTGCCTTCGGCGTCCGTCAGGCGGATGTTGCCCTCGGCATGCAGGCGCTTGGTCTTCTGGTCGTAGATGACCTTGTCGGCCTCGACGCTGGTGCCGTTGTAGAACATCTGCACGTTGCCGACCGCCGACACACGCTGGTTGTTGTAGTCGTAATCGACCTCGACGGCCTGCACGAGCATTTGCCCGTTGTTGTTGACGGGCCGTGGCGGCGCTTTGGGCGGCCGCGGATTGTAGGTGAAGCCTTGCGCGGAGGCGGGTGCCGTCGAGGCAAGCCCGATCACGCCTGCGAGGGCAAAGCCGGCGAGCAGGGCGATCATCGGGACGCTAACGGTGGCCAAGCGGTTCCGATAGCGGCGCAGCGGGCTGCACCGCCTGAACGCAGGCGACCTCAACTGGCGGGCGGCGACAACGGCCACTACCCGTCCTCCTGGTACAGCAAGGCCAAAAAACCGGTGAGGCCGCCCACGCATACGGGCAACCACGCCGCAGCGATGGGATGCATCAACTCAGCCTTGCTCAAATCCTCAGTTACTTTCGACAGAACGTAGAGCAGAAAGCCCGCACCCACGCCACTCAAAACCATCTTTTGCACGCCGCCCATCCGGAAGAAGCGAAGGCTGACCGACGCCGCCAACATCACCATTGCAGCCAGCAAAAACGGCTGTGCGATGAGCTTGTGATACTGCAAACGGTAGCCGGCGGTCGCAAATCCCGAGCTCTCCGAAGATCGGATATAGCCGGGGAGTTGCCAAAAAGACACAGTTTCCGGGGTCGAGAAACTGTTGCGAATCTGGGCCGGCGTCAGGGTGGTTGTGATGTACAGGTTTTCCTGCTCGATCGGCGGCTTGTCGAGGGAGTATCGGCGCACCGATTTGAACACCCAGCGGCCTTCTTCCAGCGACGCCTCGCGGGCCTCGATTCGTTCCTTGAACTGCAGGTTTGTATCGAATCGGAACACCGTGAGACCGGTCAGCCGCACGCCCTGCCGCTCGCTGCGGGCGGCGTTGATGATGGTCTGACCCTCGCTGTTGATCTGGTTGAGCCAGAATCCGGACGCGTCCTGGATGCCGCCGCCAGGTGCCGAGCCGAACAGTTCGGCCTCCATCCGCTTGGAAAGTTCGCGCAGGTTGGCCGACATCGGGTTGTAGGCGACCGTGGCGATGGTCCCGAGGATGATCGCGCTGGCCAGCGCCGGCGAGATGAACTGCCAGGCCGATACGCCGGCGGCGCGCGCGACCACGAGTTCGAGCCGCCGCGACAGCGCAAGGTAGCAGGTCATCGCGCCGATCAGGACGCAGAACGGCATCAGCTTTTCGAGCAGCTGCGGCACGCGGTACAGCGACGTCTGCGCGACCGTGATCGCCGACGCCGACGCCAGCCCCGAGGTCTTGCGCACCATTTCGATGTAGTCGACCAGCACCAGCAGCACGAAGATGCTCGCAAACACGCCCACTGCCGCGACCAGGAAGCGGCCGGCGAAGTATCGCCCGAGCGTATTGGTCAACATGCTCATGCTGTGGCCGGCCGTCCAAAGAGCCGCGCGAGGCGCGCATTCGATTTGTTGATCGCCTCGATCAGGCCGGCCGGCGGTTCCACCACCACGCCGCCGACGATCATCCACAGGCCGACGCCGATCGATGCGAACAGCATCACATACTGGACCAGCGCGGCGGTGGGATTCTTCACCGCCATGACGGAGCAGGCGAATCCGGCCATGCGCAGGCCGAACACCGCGATAATCGAACCGCCGATCGAAAAATTGCGGCTCTGCCGCGTGGTGCGCGGCGTGCCCAGGAACGCGAACGTCAGGACCGCGAACGCGAACGGATACACCGGCGCCATCAAGCGGTCGTGCAATTCGGCGTAAAATTGCCCGCCCAGTTTCTTGAACACCGGGTCGTTTTCATCCGGCGAAGCCAGTTCCCAGAGGTAGCGTTCGCGAATCCCCAGTATCGTGTCGCGCTGATTGGAGAATTTGGACATGTCGAATGCGTAGCGCCCGAACGCCACCAGTGCGGGGTCGCGCTTGCCCGCTTCGAATCGCTCGAGGTTGCCGTCTTCCAGCACGAGATACGAGCCATTCTCGTTCTTCAGCACCGTGCCGTGATCCGCGATGATGGTGACGCGCTCCTTCGGATCGCGGCGATCGTCGACGAAGATGCCGGCGAGCACGCCGCCCGGCAGGCGTTCGCGGATGCGAATCGTCAGGTTCTGGTCGAGCTGGGCGAAACGACCGGGCTGCAGGATGTTGGTCAGCACGTCGGCGGTGATCTCGGCGTCCCATTGCTTGATCCGGCGCATGCCGTCGGGAGCGAGGTAGGCGCCGATGAAGGCGACCATCAGCGCCACCACGCAGGTGGCGTAGAAGAAGGGACGGAACAGCCGGAACGGCGAAAAGCCGGCGGCGTTCATCACGATGATTTCCGAATCGGTGGCGAGCTTGTTCAGCGTGTGGGAGACCGCGATCATCAGCGCGATCGGTGCGATGATCAGAACCAGCGCGGGAATCACCAGGCTGGTGATGCCGAGGAAGGTGATGATGGTCTGACCCTGGCTGGTCATCAGGTCGATGCCGCGCAACGCCTGCGTAATCCAGATCACGCCCGTCAGGCTGACCAGGACCAGCGCAAACGACGCAAGCGTCGTGCGGAAGATATACTTGTCGATCGACCCCATCGTTTACCGCACGATCCCACCTAGCGTGCCAAAAGAGCGGCTTGCGACCAATCCCGAAAACCGGGATCCCCAAGGTCGCGCCGCCAGCCTTTCAGCCATCTACGCTCTCACTACCATCCCTTTGATCCGTCAACAAAATGGCCGGGCCGTGGCACCCCTAGGATATGGTTAATTATTCGGCCCCTGTGGCCTTGCGGCCACGCAGGCGCTTGGCAGCGCCGCGGCTGACAGGCCATAGTGCGGCAAACCGAGGTCCCGGCCGATCGGGACCGCCACCGACGAGACCATTCTGAATACCGCTCCGCGTATCCTTGGGACCGCTTCCGGTCCCGAAATCAGCCCCTGAATTCTGGAGGAATTGCCTATGTCCGACGCCGTCAAGGTCGGCTTTATCCCGTTTTCCGCGGCGGTTCGCGGCATTCTGGTGGTGTTTTGCGACGATGCGCTGAAGTTCGGCGCGGCGACCCGCAAGGCGCTGGGATCAGCGGCCGACACCGTCAAGCGGGCCGCGGCGGCCAACCAGTTCAAGGGCAAAAGCGGCGCGGCGCTCGACATCCTGGCGCCGGAGGGAATCAAGGCGCCGCGGCTGATCGTCGTCGGTCTCGGGAAATCGTCGGCGCTGAAGGAGAAGGATTTTCTCAAATTCGGCGGCGTCACCGCCGGCAAGCTCAATGCCGCCAGTGACGCCGTTACCATCATCGCCGAACTGCCGGATGGCGCGATGCAGCCCGATCAGGCCGCCGCCATCGCGGCGGGCGTCCGGCTGCGCGCCTATAAATTCGACCGCTACAAGACCAAGAAAAAGGACGAAAACGGCGCCTTGCGATCAGATGTTTCGATTGCAGTGGCCGACGTTAATGCTGCGCGAAAAGCCTTCGCGCCGGAATCCCACGTCGTCGACGGCGTGATCATCGCGCGCGAGCTCGTCAACGAGCCGCCGAACGTGCTTTTCCCGATCGAGTTCGCACGCCGCGCCAGTCAGCTCAAGAAGGTTGGCGTCAATGTCGAGGTGCTCGACGTCAAGGCGATGACCAGGCTCGGTATGGGTGCGCTGCTCGGCGTCGGCCAGGGCTCGACCCGGCCCAGCCGCACCGTGATCATGCGCTGGAACGGCGGCAAGAAGGGCGAGCAGCCGGTTGCCTTCATCGGCAAGGGCGTTTGCTTCGACACCGGCGGCATTTCCATCAAGGGCGCCGCCAGCATGGAAGACATGAAAGGCGATATGGGGGGAGCCGCCTGCGTCGTCGGCCTGATGCATGCGCTGGCGGCGCGCAAGGCCAGGATCAACGTGGTCGGCGCCATCGGCCTCGTCGAGAACATGCCTGACGGCAACGCCCAGCGTCCCGGCGACATCGTGACCTCGATGTCGGGGCAGACCATCGAAATCATCAACACCGATGCCGAAGGCCGGCTCGTGCTGGCCGACGTGCTCTGGCACGTCAACAAGAAGTTCAAGCCGAAATTCATGGTCGATCTGGCCACGCTGACCGGCGCGATCATGGTCGCGCTCGGCACCGAACATGCCGGCCTGTTCTCCAACAATGACGAGTTATCGGAACGGCTGAGCAAGGTCGGCCTCGAGACTGGCGAGAAAGTCTGGCGACTGCCGCTCGGTCCGGAATACGACAAGCTGATGGATTCGCAATTTGCCGACATGAAGAATGCCGGTGCACGGTACGGCGGCTCGATCACCGCCGCCCAGTTCCTGCAGCGTTTCGTCGACGATACACCGTGGGCGCATCTCGACATCGCGGGAACCGCGATGGGCGCGCCGAAAACCGACATCAATCAAAGTTGGGGCTCCGGCTACGGCGTGCGATTGCTCGACCGGCTGGTCTCGGAATATTACGAAGCCAAGAAATAGCAGCGCAATATTAGCGGAAGAGCAGAAAACCTGCATGACGGAAGTCCTGTTCTACCATTTGCAGAACATGTCGCTCGAAAGCGTCCTGCCGCCGCTGTTGGAAAAGTCGCTGGAGCGGGGCTGGCGCGTGGTCGTGCAATCGACCTCGCAGGAACGCACCGATGCGCTCGATGCGCATCTGTGGACCTACAGCGACGATTCGTTCCTGCCGCACGCCACCTGGCGCGCCGCAGATGCGCCGGATCAGCCCATCATCCTTTCGACTGAGGAGGGCAATCCGAATCGCGCCAATGTCAGGTTCCTGATCGACAATGCCGCACTCCCTGCGGATTCCGACAGCTACGAGCGCCTGGTGCTGGTGTTCAACGGCGACGATGCCGACGCGCTGACCGCGGCGCGTGGCGTCTGGACCGATTGCAAGGCCCGCGGCTTCGAGGTGACCTATTGGCAGGCCGACGAGCGGGGCCGCTGGCAGCGCCGGCAATAGCGATATAAGACAATTAATGATAATTTGAAGTTTCTTCCGGCAGACTTGTGGGTAGCCATGGTCGTGCCGCAAAGTGATGTTGGGACAAGTAGTTACATATCAAGGGCGGGGGAGCCTGGGTCCAGCGTGCGAGACGGAACGTTCAATCGAAAGCCATTGGTGGCGTTGCTTCTGCTCGGTCCCGTGATCGCGGGCTGCAGCAGCGCGCCTGACCTGCTTTCGAAGGATGCCGATTGGTTCTCGCGTCCCGGCCGCGTCTTCATCAAGAGCATTTCGATCGAGACGCCGCCGCTGACGCCGGACAAGCCGGTCACGGCAGAAGAGCTCGTCTCCGCCGACGGCGCCTGTCCGGGAATGGCGCCGCCATCAGGCGCTGCCGACGCCAATGCGCAGGCTGGTACGCCGCCCTCGACGACCGGTAGCGTCGCGCTTGGCCATACCGAATGCGATGTGGTGCGCGGCATCGGCGCGCCCGACAGCGTCAACTTCTCGAATAATCCCCGCGGCGATCGCGTTGCGATCGTCACCTATTCGCGCGGCCAGCGCGCCGGCATCTACACCTTCACCGCTGGACGTCTGTCGTCGATCGAGCGCGGGCCCGAGCCGGTGCAACAGCCGAGGGGCGCCAAGCCGAAGCGAAAGCCGGCGGCGACGTAAGCCGGAATGGTGGAAGTTCGGATCATCAACCCGCTCGGGGAGGTGGCATCCGCTCAGCGTTGAGCGACCACCAACAACATCATCGGCCGCTCCAGTTCTTCAGCCAGATCAGGGTTGCTGGCAACCTCATCGTCTGCGGGACTCCACTCCTGAACATGTCGGATAGTGAAGTTGGCACCGATCAGGATGTTTAGCGTTGTTCCGATCGTCCGGTGATATTTCAGCACGTCTTTCGCGAGCCAATCTGTCCTTCGGGGACCCTCGACGGAATATTGATTGACCGGCCACGTCCTGCGGCCATCACCATCAACCGACCAGCCCGGACGGGTCGGCGCCATGTAGATTGGATGCTCGATCGTGAAGACGAGGTGCGCGCCTGACGTGAGCGAGCGATGCACCGTCCGAACCAGTCTTTCGAAATCCTGCACGTAGTGAAACGCAAGCGAACTATAAGCCAGATCGAAAGAGGCTTCGGGTAGATCGAGATGATCGAGGTCAGCGATCGCATATTCGATGTCCGGATCGCTTGTATCGGCGGTGGCTCGAGCAATCATGTCCTCGGAAATATCCAGCGCGAGGATATGCGCTGCGCCATGCATCTTTGCCCACCGGGCGAACCAGCCGAAGCCGCAGCCGAGATCGACGATCCGCTTGCCGTTGAGATTCGGAAGCAGCGCGCGTATCGCGGGCCATTCCGGAGCGCCGTCGAGCCCGTGCACTGAGCGGCGCAACTTGCCGTAACCGGCAAAAAACTCGGGCTTGTCGTAGATGTTCTGCGCCATTCTCGGCTCCGCAGGTGCGGGGGCGGTTTGCCCAAGATCGCTTTCAGCCCGTCGCCTCGTCATATTGCGAACTTGCTTCCAGCCAGTTTTCTTCCGCGCGCTGTAGTGCGCTTGCGGCACCGGCGCGGGCCTTGCTGAGCTGGGCGGCCTGCTTCGGATCGCGCGTGAACAGGTCCGGCAGCGCCAGCGCGGTGTCGATCTTGGCGATGATGCCGTTGATGCGCGCGATCTCGGCCTCGGCCTCGGCGATTTTTTGCCGCAGCGGCGTGCGCTTTTCGCCTCGAGAGCGTTCGGGCTTTGCGTTTTCCTTCGCACGCTCATTGCCACGGTCGCGCGAAGCGGGTCTGACGTCGCGGATCGACAGCACCATTTTGCGGTACTCGTCGAGATCGCCGTCATACGTCGTCACGGTCTGGTTGGCGACCACCCACAATTGATCGGCGCAGGCTTCGATCAGATAGCGGTCATGCGAGACCATGATGACGGCGCCGGGAAATTCATTGATCGCTTCGGCGAGGGCGGCGCGGCTGTCGATGTCCAGATGGTTGGTCGGCTCGTCCAGGATGATCATGTTGGGGCCGTAGAACGTCGCGAGGCCGAGCAGCAGCCGCGCCTTTTCGCCGCCCGACAGGCTTTTCACCAGGGTGTCGCCGGCCTTGCCGGAAAATCCGATGGCGCCGACCCGCGCCCGCACCTTGCTCTCGGGCGTCTCGGGCATCAGCTTGCGGACATGGTCGTAGGGCGAGCCATCGAGGTTGAGTTCGTCGACCTGATGCTGCGCGAAATAGCCGACCGACAGTTTTTCCGCGCGCGTGATCCGCCCCGAGAATGGCGGCAGCTTGTTCGCCAGCAGTTTTACAAGTGTCGATTTGCCGTTGCCGTTCGATCCCAGGAGTGCGATGCGGTCCTCGGTGTCGATCCGCAGCGTGACGCGGTTGAGCACGGGCTTTTTGGGATCATAGCCGACCGAGACGTCATCGACCGCGATGATCGGCGGCGACAGCATCTTTTCAGGCGTCGGGAATGAAATCTCGCGCACGTCCTGCGTCACCAGCGCCGTGACCGGCTTCATCCGCTCCAGCATTTTCACGCGCGACTGGGCCTGGCGCGCCTTGGATGCTTTCGCCTTGAAACGGTCGACGAAGGCCTGCAGCCGCTTGCGCTCGTCCATCTGCCGCTTGGCATGCTTGGCGTCGAGCATCTCGCGCGTGGCGCGCTGCTCCTCGAACGACGAATAGGTGCCCTTGTAGAGCGTCAGCTTGCCGCGATCGAGATGCAGGATCTGGTCGACCGACGTGTCCAGGAGATCGCGATCATGGCTGATCACGATCACCGTGCGCGGATAATTTGCCAGATGGTCTTCCAGCCAGAGCGTGCCTTCGAGGTCGAGATAGTTGGTGGGCTCGTCGAGCAGCAGCAAATCGGGCGCCGCGAACAGCGTCGCGGCGAGTGCGACGCGCATGCGCCAGCCACCGGAGAATTCCGAACAGGGGCGGGCCTGATCCGCGGTCGAGAAGCCGAGGCCCGAGAGGATCGCAGCAGCCCGGGCGGGTGCCGAATGCGCATCGATATCGACCAGCCGGGTCTGGATCTCGGCGATCCGGTGCGGATCGTCGGCGGTCTCGGCTTCCTGCAACAATGCGTCGCGTTCCAGGTCGGCCTTCAGCACGACGTTGATGAGGCTTTCCGGCCCGTCGGGGGCTTCCTGAGCAAGGCTGCCGATGCGCCAGCGCGGAGGTATCGAGATGCTGCCGGATTCGGTCGGCAGATCACCGCGAATCGCGTGAAACAGCGTCGATTTCCCGACGCCGTTGCGGCCGACGAAGCCGACGCGCGCGCCGGGCACGATTTGCACGGAGCTGTCGTCGATCAAAAGCCGTCCGGCGATCCGGATCGAGATGTCGGTGATTGAAAGCATGCGGCCTTGTCACCGGACCCGCCGCCAAACGCAACCGATTTATCTGGCGAATGGGCGCTCCCAAGGCTTAGGCGCTCCAAAGGCTCCCGATACAGGTTAACACATCTCGTTCTCACGCCGGCGGAGCTCATTGATCAATTGCTGCAAGCGGGGCGAGAGTTCGGTTTCCGGACGCATATACTGCTGCAACCGTTCGCCGACGGCATCGCAGATCGATCGCGAAGTCCGGTGATCGATCTGCTCGAAAACGGGATTGATTTGGCTATCCATGGCGAGTTCCAGCATCGCTTTTGAGTAAATCTGAGCAAGTTGCTGCAGGATAAAGTCATGAGACTGCAATTTGTTTCGGGGTTGCAGAGCTCGTATGCGCGCATCAGAAGCGAGCCGGGGAAACGCTGTCCGCCGGTTCCCTGCATCGACGGGGGCAATAGCGAGGCCGACGAAGAGGGCTCGGCCAATTTCGGAGAAGCCGCGGCAATGCCAAGCGATCGATTGCGAAACACGATCGTCCGATTGCGAAGCGTGATCGAGGGTTCGGCGCGGATGGCGCCATCCGCGAGCTCGCTTCGGATCGGTCCACAACGCCCGATTGCCTGAAAGGCTACGTGCTGAACGCCCTCGGGCCGGCGTGAAATGGCTGCAGTAAAGGGCTCGAAGCGCTTTCGGCCGAAGGCCCGGCCCGGATGACGATCCGGGGCGGCAGGGGCTGACCAGCGAAATCGCGTCAAAAACGCGGCTTGGTCGCTTGCCGTCGCAGGACTGCGCCGATATAAGCCCCCAACTCTCAATCAGCGTTTTGTAAGGACGTAATCATGGCGATGGAACGCACTTTCTCGATCATCAAACCCGACGCGACCGAGCGCAATCTGACCGGCGCCGTCAACGCGTTGATCGAGAAGGCGGGTCTTCGGATCGTGGCCCAGAAGCGCATTCGCATGACGCGCGACCAGGCCGAGACCTTCTACGCGGTCCACAAAGCGCGTCCGTTCTTCGGCGAACTGGTCGACTTCATGACGTCGGGCCCGGTCGTGGTGCAGGTGCTGGAGGGCGAGGGCGCGGTGCTGAAATATCGTGACGTGATGGGCGCGACCGATCCATCGAAGGCGGCCGAGGGCACCATCCGCAAGGTTCACGCCAAGTCGATCGGCGAGAACTCGGTGCATGGTTCGGACGCAACGGAAACGGCCGCGATCGAAATCGCGCAGTTCTTCTCCGGCAACGAAATCGTCGGCTAAATCAAAACGAGCGGCGCGCGAGCGCCGTCCAAGGGCGGCCACGCGCCGGGGGGAAATGCTGTGAACTGGGTGCTGCAAATTTTCGATCCGGCGACGATCTCGACCTTCTTCACGCAGTTCCAGGCCGAGATGCAGCAGCCCGCCTTCTGGGTCGCGCTCGGCAAGATCATGTGGATCAACATCCTGCTGTCGGGCGACAATGCGCTCGTCATCGCGATGGCGTGCCGCGGGCTGCCGCCGCGCCAGCGGTTCTGGGGCATGATCCTCGGCGCCGGCGTCGCCGTTGGGCTGCGCATCATCTTCACCGGCATCGTCGTGTCGCTGATGGCGCTGCCGTTCCTCAAGCTGGTCGGCGGCCTGGCGCTGCTCTACATCGCGGCCAAGCTGCTCGTGCCCGAACATGAAGGCGAGGGCGACGTTCACGCGGCGGCGCATCTGTGGGCCGCCGTGCGGATCGTGGCGATCGCCGATATCGTGATGAGCCTCGACAACGTGATTGCGGTTGCGGCCGCCGCCAATGGCAGCATTCCGCTGCTGGTGATCGGCCTTGCGATCAGCGTTCCCCTGATCGTTGCCGGTGCGGCGCTGATCATGGCGCTGCTGACGCGCATGCCCGCTCTGGTGTGGGCCGGTGCAGGCCTGCTCGGCTGGGTCGCCGGCGAGGTCATGGCCACCGATCCTGCCGTCGTTCCCTATTTGCGTACGCTTTCCGATGGCCCGGTCGGCGTTTCGCTCGACCGCGTTTTCGGCCCGATCGGCTTGCACTTCGCCAATGGCGGTCATGGTGCAGAGGTGGTGTGCGGCCTGATCGGCATCGCGATCGTGCTGATGATAGGATCGACGTGGCGCAGACGCGCCCAGGAAAAACACGCCGCCGAGCACGCCGCCAAGGCGGCGTAGGGGTTCACACAGCGGAACGCGTAGTGAACTGCTGGCATCGCGATACGGAAACGCCCGGGAATCTCCCGGGCGTTTTTTTGATGTGAGCTCTCGGCGATCCATCGCATCCATGCTTGGGGCCGTTGTGCAATGAGACAGGGACTCTAGACTAGTTCTGTCTTTACCGCCGCACGATCGATCCGGAGCGTCCGACCAGCCGGGCCAGTTGCTTGAAACGGCTGCCGACCCGGTCGGCGACGAGATCGACCATCCGGTGCTCGAACACCAGCATCAGCTTGCGGCCTTGGCTGCGGAAGTGCGTCGCGGGCAGCACACCGGTTCGCGCCGCCGAGATCAGATGCGCAACGCGGAACGCGGCGCCGAGCATTCTGGCGCGCTCGTCCATGGCGGGTGGCACCAGTTCGCGGATCCGCGCCGGCGGTTCGTTTTCCTCGCTGAGACCCGCGTAGCGGTAAAACACCGACAGCGCGACAAAGGCGCGGCCCTGGTGACTGATCGAGCCGAAATTGCCGTTGGTGATCAGGCTTAGCGTCTCTTCGCCGCGATGGTCCGGATGCACCCGCCAGCCGATGTCGGACAGCAGGCATGCGGCGTGGCGCAGCCGGCGTTCCTCCGGCGTTTCGCGCAGCTTGACGACCCTGACCAGACGATCGGTCCACGAGACCAGTTCTTCGGCATGGCGGGCGGAGCGCGACAACAGCTGGTTCAGCGTCTGCGCGGCGCAGATGAATCCATCGAGGGTGCGCTCGGATGGCGGCAGCTTTTCGTACAATAGCCCCTCGCGCACGCCGAAGGTCGAGAACACGATGGTCTTGGGCTTGGCAACGCGAATGATGTGTTCGAGCACCAGCGCCGCGTAGGTCAGCAGCGGCCGCCGCGCGTCGGAGATCATCTCGATATTGGCCAGCATGTTGGCCGCAACCAGCCGCCGCAGCCGCTGCGCGAAGTCGAGCGCGTCCGCCGCCGGGATCGAATAGCCGTGCATCACCCGCAGCGGGTAGTCGCTCTGGATGATGTGGATGCGCGCCAGCGCACGCCAGGTGCCGCCGACCGCATAGAAAGTGCGGCCGCGGCCGGCCGTGAGCTGGGCGACGTCGGACAGTTCGTCGGAGACGATTCGCTCGGCTCGCTTCAGCGATTTGTCCGACAGATCCTGCAGCGCCAGGCTGCCGAGCGGCAGCGTGACGCCGCTGCGGACGCGGTTGCGGTGCACGTCGATCAGTTCGAGCGAACCGCCGCCGAGATCGCCGACGATGCCGTCGGGATTGTGCACGCCGGAGACGACGCCGAGCGCCGACAATTTGGCCTCGCGCGGTCCCGACAGGATCTGAATGGTGGCGCCGCAGATGCGCTCGGCCTTGGCGATGAAATCGGGGCCGTTGGAGGCGTCGCGGCAGGCCGCCGTGGCGATCGCATAGACGCGGCCGACCTTCTGGATTTTGCACAACGCGCGAAACCGCCGCAGCGCGGTCAGCGCCTTGGCGACGGCGTCGGTCGCCAGCAGCCCGGTGGTCTGGACCTCGCGGCCGAGCCCGCACAGCGCTTTCTCGTTGAAGATCGTGACGAGGCTGCGCGCCATCGTTTCATAGACGACGAGACGAACCGAGTTCGAACCGATATCGATGACGGCGACGCTGCTAGCGCGCTTGCGCGGCCGCTTCACCGCCAATCCCCCATATGACGCAACCCGCTAGGACGAATGCTGACGCTCATTCCGGCGCGTGAGGCGGCGCGGCGAAGATTCCTTGAGAGACTTTCCACGGCCTGACAGACTCGGATTCGTCATGAAGTAGTTGTGCAGATTGAACGGCTCTTCGCCTTTCGCGGCCTTCATACGCGTTGAAGACCCATCGGGCAACAATTGCCAGCTTTGCTCGGTATCCTTCAGGTTCGCGACCATGATCTGTTCGAGAACCTGCTGATGCACCGTAGGATTTTGCAGCGGACAGAGCACCTCGACGCGGCGGTCCAGGTTGCGCGGCATCATGTCGGCGGACGAGATATACACAGCAGCTTTTGTGCTCGGCAGGCCTTGACCCATGCCAAAGCAGTAGATTCGGCCGTGTTCGAGGAACCGGCCGATGATGGATTTGACGCGGATGTTCTCCGAAAGTCCGGGCAGCCCGGGCCGCAGGCAGCAGATGCCGCGCACCACGAGCTCGATCGAAACGCCGGCCTGCGAGGCCTCATACAGCGCATCGATGATATCAGGATCGACCAGCGAGTTCATCTTCATCCAGATCGCGCCAGGCTTGCCGTGGCGGGCGTAATTGGATTCACCCTTGATGTGTTCGATGATGCGGTTGCGCAGTGTCAGCGGCGACACCGCCATGCGCTCGATGTCGCTGGGTTCGGCGTAGCCGGTGATGTAGTTGAACACCCGCGCCGCATCGCGCCCGATGATCGGGTCCGAGGTGAAGTAGGACAGGTCGGTATAGATGCGCGCGGTGACGGGGTGATAATTGCCGGTACCGGTGTGCACATAGGTGGTGAGGTTGCCGCCCTCGCGGCGCACCACCATCGACAGTTTGGCGTGGGTCTTCAGTTCGATGAAGCCGTACACCACCTGCACGCCGGCGCGTTCGAGGTCGCGCGCCCAGCGGATATTGGCTTCCTCGTCGAACCGCGCCTTCAGTTCGATCAAGGCGGTCACCGACTTGCCGGCTTCGGCGGCTTCGGCCAGCGCGCGCACGATCGGCGAGTTGTTCGAGGTGCGGTACAGCGTCTGCTTGATGGCGACCACATCGGGGTCGCGCGCGGCCTGTTGCAGGAATTGCACGACGACGTCGAAGGATTCGTAGGGGTGATGGACCACCAGATCCTTCTGCCGGATCGCAGCGAAGATATCGCCGCCATGGTCGCGCACGCGTTCGGGATGGCGCGGCACATAGGGCACGAATTCAAGGTCAGGCCGGTCGAGCCGCGTCAGCTGCGACAGTTCGTTCATCGCCAGCACGCCGTCGACCAGGAAAATCTCGTCGTCGGCGGTGGAAAGCGCTTGCTGCACGAAGGCGCGTAGCTCTTCCGGCATCTTGGCTTCGATCTCGAGCCGGATCACCGATCCGCGCCGCCGCCGCTTCAGGGCGGTCTCGAACAGCCGCACCAGATCCTCGGCCTCTTCCTCGATTTCCAGTTCGGAGTCGCGGATGATGCGGAAGGCGCCCTGGCCCTTGACGGTGTAGCCGGGGAACAGGCGGCCGATGAACAGGCCGGTGGCCTGTTCCAGCGTGATCAGGCGCACCGCGCCGTCCTTGCCCGCGGGCATGCGGATGAAGCGGTCGATCTTGCCGGGCATGCGGATCAGCGCGTTCATCGGCTTGCCGTCGGCGACCCGCGACAGATGCAGCGCGATGGTGAAACCAAGGCTCGGGATGAACGGGAAGGGGTGCGCCGGATCGATCGCGAGCGGCGTCAGCAGCGGGAAGATGTTGTGGAGGAAGTGATCCTCGATCCAGCTCCGCTCGGTCTTGGTGACGTCGTGGCTGTCGACCAGAATGATGCCGGTCTGGGACAGTATGGTGCGCAGATCGCTCCAGATCGCCTGCTGGTCGGAGGCGAGTTCCGAAACCGTCTGGTTGATGCGGACGAGCTGCTCGGAGGGGGTCAGGCCATCCGGGCTGCGTTCGGCAATACCTTCACGGACCTGCGCCTTGATACCGGCGACACGGACCATGAAGAATTCATCAAGGTTATTGGCTGAAATCGACAGGAACCGGACCCGCTCCAGCACCGGATGGCCGGGATTGACGGCTTCCTCAAGCACCCGGCGATTGAAATGCAGCCAGGACAGCTCGCGATTGATGAACCGCTCCGGGCTAGTGGCGATCGCCAGCGGCGCTTCGGCAATTACGTCTTTTTCTTTTATTTCAACAACTTGCGCCGAGTCCATGAAGTTTCGATCCATCTCAGTTGGAGCGCCGCGCCAATCTAGGCGGATGCCATGCGCACCATGTGATAGTTGGATGACGTTTCGATGACATTGATGTTCCGCCGGCCGCTGCCGTCAAGGCGGCGGGGGCGTGACATGGCGCGCAGCGGCAGTAGCGCCCGTCAGGCGTTGCGGAGCAGTTCGGCCGCCAGCGCCCGGGTCACCGGCCGGCCGAGCCGCAGCGCCTCGCTATCCAAGAGGTCGATGGCCTGGCGCGCGGCCGCATAGGACCGCTCGATCCGGCTGGCGAGATAGCTCACGACAGTCTCGTCGATGCTCAGCTGGCGGTCGGCGCAGAATTTGACGATCAGGCCGCGGAACAGCAAATCGTCGGGCGGCAATAGCGGCACCGTCGGCACTGCGCGCAGCCGAGAGCGCAGATCGCGCAGCTCGACCTCGAAGGCCGATGGCGCAATCCGCGCCGTCATCAGAATGGAGGCTTCGTCTTCCCGCCCCAGATTCATCAGGTGGAACATCGCGCGCTCGTCGAAATCCCCCGGTTTCAGGTCCTCGACCACCAGCGCCCCCGTCGCAAGCGCGCCGGGTACTGCAGTTGGCGTCAAGGCATGGGCTGAGATCGAGCGGGCGCCGGCTTGCTCGGCCCAGATCGCGGCGAGATGGCTCTTGCCGGAGCCTTCCGGGCCCACCAGCAGCATGATGCGGTTGGGCCAGTCGGGCCAGCGTTCGATCAGCGCCAGGCCCGCTTCATTGGCCGGCCCTTCCAGAAAATTGTCGCGGGTCAGGCTTTCGGCGTGCGGCAGCGCAAAGGCAAGCTGACGGGGTTGAACGCGAACTGCCACGCAAGTCTCCGGAACCATGGCGTTTTCAAGCGAAGTGGGTACCGGTTCGCGTGAGGACAACGCTTCGAACAAAACGCCTATTTGGCCTCGATCGTACTCATGTGCCGCACCCACTCCACGAGATAGAGGGAGACGGAAACCAAAGTAAAGACCGTAACAAAACCCATCAGGATCAGGTCGTATGGCGTCGGCTTGAAGTTGAAGCCGAGCGACGCCAGCACCAGGGCGGCGAACGCCACCTGCGCCACCGTGTTGAGCTTCGAGACCATCAAGGGTTTCATCGGGATAGGCTTGTCGAACAACCATGACACGATCACGGCGGTGACGATCATGATGTCGCGCGACACCACCAGGATCACGATCCACAGCGGCACCGCGCCCCAGATTCCGAGCGAGACGTAGATCGAGACCAGAAGTGCCTTGTCGGCGAGGGGGTCGAGCAGGGCGCCGAGCTCGCTGGTCATATTGAAGCGCTTGGCGAGGAAACCGTCGACGGCGTCGCTGACGCCGGCAATCACGAAGATCGCAAATGCGATCTCCATCTGCCTCGAGGCGATCGCCCAGACGATAATGGGCACCAGGATGATGCGACCCAGCGTAATGATATTCGGAATATTCAACTCGGTCGCTTCCCGGCTACCGGCCCTGATTACGTAACAGATCCGGCCCTTTGCGGGGCAGGCCGGTTGTTATCTACATAGTATATGCATCCGGTCCTTGCGAGCCATTGCAGGATCGCGGAAATCCTCGTAACCAGCCGTCTTCTGACGGGAATTGAGCATGATCGACCGCAAAAACGGGCTCACTTACGCCGATTCGGGCGTCGATATCGATGCGGGCAATCGCCTCGTCGATCTCATCAAGCCGATGGTGCGCGCCACCGCCCGCGCCGGCGCCGACGCCGAAATCGGCGGTTTTGGCGGGCTGTTCGACCTCAAGGCAGCCGGCTTCACGGACCCGGTGCTGGTGGCCGCGACCGACGGCGTCGGCACCAAGGTCAAGATCGCGATCGAGACCGGCCTGCATGGCGGAATCGGCATCGACCTGGTGGCAATGTCGGTCAATGACCTCGTGGTGCAGGGCGCCGAACCGCTGTTCTTCCTCGACTATTTCGCCTGCGGCAAGCTCGATCCGGAAGCTGCGGCGGCCATCGTGGCCGGCGTCGCCGAGGGCTGCCGGGAGTCCGGCTGCGCCCTGATCGGCGGCGAGACCGCGGAAATGCCCGGCCTCTACAAGGACGGCGATTACGACCTCGCAGGTTTTGCGGTGGGCGCGGCCGAACGCGGCACGCTGCTGCCCCGTCCGGATATTGCGATCGGCGACGCTGTGATCGGCTTGGCGTCCTCGGGCGTGCATTCCAACGGCTTCTCGCTGGTTCGGAAAATCGTCGAAAACGCCGGCCTCGGCTTTGACGCGCCGGCACCGTTCTCGCCCGTCATGACGCTCGGCGGCGCGCTGCTGGCGCCGACGCGGCTCTATGTGAAGTCGTGCCTGCGCGCGATCCGCGAAACCGGCGCCATCAAGGGCCTCGCCCACATCACCGGCGGCGGCTTCACCGACAACATTCCGCGCGTGCTGCCGAAGCATCTCGGGGTCGGCATCGATCTGGCCCGGCTTCCGGTGTTGCCGGTCTTCAAATGGCTGGCCGAGCAGGGCGGCATCGCCGAGCTCGAATTGCTGCGCACCTTCAACTGCGGCATCGGCATGGTCGCGATCGTCAAGCCGGATGCGGTCGACAGGGTCACCGAGATCCTCACCGAGGGCGGCGATACCGTTGCCCTGCTCGGCGAAGTGATCGCGGCGGAAGGCGAGCACCGCGTGGTCTATAACGGTCATCTGGACCTGTCGCGGTGACGCCGTGAAGCGCCGCGTCGCCATTCTGATCTCCGGGCGTGGATCGAACATGGCCGCGCTGATCGACGCGGCGAAGCTTGCGGATTTCCCGGCGGAAATCGTCACCGTGATTTCCAACCGCGCCGATGCCGGTGGCCTGGAAAAGGCTGCTGCGAGCGGCATTCCCACGACCGTCATCGAGAGCAAGCCGTTCGGCAAGGACCGCGCCGGCTTCGAGGCGGTGCTGCAGCGGGCGCTGGACGAAAAGAATGTCGAGCTGATTTGCCTTGGCGGGTTCATGCGGCTGTTCACCGCCGAATTCGTCCAGCGCTGGTATGGCAAGATGCTCAACATCCACCCCTCGCTGCTGCCGTCCTTTCCCGGCCTCGATCCGCACGGCCAGGCGCTCACGACCGGCGTGAAGATTTCAGGCGCCACTGTGCATTTCGTGATCCCGGAAACCGACGCGGGGCCGATTGTGATGCAGGGCGCGGTTGCGGTGGCCGATGGCGACACCGCCGAGACCCTGTCGCAGCGCATCCTCGGCATCGAGCACCGAATCTATCCCGCGGCGCTGCGGCTGCTCGCCAGCGGCAAGGTCCGCCTCGAAGGAGATATCTGCAGGATTTCGGGACAGGCCGCGCCGGACGGAACCCTGATCTGGCCCGCGCAGGACTAGGCCAGTGCCACCCGGTGCAAAGCACTGTGGCCGGCGAACAACAACGGCTTCCATTCAATCCTGTGTCAGGCCCGTAAGCGATTGACGCTCTGCGCGAACTGGGCGCAAATCCGGGCATGCTGACCGGCTTGTCGCGCATTTTTTTTGAGCGGGCGCTTTTTTCGGGAATGGAATAGATGCGCTGCGCATCGCGAGCGGTGAGGATCGGGGGCGGTCGCGCTTTGGCGCGACTGGCGGCGATCGCGTTCGTGCTCGCGCTCAGTGTGTCTTCCGCGCAGGCACAGCTGAGGCCGACACCGACCCCCACGCCAACACCGACGGCCTCGCCGACGCCAACGCCCACACCATCGCCGTCCCCGACGCCGCAGATGATCAACTCAGCGGTGTCGTCGACATCAACCATCACCAATCTCGGCAGCAATTTCCTGGAACGGTTCGGCACCACTAGCGGCTTCAGCCGCATGATGCGGACCAATCCCGGCGGCGGCGGCGCCTCCGAGGCTGCGGAAACACCGCGCTACCGGACCTGGTTCGAGGGCTATGGCATTTCGGCCAACAACGGTCCGCTCGGGTTTTTCGTCGGCGACACCCGCAAGACCTGGGGCGGCGTAGCCGGCATCGGCGCGCGCATCGCAACCGGCGTCAATGTGGGCTTCTCCGTCGACCAGAGCCGCACCGACATCGACGTGCCGCTGGCGTTGCAGTCGGCCAGGATCGACCTGACCCAGTTCGGCTTCAACGCCTCCGTCGATGCCGGGCCGTGGACCTGGGCCAGCGTGATCGTGCACGGTTTTGGCAACATCAATTCGCGCCGCGATACCGGTTTGGGTTTCGCGACCGCCGGCTACAACGCCAGGCTCGACGGCGTGCTGAGCGAAATCAGCTATTACTGGTCCAAGGACCAGTACCGCATCGTGCCCAAGGGCGCGGTCGAATATGTCCGCGCGCAGACCGGAGCGTTCCAGGAGTTCGGTGGCCTCGATCCGGTGACGGCAACGGGCGCGAGCGTGCAGCGCTTCCGCGTGCTTGTTGGTGCCGAGGTCGGGCATTACTGGATCTTCGACCAGAAGATTTTGGACCTGTCGGCCTACGGCAAGTTCGTCAACAACGTCGTGCAGAATTTCTCCGACACGACGGTCAGCCTCGGCGCCCAGAGCGTGACCTTCCAGGGCATCGGCGAAAGCCAGTACGGCGCGGATGCCGGCGCCTCGGCCTCGCTCAGCCTGACCAACGCCGCGCGCCTCTACATCAACTACGACGCCAAATTCCGCGCCGCGATGCAGTCGCACCAGGGCACGTTCGGCGTCGAGTTCAAGTGGTAGTTTCGTAGACGCGCTCTATCCGTCATGCCCGGCCTTGTGCCGGGCATCCACGTCTTTTCTTCGGCTGGATTGGAAAGGAAAGACGTGGATGGCCGGGACAAGCCCGGCCATGACGGGGCTGGATTATCCCTCAGCCCCTCATGGTGAGGAGCGCGAAGCGCGTCTCGGACCATAAGGCCCCGCTGCCGCGTCTCAAACCGCCTTATCCCGATCGACCCTGACCACGCGGCCTTTTTCGATCGCGAGCGCCAGCCTGCCGTGCTTCAGCGACAGCGCCGCCTCGCCGAATAATTCGCGGCGCCAGCCATGCAACGCGGCGACGTCGGCCTGGTCGTCGGCCGCGATCTGCTCGAGGTCGTCGACGGTTGCGATCACCTTGCTGGCCACGGCATGACGCTCCGAGGTCATTCGCAGCAGCACCTTCAGGAGCTCGACGATCGCAGCGCCATTCGAATTGCCGCGCGGCTTTTCGAGCTTCGGCAAGGTCGCAGGATCGCGCGCGATGCCGCGCTGTACGGCGGCGACGATGTCGCTGCCCCATTTGGAGCGGTCGAAACCCTTCGGCAGCGAGCGCAAATTGGCGAGACGCTCCAGCGAGGTCGGCGCATGGGTGGCGATGTCGCCGACCGCATCATCCTTCATCACGCGGCTGCGTGGCACGTCGCGGCTTTGCGCTTCCTGTTCGCGCCAGGCTGCGACTTCCATCAGCACGGCCAATTCCTTGGGCTTGCGCACCCGCGTCTTCAGCCGCTCCCAGGCGCGCTCGGGATGGAAATCATAGGTCTTCGGCGAGGTGAGGACTTCCATCTCCTCGCTGACCCATTCGCTGCGGCCGCGCTTCTTCAAATCGGCATCGAGTGCAGCGAACACGTCGCGCAGATGGGTGACGTCGGAGACCGCGTAGTGCATCTGGTCTGTGGTCAGGGGCCGGCGCGACCAGTCAGTGAAGCGATGCGTCTTGTCCGGCCGGTGGCCGGTGATGCGCTCGACCAGCGCGTCATAGGCGATGCTGTCGCCATAGCCGAGCACCATCGCTGCGACCTGGGTGTCGAAGATCGGGTGCGGAATGGTGCCGGACTGGTGCCAGACGATCTCGATATCCTGGCGCGCGGCGTGGAACACCTTTAGCACCGCCTCATTGCCCATCAGTTCGAAGAACGGCTTGAGGTCGATGCCCTCCGCCAGCGTGTCGATCACGACGGCTTCGTCCGCGCTCGCCATTTGCACGACGCAGAGCAGGGGATAGTAGGTCGTCTCCCGGAGGAACTCCGTGTCGACGGTGATGACCGGGTGCTTGGAGAGGCGATCGCAGGCAGCCGCAAGGTCGGAAGTGGTGGTAATCAGATCCATGAACAGTCCATGACGCTTTCGACAGGCGTTCCGCCGAAAGCGCTGGTATGTCAAGGGTCTTTGGGCAAAATTTGGCCCTGGAGTGGAGGCAAAGCACCGCTTTCTGCGTGCGCTTTGCGGCAGGACGCGCTTGGGGCGAGCCCTGCAAACGGTGGTTCCGGCCAAGGAGGCCTAGGCGCAACAGGGCGAAGCCCGGCCGGCCGGAAAGAATTACTCGTATCGGGCGTGCTTCGACGGCCGGCGCCCCGAGGGCAGCGCAAGCACGACGAGGCAGAGCGCTACCATCATCAGCCCGATGAACTCGATGGCAAAGATATTCAACGAAAAGCCGTCCACGACAATCTCTCCCCGCTACGATCGCTAGAATTGTCGGGAGTGGATTGAGGGGATGTTAATCGGAATGGTTAAGCGCCGGGTCCATCCGGCAATGGTGGACGGGCGCTTAAGAAGTGGGGTTAACGGGGTGGAGGCGAATGCAACTTTGGGGCGAAGCGATTTGTCAATGAAGCTGCGTCATGTGTGAGCAGCGAGTAGCCCACATGAGCGCAGCGACATGCGGGAGATCGGTGAGCGGACGCTATTAGACGATAAGCAGCGAGAAAGCCGGCGCGAGCATGCGGGTTCGCAAAACACGTTGCTCCCCCGACCAGCATTTCATACCGCCTGCATTGGGCCGGCGTGCTCGGCAGCAGCGGTCTCTTCGCGCTCCAAGGGCAGGGTGAAATGGAAGGCGGCGCCGCAAGGTTTATTGGCGTCGGCCCAAATCCGTCCCCCTTGCGCTTCGATGATCGAACGGCAGATGCTTAGTCCCATGCCGAGGCCGCTGGACTTGGTGGTGTAGAATGCGTCGAAGAGGTGATCGAGGCTCGCCGGATCCAGTCCCGGACCGGTATCCCGCAAGCTGACGAGCACGCCGTTCGGGGCATCTGCGGCAGTAGAGATCAGCAACTCCCGCGTCCGCTCGCTGGCGCCGTGCATCGCTTCGATGGCGTTGATGATCAAGTTGAGGATCACCTGCTGCAGCTGGACCCGATCCGCTTGAATGAGCGGCAGGCCCTCCGCGAGTTGCGTCCGCACCCAGACGCCGTTCTGCACCGCTTCGCCACGGGTCAGGGCTATGACCTCATGGATCGCCTGGTTGATCTCCAGGCGCTCTTTCCGCGGGGGAGCTTTCTTGATGAGGGCCCGGATCCAGCCGATGACCTCGCCGGCACGCTTGCCGTCATCCGTGATCTGGCCGAGGATCTGCCGAACCTCGCCGAGGTTCGGTGGCTGAGTGGCTAGCCAGCGCAAGGCGGCCTGGGAGTTGAGCACGGTCGCGGCGATCGGTTGGCTGACTTCATGGGCGACCGAGGCCGTCAGCTGCCCCATCGTGGCGACGCGATTGGCGTGGGTGAGTTCTGCCTGCGCGGAGCGCAAGGCTTCTTCGGCCCGCTTGCGTTCGGTGATGTGCCGCCCGACGCCGCGGTAGCCGACGAAGCGCCCAGACTCGTCAAACATCGGCAGCCCCGAAACGGACACGTAACGCTTGCTGCCGTCGGGGGCAGGGCGCGCGAGCTCAAAATCACGGAATGGCAGGTGGGCATCGAGCGTCTGCCGGTGCTTGCGCCAGGCCTCTGCGTCGGGCTCCAGGTAGGGCACTTCCCAGCGCGTCTTTCCGATCTCGGCGCCCCACGCCGGCGCGTCGGCAAGGTTCTCGGCGAACTCCTGGTGAACAAAGCGATGCTGCGCGTCGGTCTCCCAGTACACGTCGAAGGAGAATTGCACGAGGGTGCGAAAGCGCTCCTCGCTTTGCCGCAGCGCCTCTTCCGCCCGCTTGCGCTCGGTCAGATCGAGGACAAAGCCAACACCTTGATTTGTACCTTCTTCGAACATCGCCCCGCCGATCAGCACGGGGACGCGGCTACCGTCTTTCCGCAAATACTCTTTCTCGAACGGTTGGGCCGTCCCGATCCGCTTCAGCTCTGCCACGGTACGCGCGTCGCGCTCGCGCCAGCCCGGCGGCGTCAGCTGTGTCCGGTGCAGGCGACCCGCGGTGAGATCCTCCCGGTCGTATCCCACCATGCGGAGAAACTCGTCATTGGCCTCAAGAATGCGCCCATCGACCTCCCAGATGATGATCCCGATGATGTTGGCGTCGACCAGGCGCCGGATCTTCCTGTCACGCGCTTCGATATCGCTCTGGAGCTGGACGTTCTCCTCGGTCGCTTTTCGCCGGCGCCTCGCTTCGAACCGTGCGAGCGCCAGTGCTGCCCCTGCCAGGACCGCGACAACGACGACAGCCGTAGCGATCAGCCAGGCTTTGCGGCGTTCGAGTGCCTCGGCGCGCCTCTCCTGATCCACGCGCAGGAAGCGCTCGTGGTCCACCATCTGGTCGATTTGCGACCGGATCTCGTCCAGGCTGCGGATCATCGCCAGCGCTGCCGGCCCGGAGCTGGTTCGGGCAGTATTGACGATGTCGTCGATCTCGCGCAGCTTTGCTGCAACGGTCAGCGCCAGATGTCCGGCACGATGGTTCTGCAATGGATCGCTCGCTACCAGAGCCTGGAGCGCCTGGGCGTCTCGGCGCACGCTTTCGTCGGAGACGCCATAGGCCTTGAGATATGAGGGGTCCAGAGTCAGCAGATACCCGCGCCTTTGGGCCTCCACGTCGGCGATGACCGTCCGCAGCCGATCAAGCGTCTCGAGCACCTGGCGACCACGCTCGAACAAGAGATCTGCCGCTTGTCGCTCCTGCCAATATCTGAAGCCGAGAAACCCGGTCGCGACAACCACAGTTAGAAGAACCGCGACCACCAGCGCGAGTGGACGAGCAAACCACCGAGAGGACTGGCTCAGAGTGACTGACATTGGCCTGGTCTTCGATGCTCGCGTGAGCGATTATTTTCTGATGCCGACGCAGAACATTGCTATTATAATGAAAATATAGCCGCGGTCCGCGGGATGCGACGGGAACCGGCAAGCTCCACCGTGCAGATTACACGCAAGGGGCCAGAACGTCACGGGTAAGGCCCCGCCCGCTTGTTGTGAAGGCCGATCCCCCGGCAGGAGCAACCACATGGCTCCAAACCACATGGGTCCAGGCGAAAAGTTTCCGAGCAGTCCAGGCTCGGCCAGCCGGCGGAGCTTCGTCAAGGGATTGGGCACGGCGGGCGTCACCTTGCCGGCGCTCGCCATGCTGCCGCGGTGGGGTTTTGCAGAGGATGCCGCCGCGAGCTACGCCAAGGCCGCGATAGACTGGAAGCAATTTGCGGGGCAGACGATTTCGCTCGCGGGCGCAATCCATCCCTGGTCGAACGCGATCACTCCGTTGTTGTGGGACTTCACCAAGCTTACCGGTATCATCGTCACTACCGACTTCCGGTTGGAGACCGCCTATCTGGGCGCGCTGCCGATACAGCTCAACCGTGGCAGCAACACCCCCGATGTCTTCATGTGGACGACCTATGGCCAGGGCATCTCGGCAGGATGGCTCGAGCCGCTGAACGCCTATTATTCCGACAAGTCGCTGACCGATCTTGGATGGTACGACGAGAACGACCTTCTCAAGACGGCCCGCGCCTTTCCACTGTGGTCGGACCGCGAGCGCTACGCCATCCCGATCACCTCCGAGGCGGTGACCTTGTTTGTCAACAGCGATGCGCGAACGGCCAGGAACCTGCCGATTCCCCAGACTTTCGAAGCGCTGCTTGCCACCGCCAAGGCGGTCAAGACCAGCGCGATGTCCGGGATTGCCATGCGCGCGCAGGCCGGCGGCAATTCGTCCGTGCCGGCCATGAGCTTCGTGTTCTCGTATGGAGGACACATGGTCAAGGACAACAAGGCTGCTTTCGCGAGCCCCGAGGCCATCGCGGCCGTCGAGATGTTCGGACAGCTGCTCAGCCAGGCCGGGCCGGTCGGCGTGGGCAGCTATGAATGGTACCACGTGCTGGACGACTTCCTTCAGGGAAGGACGGCCATGGCCATCGACAGCAGCAACTTCGCGACCGACATCTCCAATCCCGCCAAGAGCCGCGTGACGAAGCAGGCCGAATTTGCGGCCTTTCCGCATGCCCCCGGGCAGGCATCCGTCCCCTTCATGTCGCACTGGCAGGCGTGCATTAATTCCAAATCGCGAAACAAGCGGGCCGCTTTCCTTTTTCTGCTGTGGGCGACAAGCAGGGCGACCTCGCTGCAGACCGCCGCGGCGGGGCTTGCGACGACACGCCTGTCGGCCTGGTCGAGCGAGGAATTCAAGAAGGCGTTCGGCCCGCAGGCCGCCGCAGCGGCACTGACCAACTTGCAAAATGCCGACGTCGACCGCGCGAAGGCGATCCTTTTCCATCCGCAATCCCGGCCCATCATGGACGCCTTCATGATCGGCGTGAATGAAGTGGTCTCGGGCGCGAAATCGGCGAAGACTGCCATGACCGCCGCCGCCGAGAAGGCCAATGCGGTGATGCGCGGATAGTTGTGCCGCTCGGCGTCAATCCGTTCCGCCGTGAAAGCTGTCCATCCAATACCGCGTCTGTGCGTCGGTCCAACCGGGAACGGCATAGCCCCTGGTGGCAGCAACAGGTTGGGCCGGGCGTGACTGGCCCGCATGCGGTTTGGAGTGCTGCACCTTTGCGGCGTTGGCAGAAGCACAGAGGGCGATCAAAAGGCCCAAGGCCAGAACAGCGCGCATTATATTCGCTCCCGGCAAAACCGTATTGCGCGAGGTAATGCCCAGGCCGCACCGCCGCAATCCGCAGCGGCTTCACGATTCTTTGGCGTTTGCGCCGCGCGCTACACCCGTTCCACGCACCGGGTTGAGTGTGACGTCCGACACAGCGGCCTTGGTGCGCTGCGGATTGTCAATCTCTTACGAGTGGTGGGGACAGTCCTTCCACCGATAACGGGAGAGACTGATATGACCAAGCTGAACACCGACGCGCGCGAACTGAATGCTGTCGAACTGGACTCCGTCTCGGGCGGATTCATCTGGATCCCGGTCGTCGTGGTTGCCTTTGCCACCGGCACCGCGATCCGCATGGGCATCGATGCGGTGGTCGACAAGGTCACCGCGTAAGAGTCCTGCTGCGCCTTTCGAGAAGCTTGGTTTCTTCAAAAGGCGCGCGCAGCAAGCAGCCTGCATCAGCGCCGTCACACCATGAGGTCGTGCGGCGCATGAAAAGCGGCAGCGCTCGCCAACGGTTCCAGAACAAAGCTAAAATTGTCATCAGCGGGATTTCCTGACAATGGCGCAAGCGTTTGTGCTCCCGCTGACGTCGCCAGTTGTCCTTCGCTTGGGCTGATTGCCGCTTGGGAGAAATCCACATCAAGGGGATCGATGGCGTTTGAAGCGTCAAAGCCCATCATCTCGTCGTTGAACTGGAATGACTCGCCGGCAGCCGACGCCTTGAAATCGAATCCGTCGCTGGTGCCGTAGATCGTGATCTTCACTTCCTGGGCGGTGCCGTCGATGGTTGTGACCGTGAAGCTGTCGCAAAGAGTGTCGCAGTCATTGAGCGCCTGCACGGTGCAGTTGGCGTTGTCGAGCGTGTAGGTCCACACGCCGGCCGCCGTCATGGTGAAGGTGCCGTAGCCGCCCGCGCTCGCCTCCGGCCAGCAGACCGGGGTGAAGGTATTGGGCGTGTTGTCGACGTCGGTGCTGGTGAGCGTACCGCACGCGACCGGGTTACCTTGATCATCGCAACCAGCCTCCACCACACATCCGGCTGTGGTGCCGGAGATGACGGCCGGGTCGTTGGCGCCCTGGATGGTGACTTTCACCACCTGGGCGGTGCCGTCGATGGTGGTGACCGTGAAGCTGTCGCAAAGGGTGTCGCAGCTATTGAGCGCCTGCACGGTGCAGTTGTTGTTGTCGAGCGTGTAGGTCCACACCCCCGCCGCCGTCATGGTGAAGGTGCCGTAGCCGCCCGCGCTCGCCTCCGGCCAGCACACCGGTGTGAAGGTATCGGGCGCATTGTCGACGTCGGTGTTGGTGAGCGTGCCGCACGCAATCGGCTGGCCGTATTCATGGCAAGCAGCCTCGATCACGCTTCCGGTTGTGGCGCCGGAAATGACGGCCGGGTCGTTGGCGCCCTGGATGGTGACCTTCACCACCTGGGCGGTGCCGTCGATGGTTGTGACCGTGAAGCTGTCGCAAAGGGTGTCGCAGCTATTGAGCGCCTGCACCGCGCCGTTGTTGTCGTCGACCGTGTAGGTCCACTTGCCATCCGCCGTCATGGTGAAGGTGCCGTAGCCGCCCGCGCTCACCGTCGGCGTGCTGACGGCCGTAAAGGTATTGGGCGTATTGTCGATGTCGGTGTTGGTGAGTGTGCCGCACGCGGTCGGCTTGCCGGGTTCATGGTGCCCAGCCTCGGTCACCGACCCGGTGGTGGTGCCGTGGATGATGGCCGCGTCGTTCGTTCCCTGGATCGTGACCGTCACCACCTGCGGTGTGCCGTCGATGGTGGTCACGGTGAAGGTGTCGATCAGCGTGTCCCCGATGTTGAGCGCCTGCACCGCGTGGTCGCAATCGTCGAGTGCGTAGGTCCACAGGCCGTCCGCGGTCAACGTGTAGGTGCCATGGCCGCCCGCGCTCGCGGTCGGCGCGTCAACCGGCGTGAAGCTGTTCGGCGTGTTGTCGACATCGGTGTCCGTCAGCGTGCCGGTCGCGCTCGGCGTGCCGTACTCGGCGCTGCCTGCCTCGATCACCGCGCCGGCCGTGGCGCCGGAAATGACGGCCGCGTCGTTGGCGCCCTGGATGGTGACCGTGACCAATTTGGCGGTGCCGTCGACGGTGGTCACGGTGAAGGTGTCGGTCAGCGTGCCGCCGACATTGAGCGCCTGCACCGCGGCGTTGGTCTCGTCGAGCGTGTAGGTCCACACGCCATTCGCCGTTATGGCGAAGCTGCCGTAGCCGCCCGCGCTCGCAGTGGGCGTCTCGATCGCCGTGAAGGTATCGTGTGGATTGTCGACGTCGGTGTTGGTGAGCGTGCCGGTCACGGTCGGCGCGCCCAGCGCGCGGTTGGCGACGCCACTGGCCTCGACCGTTGAACCGGTCGCGGCACCGGAAATGACAGCCGCGTCGTTGGTGCCGTTGATGGCGATCGTGAAGGTCTGGCTGGCTTCGAGCGCGCCGTCAGACACCGTGACGGTGAAGCTCGTGGTCGTGGGCTCGGTCAGCGCATTGATCGCGTGACTGTCCGGAACGAAAGTGTAATCGCCGGTCGTGCTGTCGAGGTAAAGCGTGCCGTAGGGGCCCGTCTGCGAGACATCGAATGTCTCCCCATCCAGTACCGTGCTGCCGGCGGTCCCGCCGCTGATGCCGTAAGTCAGTGTGGTGCTGTTGGTGCTGCTGGCAACAAAAGTTCCGCTCGTCGCGGTGAAGGTGTCAAACGCCGAGGTGTCGATTTCGGTCGGCCCTGTCACGGCATTCAGCGTCGGCGGGACAGGCGGCAGTGCGATAATAACTTGGGTGGAAGGGAAGTTGGGCACCGGCAGCGGCAGGAGCGAACCCCCCGTTGGGGTGGGGACGTCAGTCTCGATAAAATTGATCGGTTGCACCGGCAGCCGATCGACCAAAGGAGGTGTGCTCGATCCGGATGATTCCATGCCTTTCGCAAGGGTGGCGAGCGCTTCCTGCTGGGCTGCCTGCAACTCCGCCATTCGCGAGGAGGAATTTGTGACCCGGCTGATATTGATCGAGGATCCTTCGACGCGCAGGACGATCGTTTCGCCGGGATCCTCAACGACGAAGTGCCGCGGGATAGGCTCCTTGGTCACAAGCTCGAAGCTTCCGTGCTCCAGATCCTTGTAGGTTATGCTGCCATCATCAAGGAAAACGACATTCGGGTCCGCAGCTCCGGCTTCCTTCATCGTGGAGAAGGTCAGCGCTGTAAGCCACAGCAGGCCGAACCGGGCGTGCGTGCGGCCCGAAATGCCGGGAAATGGCCTGTCGGCGTGCGGGCAATCGCTCTTCGCCCCCTGGCCGAGGGGGCGGCTACCGGCTTCCGTCTGAACATTGCCGATGACGCGGGGAAGCCGCTCCGCTGCCGCGTTACGATCGTCCCCGGTTTCGGCGTGGGACCCTGTGAACATGAGTTCCGTCCCGGCCTGCCGCTACTTGTTGCGCATTCAGGTCAAAACATTTGGCGCGGTCAGCCAACGACTGACCGTGGAAATCGTCTGTGCCAAAATAGCGCAATCCGGTGGACGGGATGAGGAAAGTCTGCACGAGGCCCGCGGCGCAAAAGGGGTACTCCTTTTGGGGGAGGTGGCGCGGAGCAGCCGGTCCGGCATAATATCCAATCGCATCCATTATTGCCCTGGCCAGCGGTTCAAGGAACCGGTGTGGCCGCACGAACGAGATTTGCTCGGGAAGGGGCCGTTCATGTGCAACCATAAGATTGCCGTTTTGCTGACAGGCTTCGCTCTGGCGATCGCCGGATTCTTCTCCGGCCCGGCTCAGGCGCAACGCGGTTCTGCGGTGCCCGCGGTTCAGGATGTCGCATCCAAGCCGATTGGAAAAGTCGTTGTCGCGACAGGTTCGGTCACCATCGAACGCGCCGGTGCAAGCGTCATTCAGGTTCGCGCCGACGCTCAAGCCGGTCAGGCGAAGGTTGGTGATGTCGTCTATGAGGGCGACGTGGTCGCGACCGGCGCAGATGGCCGGGTCGGCATTAGTTTTACGGATGGCACCGCGTTCAATCTGTCGAGCAACGCGCGCATGGCCTTGAGCGAGTTCGTGTACGACCCAAACGGAAAGTCCAACAAGACCTTGCTCAGCCTGACCAAAGGAACTTTCACGTTTGTTGCCGGCCACGTCGCGAAGACCGGCGACATGAAGGTCGATACCCCCGTCGCGACAATGGGGATTCGAGGCACCACGCCGCACGTCGAAATTTCGGACGATGGGACATTCAAGTTTTCCACCCTGATTGAAGAAGGCAAGAGCAAGGTCATGCGAAAGCCCGGGAGACCGGCGGCGGCGCCATCCGAACCAACGCCTCCCGGGTCAAATCTGAAAATCTGTCGGGGGTGCTAGGCGGTCGACCGCACATCCCCTTATTCCAGGACCCGGAAGCCTGACATGGAATCCAACATAAGCGGGCGCATTGTCCTCGGCCTGGCGCCGATCCTCGCCTTGCTGCTGTTCGGATCACCGGCGGCGGCACAGAACCCGAAGAGCAGCACCTATCTCGGGAATCTCGAGCTGTGCAACGGTTCGCATCGCGCGTCGCTCGAGCGCCGGATCAATGCTTGCACGGCGCTTATCGGGTCGGGTCAACTCACGACGGCCTCCCTGGCTGTCGCCCACAACAATCGTGGCAATGCCTATGCCTCAAGGGGCGACTACGACCGCGCCATCCCTAATTTCGATCAAGCGATCAAGCTCAATCCAGGCGATGCCCGGCCGTTCAACAACAGGGGTGTAATTCACCTGAAAAAGGGCGAATACGACCTCGCCATCCAGTCTCTCGATCAGGCGATCAAGCTCAACCCCAACTACGGCCGAGCCTTCGCCAACCGTGCGGGAATCTACCTGAAGAAGCACGAGTACGATCGCGCGGCGCGGGACTATGACGAGGCGGTTCGCGTCCAGCCCGATCTGGCCGCCGGATGGAGCGGGCGGTGCTGGACACGTGCGGTCCTCGGGCCGTTGGACACCGCGCTGGTGGACTGCAACAGGGCGCTTCAGTCGGGACCCAACAATGCCGAAACGTACGACTCGCGTGGGCTGGTTCATCTGAAGATGGGCCAGCTCGACGCGGCGATCGATGACTATGATTCTGCGTTGCGAACCGAGCCGAAGCTGGCGAGCTCGCTCTATGGGCGCGGGCTTGCCAAGCTCAGGAAGGGCGACAAGGCCGGCAGCGATAGCGACATCTCGGCGGCCAGGACAATCCAGGCCGGCATCGGCGATCACTTCACGCGCTATGGGGTGGAGTAGGGACGCCGCGGCTTGGAAGATCGCCGCGGACGCGTCCCGGTACCCCGATCCGCCCAAAAAAGGGAAAAATCAAGATTATCTGCAGCTCATCTGAATGCCGGCTCGAAGCTTGGAAAGCCGGTCTGGGCCATGGTGGCCAGCATGAAACGAAGAGATTTCATAACGCTTGTCGGTGCTGCGATGGCTTGGCCGGTCGCCGCACTGGCTCATGATCCGACAAGGGTCTATCGCATTTTCTGGGTTTCCACCGGGTCCCAGCCCGACCCGTTCCTCGACGGGTTCCGCGAAGGATTGCGCGCGCGGGGCTATGTCGAGGGCAAGAACGTTGCCCTGGAATTGCACTATGCGCCCGGCAATCCGCAGGCGCTGCGCGAGGTGGTATCGAACGTCCGGCGCGGCAACGTCGACCTTGCCGTGTCGAGCGGCCCTGCGACCCGCGCGCTGACGGAGGTAACGGATGTTCCGGTCCTGTTTGCGTTGAGCGGCGATCCGGTGGAGCTCGGCCTCGTCAAGAGTCTCGGGGAACCGGGCGGCAATTTCACCGGCTCGACCTTCCTGTCGCTCGATGTGGCGGGGAAACGGGTTGAACTGCTCAAGGAAATCTTTCCGAGCCTGCGCACCCTGGCGGTCCTCTCGAACAGTCTTCATCCGGGAGAACAATCGGAGTGGCGCGCGACGCAGGACGCCGCCCGGCAGCTCGGCATCGCGCTGCGCTATGTTCCCTTTGCAGGGGCAAGCGAGCTGGACCACGCGCTTGGAGCGGTGGGCGACGCGCATCCGGATGGGTTGCTCGTCTTTCCGGATGTTCTCACGCTGGTGCATTGCGAAAAAATCGCCCAGCTCGCCATCAAGCATCGGCTGCCTTCGATGTTCGGATGGAGCGAGTATTGCGACGCAGGCGGGCTGATCAGCTATGGCGCCAACCAGCGCGCGACTTATTTCGCGCTGGCGACCTACGCCGACCGGATCCTGCGCGGCGAAAACCCCGCCACGCTTCCTGTTGTGCAACCCACCAAATTCGAGCTGGTCGTCAATCTCCGGACGGCTGAACTGCTCGGCATCGACCTGGACAAATCCTCCATCCTGTTTCGCGCCAACAAGGTGATCGAATGAGGCCGGCACATCTCATCGTGACGTGCAGCTCCAGTTGCCGGGCGCCGCCAGCATGACCCGGCCGCGGCGCTCCCTGTTCGTCAAGTACTTCGTCACACTGTTTGTCGCAGTGGTGGTGCCGCTCACACTTGGCTCCGTGATCGAGGCCTGGTTCTCCTTTCGCGACCATCGCCTTCATCTCAATGAAGTGCTCCAGATCGAGGCCCGCGCTGCGGCCGACCGGATCCAGACCTTTACCGATGGCATACGCGATCAGCTCGGCTGGCTCGTGCAGTTTCCCTGGACCCAGGGCGAGGACGACCGGCGCAGGGTCGACGGGCTGCGGCTGCTGCAGCAGGTGCCGGCGATCGTTTCGGTGTCGCTGGTTGACCCGACCGGCACCGAACGCGTGTTCGTATCCAGGATGAGTCTGAACCGGACCAATCGAGGTACGGACATGTCGGATGATCCCGCGGTGGTGGGGGCGCGTGCGAACCGGGTCTGGTACGGTCCGGTGCGATATCAGCGCGATTCAGAGCCCTACATGCGGATCGCCGTCGCGGGAAACCGCGCGGCCGCTGGAATCGTCGTTGCCGACATCAATTTGAAACTGATCTGGGATGTCATCGCGGCGATCAAGATCGGCAACACCGGCCACGCCCTTGTCGTCGATGACGGAGGACGCCTGATTGCTCACCCGGACATCAGCTTGGTGCTGCGCAGTGGCGCCGGGTCAGGCGAGTTCAGCCGGCTCAAATCGGTTGTGTCAGCTGCGAATGGATCGGCGGTCGTCACCACAGGCGATGACGGGAGAGATTTCGTCGCGCTGTCGGTACAGGCCGCGAATGTGGGTTGGACCGTGATTGCCCAGCAGCCGATCGTCGAGGCGTTTGAATCCATGCGCGCGACGGTGTGGCGTTGCCTGATGTTCATCGCCATCGGAACCGTTTTTGCGCTGGTGCTCGCCTATTGGCGCGCATCCCGCATGTGGGTGCCGATCCGCAAGCTCGAGGAGGGCGCGGAGCGGATCGGGATGGGACAGCTCGATCATCGCATCGCGATCGAAAGCCGCGACGAGCTGGAGCAATTGGCAGTCCGGTTCAACCAGATGGCGGAGGAACTCGGGGCATCGCAGCAGAAATCCGAGCGCATCAATCGCCTGAAGCAATTCCTGGCCCCGCAGGTCGCCGAACTGGTGGAACACTCCGATCCGCGGCTGCTGGATGGACAGCGGCGTGACGTGGTTGCGATTTTCGGCGATCTGCGCGGCTTCACCGCGTTTTCCGCCCGCGCCGAGCCCGAGGCCATTCTGGCCGTGCTGAGAGAATATTACGAAGCCATCGGCGCGGTCACGGCACGCCATGCCGCCACCCTGATCCGCTTCGCCGGTGACGGCGTGATGGTTCTCGTCAACGCGCCGGTCAGGTGCGAGGACCCGGCGCATTGCGGCATCAGGCTTGCGATCGACATGCAGGCCGCCGTGCAATCCCTGGCCAACAACTGGTCCGCCGGCGGCTGCACCGTGGGCTTCGGCGTGGGCATCGCGATGGGCCCCGCGACCGTCGGCACCCTCGGCTATCAAGGGCGCCTCGACTACACGGCGATCGGAAACGTCATCAATCTGGCATCACGGCTTTGCAGTCTGGCCGACGACGCCGAGATACTGGTCGACCCTGTCGTCACCGAACAGGTCAGGGATCGCATCCCGCTGGCCTCGATCGGAAGGCAGCCCATCAAGGGTTACGACCATGCGGTCGAGGTGTTTGCCGTCGTTCGCAGCGATCCATCCGTCCGGCGTCTTGACTGTCAACGCGAGCCTGCTTGCGTTCCATCCGTCGCGGCGGGATTTGGCAGAACCGTACCGGAGTTTTCTTCGGCGGATGGGAGATGAATTCGATATTGTGCCTGCGTCAGCGATATGCGGGAACGGCGCGCGGGTTTTGCGGATTCGTTGATCAGCTGGCGTTGCGCCCAGCCGTTGGTTCATCCGGGTAAGCTTGCTAACATCTCGCCACCATGTCTTCGAATCCCACCCAACTCAGCAAATTCCTGAGCTTCGTTCTCCGGCCCAAGCGAGTAGTCCGTTAGCCGCGAGAATCACGGCTGGCCAGCACAGGCGCGAGGATCGTCGGCGTCAGCATGGCTGCGATCTCCGGGAGAGCGCGGCGGTCCAACTGGGCCGCCGCAACCGGATCGCCGCTCCACCGCGCGGCGGGGGATCGTCGTCCTGGCCGTCAAGGCGGCGCAAGGCGGCGAGAATGTCGGCAAGCCGGATGGTGTGGCCGATTCCTGGGATGTCCCGCAGCGCCGGGCAGGATTCCACCGCGTAGATGTCGGAAGCCCAGGAAGAAAGCACGACGCGCTTCTCGGGGTCGGAGAGGCGCCGATCGTTCAAAACATCATCCGGTGAATCGTAGTGGGCGGCGGGATGGAACAGAACATGTTCAGTCGGGGTCGAACGGGTCTTGGTCATCGAACTGTCTCCTTAACGCTCCTTTCTAAGAGACGGGGGAAGGTGGATGGAGGCGCGCCTTTGCAACGCCTCCAGCCGGTGTCATTGCTTGTTGATCGCAATGCGCTTGACGTCGGAACGAGCCTCTTCGGATTTCGGCAACGTGATCGTTAACACGCCGTCCCGGAACGACGCTTCGGCCTTCTCTTCGACAACGCCATCGAGCGGGATTTGCCGCTCGAACGAACCGTAGAAACGTTCGGAAAAGTACTTTCCGTTGTCCGAGCGCTCGGCCCTTTTCTCGCCCCGCAGCCTCAAGACGCCGTGGGCGATTTCGACCTGAACATCCTTTTCGGTCAGGCCAGGCAACTCGGCCGAAACGGTAAGCGCCTTGTCGGTCTCGCTCAGTTCGATTTTCGGCCAGCCGAAGCGGCCTTCCATCAGCGGGCTGCCGCTGCGTCCCAGCGTTCCGAACCCGCTGAATACGTCATCAAACAGCCGGTTCATCTCCCGGTGAAAGGTGATGAACGGATCATAGTTCTCGCGCGTTGGCGCGAGTTCCTGATTTCTCGACCACGGAATAAGATCACGAAAACCCATGTTGTCCTCCTTTTCTTGCGCAGAAGCTCCGCGCGGATCTCTGGTGCGCGCGTACGTCATCGAACGTGCCGCGGCTCAAGCCGCTTTCTTCCGCTCGACCTGCGGAGACGATTCCGCACCACGGATCGGGATCCGCCGTGGCTTCATGGATTCCGGCACTTCCCGTACCAGGTCGACGATCAGCAAGCCGTCTTTGAAAAACGCTTCCTTGACCTTGACGTGGTCAGCCAGACTGAACACCCGGCGGAATGGCCGTGAGGCGATGCCGTGATAAAGGTATTCGCGCTCCGTGACCTCGGGCTTGCTGCCTTCGATGATCAGCGTGTCCCGTTCGGCGGTGACGGCGATATCGTTCACGCCAAAGCCGGCAACCGCCAGCGAAATCCGATAGGCGTCGTCGCCGGAACGTTCGATGTTGTAGGGAGGATAGTTATCGTCGGCGGTTTGCCGCAGGCTCGCGTCAAGCTGGTCCGCCAGATGGTCGAAGCCGACCGTGGAACGCCACAGCGGCGAAAAGTCAAAAGTCCTCATAGCCAAGTCCTCCTAAGAGCAAGATGGATACGAAGGAGCGTCGGACACCGTCCGGCGCCCACTCTGGTTCGCCGGACCCAAGCTGGCGTCCGGCAAAAACCGACTTAGAAAAACGGCAAAAATTTTCAAGAGGGAATCTGTGAAATTTTCTTCGGGACCTGGCCGACCTTGGGCATGCTGTTAATGGCAGGTAAAGCGACGGAACGGCCGAGGCTCCTTTCGGGCAACTGTTGCGCTGCACCGTGCGTGCATGATGAATCTGAAAACCCGGAAATGCGATCTGCGGCAAGCCGGCGCAGATCGCATCGGGCTCGGATTAGCTGATCGCCGGCTTCCTTTTATCGCGCTCGTCCGGTGCCAGCTTGAGTCCCCACGGGTCTGGGAGGGGCGCAAGCAGGGTGTCGACCTTCAACGCGTCGCCGGCATTCCACTCCAACCAAGGCATCGAATCCAGATACGGTATCGGCGGCAGCGCGATTTGCTCGAAGGCGTTGCCGGACGTCGGCGTGTTGCGCGGGCTATCCAGCCCCCAGGCCGCCAGCGACGGCAGGGTCAAGGCTATGGCGGTCGAAGCCGTGAGAATCCCCCGGACCAGACGCCGTCCGAGAGCATTCTGTTTCTCCGCACGAGCGGAGACCAGGGATTGATCAGTGATCATCTCATCCTCCTATCGTTCGAAAACTGATCCAGGCGATCGTTGCATAGCTCATGGCGAACATGAACCAATTAAGCGCCGTCGCACCACACACGCGATCGTGCAATGGACGGAAATGCATGAGTTTCCTCCTTTGCGGTTCAACGATGTCATAAGGCCGGGGGGCCACGACGGCCCCCAGGCGAAAACCCACCTAGGCGCGGCAAAAACCGGGTTCAAGAGGGGTGACTAAAATTTTTTATTGCTTGCCCGCAGGGACCTTGTGGCTGCCTTGGGCAGTTTTCGAGGGGCGCGCAGCCGAGTTCTGGTTCACCTCGCGGCCAACGGCAGTCGCGCCTTCACGCCAGCCTTTAGCTTTTGCAACGCACGCATTTCGATCTGCCTCACGCGTTCGCGCGACACGCCGTATTTGGCCGCAAGAGCTTCCAGCGTCCCCGGTTCATCCGCAAGGTGCCGGGCCTGAACGATTTCGCGTTCGCGTGCGTTTAGACTTTCCAGCGCACCGCTGAGCGCCGCACGACGTTTGTCGTATTCCTCGCGTTCGGCACTCGCCATCTCCGGGTCGGAGGACGGGTCGACCAGCCAATCCTGCCATTCGCTGGCCTCACGGCTATCGTTGACCGGGGCATTCAGGGAAACGTCACCTCGAAGGCGCCGGTCCATATCGATGACATCCCGTTGCTCCACGCCCAGGCGGGTAGCGATGAGTTGAGCGTGCTCCGGGCGCAAGTCACCATCTTCGAGTGCGGAGATCTCCGCCTTGGTTCGGCGAAGCTTGAAGAACAGTTTCTTCTGAGCCGTACCGGTCCCCATCTTCACAAGCGACCAGGTGCGCAGGATGTACTCCTGAATGGAGGCCCTGATCCACCACATCGCATACGTCGCAAGGCGAAAGCCGCGCTCCGGATCGAAGCGCTTCACCGCGATCATCAAGCCGACATTCCCCTCGGACACGATGTCGGCCATCGGCAGCCCGTAGCCCCGATAGCGCATGGCGATCTTGGCCACGAGACGCAGGTGACTGGTAACCAGCCGGTAGGCGGCGTCCCGATCACCTTGCTCTCGCCAGCGCCGGGCGTAGGAACACTCTTCCTCCGGGGTCAGCATGGGAAACCTGCGGATTTCCGCGAGGTAGCGGGACAGTCCGTCAGACAGGGTTGGGAGTGAGATTGCGCTTCTCTCCATCGTGCAGCCTCTTCTTCACCACGACATCTACCTCCATGCGCGGCAACGGTGATCGCGCGTACCGCCAAACCAGAACGAATGGCTTCGGTTCCTTCGTAGAAGAGAAAATCAACACCGCCAGAGCCTTCGACAAGCGGACCGTTCGAAGGGCAATACTCCGCTCAGGAGCGAGGCGCCCAACTGCTCAAAAGCGTGCATGTCTTCCAAGGGAAAGATTACGGCCGGAACGGGCTGCGTGACCGGTTCGCCCGTCTCGTGTCTCGCTATGAGAAAAAGGGCGCCCGCCACCAGCATTACCGCGGCTATTGCCAGTCCCAGCATGGCCAAGAACAAGTCGTCGTCGTCCATCGATGGCTTCTGCCGCTACCGACCCGCACCCAACGGCTCATCTGCCACGGCGGCAATCTGCCGTGCGCGATGGCCCCGGTACCAAAACATCGATGGAAAAAAATGGTTCCGAGATACCAAAGACGCGGCTGGCGCTGCGATGGCGGAGCGTCTCGCCCTTCAACTGCCTCTCGCCGTTACGGCAGGTGATCAGCCCGATGGCAAGGTCGTTTCGAATTAGCAGAAATCGTGTCAAGCCCCAGAATAAAAAATATTTCCGTTTACCAGAAGGAAAATCAGAGGTATGTGTTCGCCCATCCCGTCCTGGTCAGAAGGGCGTCGGCCGTCGTCACGGACGTTGGGCGGGTTGCGGTGGACGCTGGTTTACGCTTCGACGACGGCGTGGATAAGCGTACGGCAAAACCGTGTGGTCCTGGCACCCGTTGCAGGTGTCAAGTTGCCGGGTAGGCGAGAGCCGAACGGCAGCGACGGAGTCAACCAAGAACTCGTCTCCGGGGAGATCACGGCATAAGCCGTAAAGCCATTGCGCAGGGAATGTCGGATGTTCTCCGCTGCCCTGTATGCTCATGTGCAGCTTTCTTAGCACAATCGCACATGAGACCGCGGGTGCAGCGCGCATCCGGCATTCCCTGCGCCCTCTGTGTTTGGAGGGCGGAACGTTTGCAGCAAACCTCGGGCGCAATGTGTCGCGAGAAGGCGAAAGTGTGCTTGATGCACGGTGCAACAACAAACTCCGCAATTGCGCATCGGGGGACCCATACGCCGCGGCTTCGCGCATTCGAGCGCTCGGAGTTGATGTCTTTCGCAATAACTTTGGGCCGGCGGCTCAGGAGGGCCCAAAACCAGCCCATTTCCCGCCGAAACCCTATACTTAGCAAACCCGTAATGGCCCGGGCCGAAACCGCCTTGATCCGACCAAAAAGCCGTTGTTGGTTGGCCGCGCCGGAGCCCGGGACGCCGATTCACCTGAATTTGGCTGATGATAGCGAGAAGGAACGCAAATGCGCAGGAATCTCACCTTTCTCCTCGGCACGGTCACCGGCGCCTGTTTGACCCTTCTGGTCGCCGGACCGCAGGGGGCGCATCTGGTTGCGGCCGCCAAGGCTGCGGCCCGCACCGACGGCACCTATTCGCAGCTCAATCTGTTCGGTGACGTGTTCGAGCGTATTCGCGCCAGCTACGTCGAGAAGCCCGACGATTCCAAGCTGATGGAGGGCGCCATCAACGGCATGATCTCCTCGCTCGATCCGCATTCGCGCTACATGAATGCGAAGGGCTGGAGCGACATGCAGGAGACCACGCATGGCGAATTTGGCGGGCTCGGCATCGAGGTCACGATGGATGACGGCCTCGTCAAGGTGGTGGCGCCGATCGACGACACGCCCGCCGCCAAGGCCGGCATCATGTCGGGCGATCTGATCACGCAGATCGACGATGATTCCATTCAGGGCATGACGCTCGATCAGGCCGTCAGCAAGATGAAGGGGCCGGCCAACAGCAAGATCCGCCTCAAGATCGTCCGCAAGGGCGCGGATACGCCGGTCGAGGTCGCGATCGTGCGCGAAATCATCCGGGTGCGGCCGGTGCGCTTCCGCACCGAGGGCGGCGATATCGGTTATATCAGGATTACCAGCTTCAACGAGCAGACTACCGACGGCCTGCGCAAGGCGATCGCGGATATTTCAAAGTCGATCCCATCCGACAAGCTCGTCGGCTACGTCATCGACCTGCGCAACAATCCGGGCGGCTTGCTCGATCAGGCGGTGTCGGTGTCGAGCGCTTTCATGGGGCGGGGCGAGGTGGTCTCGACCCGCGGCCGCACGCCGGAGGAAACCCAGCGTTTCGTCGCGCGCGGCGGTGATCTGACCAAAGGCAAACCGCTCGTCGTGCTGATCAACGGCGGATCGGCATCGGCCTCGGAAATCGTGGCCGGCGCCTTGCGCGACCACAAGCGCGCCACCATCATCGGCACGCGTTCGTTCGGCAAGGGCTCGGTGCAGACGATTATTCCGCTCGGCAAGTCCAACGGCGCGCTGGCACTGACGACCGCGCGCTATTTCACGCCGTCCGGAAAATCGATCCAGGCCCAGGGCGTCACGCCTGACATCGAGGTGCTGCAGGACGTGCCGGACGAACTGAAGAGCCGCGCCGAGCTGAAGGGCGAAGCGTCGATGCGTGGCCACCTGGCGGGCGACGGCGCCGAGCAGACCGGTTCGCAATCCTACGTGCCGCCTGACGTCAAGGATGACAAGGCGCTCGGTGCCGCCTACAATCTGCTGCGCGGCGTCACCGTCAACGCCAATGCGCCGGCGGTCGCGTCGTCGAAGCGGGCGGTGCCGAACTAGGCAGATTCCGCAGCGGCGCCGTCGCGGATCGAGAGACTTAAAAAAGAGCCCCGCCGGAGCGGGGCTCGAGATTTGTGGTCTCGTCACTTGCTATTTGGATTCTGATCAGGGTTTTGCGCCGGCGGGTTGGCTTGGCCCGAAGTTGAGGGCGCCGCGCCGGTGGTCTGCCCGGGCTGCGTGTTCTGGTTTGCAGCCGGCTGATTGCTACCCTCTCCAACCGCGGATTGGTTTTGCGGCGCGGCCTGTCCGGTCGTGTTCTGCTGCGCCGGCTGGTTCTGGGCAGACGGCTGTTGGCCTGTCGTCGACTGCTGCTGGGGCGGGTTGGTCTGGTTGCTTCCCTGTCCGGCCGCGTTCTGCTGAGTCACGGGTTGCTGCGCTCCGACTTGGCCCTGGCCGGTCGTGTTCGATGGAGTGCTGGTCGACTGACTGGTCGACTGGCTACCGGTTACGTTCTGGCCGGTCTGAATCCGGTTTGACAGTCCCAGTGCGCCAACGGTGCTCGTATCGATGCTGCCGCTGGCTTGGATGCCCTGCTGCCGCTGGAAGGTGATCAGCGCCTCGCGTGTCCGGGGACCCAACACGCCATCCGCTTCAGTGGTGAGCAAGCCGCGATCAATCAGAACCCGCTGTACCTCGCGGATCTCGATCTCGCTGAGATTGAGCGCCATGGTGCCTCCGCCGTTACCGCCGCTGCTAAAGCGCGCACGCGGCCCGGCCGGCACAACGTCGACGACGCGGCGTTCGCGATCCAGGAACACGACTTCGTCCTCGACGACGAAGAAGCTGTAATCGCGGTACTGCGGGAATACATCGATCATGGCGGGGAAAGCCGAGATCGACACCGCATGCACATGCGAAGGCACGATCACGCCGGTGTTGATTGCGAAGTTGACGCTATTGATGTTGACGCGCGGGGCGTTGCTCGCAGAGATCACCGACTGGTGGATCGTTGTTTGCTGCTGCGCGCTAAGCGTCATGCCGCTAGCCGAGGTAGTCTGGCTGGTGGTCTGGCTCGCCTGGTTCTGAGTTGCGATGCCGGGTTGATTTTGCGTCGGGCCTTGGGTTGCCGAACCGCTCTGGGTCTGGGTTGCTGCGCCTGTCGTCCCCTGGTTCTGCGTAGCGGTGTCAGGTTGCTGTTGTCGCGCCTGGTTGCCCGTCTGCTGCTGAGCATCAGCGCCGGTCTTGTTCTGGTTCTGGGTTGCGGCCTTGGACTGATCTTGCTGACGCGTCTGAGCGCCGTCCTGCCGCGTAGCATCGGGCTTGTTACCTTCCGACTTGCGAGTTTGCTCGCTGTTCCGACCCTGTCCGATGGTCTGGTCCTTGCGGCCCTGGTCTCGCTGGGCCTGGCCACGCTCGGCCTTGTTGCTACGATCGATCTGCCGCTCGGTTTGCTCCTCGCCGCGGGAACCTTCGCGCCCGGCCTGTCCTGTCGTTGTCTGCGAACGCTGCATTTCCTTGCCACGGGTCTCGCTCCGATCGATCTGCCGGCCGCTCGGGCCTTCGGCCCGCCCGCCTTCTCTCATGCCTCCCTGTCCGCGCGTCTCGTTTTGCATCTGGGCTCCCGAGGAACGGCCGCCAGATGCGCCCGAGGACATCCCGTGTTCACCGGCGCCGCTGATGCCGCCGGTACCTGCGCCCTCGCGCATTCCCTGTGCGGTCGCGACAGTCACGCCCGCCAACAGCGCTGCGGTACTGAGTAGAAGTTTTCTCTTCATGATCCCGGTTTCCATCTTCTGTACCTCCTCAAATTTTTTTGCTGGTTCCGTCGCGCGGCACATCGCGTTCCACGCATCTTTGCATGCCGCCTGCTTGAGCCGCATAGCCTCACCTTGCAAACAGCATAGGCGATGGTACGCAACCGACACGGCGGCACGTTACCTGCGCCATCGGTCGTGTTGCACGGGAGCGAACTGGCGAACGAGCCGCCGGGTTGCTCCAACTAAAAACGATGGTGTGGCGCAGCCGTTCCCGTTCCGAGGTCGATTTGTGTCGATGTCGAGAGCACGGAAAAGCGACTTCAGAAAGTTCCTGCGAGGATGGAACCAGCGAGGAGACACCCTACGGAAAAGGAAGAGCGACGTATGACGAATGTCGTCAGGCCTAAGCGGCGGGCTTGCGCCTGCGGGACCGCACCGGGCTCGCGGCGGCGGCAGGCCGGTGCGCGAGCAGCAGGGGCTTGATGTCCGCGCCGGGTCGTGGCGGACTGAACAGATAGCCCTGCATCTCCGAACAGCCGAGCGCGCGCAGCAATTCGCGCTGCTGCTCGGTCTCGACGCCTTCCGCCGTCGTCGTCATGTGGCGCGCGGCGGCGATGTTCACCACCGCCTCGACGATGCTGGCCGACCCTTCCGGCTCGCCGATATCGGTGACGAAGCAGCGGTCGATCTTGATCTTGTCGAACGGGAAGCGCTTCAGATAGCTCAGCGAGGAATAGCCGGTCCCGAAATCGTCGAGCGCTATCCTGACACCGATGGCGCGAAGCTGGTGCAGGATGGCGAGCGCCGCTTCGTCGTCGCGGATCAGCACCGCTTCGGTGATCTCGAGTTCCAGCCGGCCCGCGGCCAGGCCCGAGGCCCCAAGGGCTGCCATCACCTTCAGCGCCAGCGTGCCGCTCTTGAACTGCACCGGCGAAACGTTGACCGCAAGACGGACATCGTCCGGCCAGGTCGCGGCCTCGGCGCACGCCGTGGTCAGCACCCACTCGCCGAGCTGATTGATCAGGCCGGTCTCTTCGGCGATCGGGACGAAGTCGGCCGGCGAGATGATGCCGCGCTGCGGATGGCGCCAGCGCACCAGCGCTTCGCAGCCGGTGATCCTGCCGTCCCGCAGGTCCAGACACGGCTGGTAATAAACCTCGAAGCCGCCATCGACGATGGCCTGTCGCAGGTCCATTTCCAGCACGCGGCGGGCGCGCACCTGGGCGTCCATTTCCGGCTGGAAGAAACGATGAGTGCGGCGGCCGGCGGCCTTGGCGGCGTACATCGCCAGATCCGCGTTCTTCAGGATCTGGTCGAGGTCGGAACCGTCTTTCGGCGCCAGCGCGATGCCGATCGAGGCGTCGGTGGTCACGTGATGGCCGAGGCATTCGTAAGGAGCGCGGATCGCATCATAGATGCGGTGGACGAGTTCGGTAACCTCGTCGGCGCCCGTCACCCCAGTCTGCACGATGGCGAATTCGTCGCCGCCGAGCCTCGCCACGAAATCGGTCTCGCGCACGCAGGCACGGAGGCTGACCGCGACGGCCTTGAGCAACTCGTCGCCGATCATGTGTCCAAGCGAGTCGTTGATGCTCTTGAACTCGTCGATGTCGATATAGAGCACGGCAAGCTGCCGGTCGGCCGCGACGTGAGGCAATTCCTGCTTGAGTTGTTCGTGGAACAGCGTGCGGTTCGGCAGGTCGGTCAGCGCGTCGTAATGGGCGAGGTGGGTGATGCGCTCCTCGGCCTGGCGTTGTTCCGTAACGTCTTCATGGGTGGCCACCCAGCCGCCGTCCGCCAGCGGTTCGTTGACGACCTGGACCGAACGTCCGTCGGGCGTCGTGATGATCATCGCGTTGCGCTGTCCAACGTCGCGCAGCACCCGCACGACGTAGCGGTCGACGTCGCCGGTGAACGATCCGGTCTGTTTCCGATGCGCGATCACGTCGCGGAAACTGCAGCCCGGCTTCACGATCTCGGCCGACAGGCCGTACATATCGAGATAGCGCTGGTTGCAGATGACGAGGCGCTGCGAGGAATCGAACAGCAGCAGGCCTTGCGTCATATTGTTGACGGCGGTGTCGAGTCGCTGCTTTTCCAGCGTCAGCCGCTGTCGCGATGCGCGGTGCTGCTGCAAGAGCTTGCGCACCACCAGGGACAACAGCACGGCAATCGCCAGCACGGACAGGCCTGCCACCGCGATCAGGAGGCTGATCTGCTCACGCCAGTCGGCGAGCGCGGCCGATGTCGTCGTCGACGCGACGATTACGATTGGAAATTTGCTCAGCGCGCGGGAGGAGATCACGCGGTCCTTGCCGTCGAGCGGACTGGTCAGGCGGGACGTCGTATGATCCTGGTCGAAGACCAGTTGCTGGCGGGCCGGGCCGGTCTTGAAATTCTTGCCGATCAAATCCTGCGCGTGCGGATAACGGGCGAGCAGCGTGCCGTCGCGGTGGTGCATGGCGATCGCGGCGTCAGGGCCGAGCGCCACCGTGGCAAAGAACCTCTCGAAATTGGCCGGTTCGATGCCTCGGCCGATCGCGCCCAGGAATTCGCCGTTTGGTCCGGTGACCTTGCGCAGGATCACGGTGGTCCAGGCGCCGGTGATGCGGCTGTGGACGGCCTCGATCAGCATCGCCGGCGAATCCGGGCTGGACTTGAAAGTCCTGAAGTAAGCCCGGTCCGCTACATTGACTGGCGGCACGGGCCAGGCGGCCGACGAATTGATCAGCTGGCCGTCGGCGTCCAGGACGTTGACGCTGCCGACATAGGACAGCGCGTCCATCTTGGACTTCAGCATCAGATGGATTTCCGCGGTGGACATCCGACGCTTGTAGTTCTCCAGAGTGGCGATCCCGCTGGTGCGCATGAAGGTGATGAGGTCCTTTTGGACGACCTCGAAATCTTCGAGCTGTTGATCGAAATGCCGGGCCAGCAGCAGCACGGTGTTTTCCAGCTCGCGCTCGCTGTTGCGCAGCGCGCGTTCGCGGAAATTGCCGGCCATGATGGTCGCGCCGATCGCGATCGCGGCGATCAGCAGCACGCCGCCCAGGATCAGCCATCGGATCGGACCGCCGCGAAAGATCGGCTTGATCGTGAAAGAGGCGGTGTTGACTGAACCCATTGAACGAGATCGCTGCCAGGAATTAATCCCGGAAGCAGTGTTGCGTACTTCCGGTCCGTGACTGTGCTACCGCGCCGAGATGGAATTGACGTTAGCAAGCCTGGTTAACGAAACGTTAGCCAGGTAGCGAATGCTGCCCATGACAACCTCGGCAGGGCCTAGTTCCGAAGGGGGGCGTGGGTCGGGCGGAACATGATTGCAACGATGGCGGCGGCGATCATGTTGGCGGCGACGCCGGCCAGGATCGGCAGCGTATAATCGCCCGTGAGATCGAATGCGTAGCCGGCGGTGCTGGGACCGATCAGGGTACCGAACGCGACGCTGGTGTAGAGGATGCCGATAATGCCGCTGACGTTGCGGCCGCCGAAATAGTCCATCACCACGGCCGGAAGCACTGCGACCCAGGCGCCGTAGATCATGCCGTAGACGAAGGCGAAGCCGGCGAGCTGCCAGAAATTCGTCGAGACCAGCCAGATCGCCAGCGCGCCTGCCATGCCGATGAAGAGCAGCAGCAGGGCGGTCGGGCGGCCGATCCGGTCGGCGAGCCCGCCGAGGAAGAAGCGGCCGGCGGTAGAACCGATGCCGATGACACCGAGCAGCAGCACCGCGGAGGAGGCCGCAACGCCGTGATCCCCGGCATAGGGAACGAGGTGCACGAACGGCACGAACAGGCCGAACGAGCAGATCAGGCAGGCGGCATAGAGCGCAATGAAGTGTGGTGAGCGGATCGCCCCGCTGACCGTGGCGCCCTCCGTCTGCGCCGTGATGGCGCCCGGCAGGACCGGATCGCCGTCGGGGTTGAGACCACGCGCGCGCGGATCGTTCTCCAGCAGCAGTGCCATCCCGCCGCCAAGGATGGCGGCGATGGCGCCGAGCGCCAGGTAAGCGCCGCGCCATCCCAGCGTCTCGATCAGCAGCGTCGCCAGCGGCGGCATCACCAGCGTGCCGACGCCGATGCCGCTCACGGCAAGACCGGAGGCAAAGCCGCGCCGCCGCACGAACCACCGCTGCACCGCGCCGACCGCGGGCACATAGGCGCAGCCGATGCCAAGTCCGACACCGAGGCCGTAAGCAGCATAGACCTCGAGCAAATTGCGTGCGGCACCCGCCGCGGCGAGCCCGAGCCCGATCAGCAGCATGCCCGCCAGCGCGAGGCGGCGGGAGCCGTAGCGGTCGGCGAGAGGGCCGCTGCCGATGCCGAGGGCAAAATAGAGAAAGCCCGCGAGCGAAAACACCAGCGAGACCGAGCCGCGCGAGGCGCCGAAATCGCGCTGCAGCGATTCCAGGAACGCGCTGAACGTATAGGCGCAGCCGAAGCCGACGAAGGTTACGGCGAACGCGGCCGCCACGACGAACCAGCCATAGAAGATGCGGGAGTTGGGCAGCGCGGATTGGATACTCACTATTGCCTCCACGGGCTCGGAGCGGGATGGCGACGGTGCCAGGATGTGCTCCTCTGGAAGGCTGCGCCGGCACGTATCAGCGTGGCTTCGTCCAGATGCGCCGCCACAAGCTGAAATGCGATCGGCAACCCGTTTGCGGAGAAGCCGCCGGGCAGGGTGATGGTGGGATGGCCGGTCATGTTGAAGGGGCAGGTGTATTCCTGCAGCCTGGCAATCAGGTCCGGCTGCTCGCCGAGCGTCTTGATCATGGCGAGGGTCAGGGGCGGAAATGGGTGTACTGGAATCAGCAGCACATCGACGGTCTCGAACAGCGATGTGATCCGGCCGCGCAATTCCAGTCGCCGCAGCAGTATTTTCTGGTAGTCCAGCCCAGATAGCGCGCGGCCTGTCTCGATGACGGAAGCGAGAACGGGACCATATTCGTGCTTGCGCGCCGGATAGGTTGCTTCGTGCGCGACCGCGGCTTCCACCGCGCAGTTCGGAACCCAATCGGCGACGGCTTGCTTCACGTCGGGAAACTGCAGGTCGACGAGATCAGCACCCTGCGCACGCATGACCTCGATCGCTTCCCGGAGCACCCGCTGGGTTGCTAGGTCCACGCCGTCGATGCTCCATTTCGCGTCGAACCCAATCCGCAGCCCGCGCACATCCTGCCCGGCCGCGGCGAGATAGTTGGGCACGGGCGCGGGGACGGCCGTTGGATCGGCGCGGTCGGGTCCGGCGATGACGCCGAGCATCGCGCCGGCATCCGCCGCGCTCCGGGCGATGGTCCCGACATGGTCCAGGGTCGCTGCGAGTTCGAACACGCCGTGGCGGCTGACGCGTCCCCAGCTTGGCTTCAAGCCGGTCAGGCCATTGGCGGCGCACGGCCATCGGATCGAGCCACCGGTATCGGAGGCGAGCGAGCCGTAACAAAGCCCTGCCGCCGTTGCGACCGCCGAGCCGCTCGACGAAATGCCCGGCCAATAATCGGCATTCCATGGATTCTTTGGCGGAGTCACTGACGGGTGGTGGTCGGAATAGGCGCCGTCTGTAAGCTGCAGCTTGCCCAGCACCACCGCGCCGGCTTCCTTCAGGCGGCGCACCACGCTTGCGTCTTGATCGGGACGGAAATCGCGATGGACGGCGGTACCGGCGGCCGTCGGAACACCCTTGGTCCAGAACAGGTCCTTGAGCGCAATCGGGACGCCATGCAGCGGCCGGCGATAGCGTCCGGCAGCAATTTCGGCGTGCGCCGTTTCGGCCTGGGCCATCGCGGCATCGGCCATCACCTGGACGTAGCTGGCGAGTTCACCGTCCAGGGCAGCGATGCGGTCGAGGTGTGCGCGCGTGACTTCCGGCGACGAAATCCGGCGCGTCCTGATGCGCGCCGCAATCTGCGTGAGCTCGAGGTAATGCAAATCCGCGGTGGCGATATCCATTCTCTGTCTCCGTCATCGACATGGTCGGAATCGGATCATGCGTCGACACCTGTATAGTAGTTATACTGGTGTCTCTTGCTGTCAACCGGTAAATATGCTTTACTGGTGTTGATGTCGCGGGAATCAAAAAAGTTCGGCGTTCCGGACGAGCTGGCCAATCTCTATGATTTCGCCAATACGCTCGACGTCAGGCACTTCACGCATCACGGCGTGCCGCATCCGCAAGGCGATGAGCTGATCAGCGCGCGGGAGCTCGCGAGCTGGATGTCGCAGCGCGGGCTGGCGCCCACCAGCGCAAAGCTCACGCCGGCGATGTTTGCAACCGCGACCGAGCTGCGGACGTTGGTTCGCGACTATCTGCAGTGCGATCCGCTGGAGCGGCACGGAAACAGAGATGCGGTTCGCGCGCTGAGCAAAGCGCTGAAATATTTTCCGCTGGTCGTGGCCGCAGGGGATGACGGCATGGTGCTGCAGGCAGCGCGCGAAGATGCGCTCGCAGGACTGTCGCCGATTGTCGCAGAACTCTATGACGGCTCCAGAAATGGAACGCTTGATCGGCTGAAAATGTGCGCGTCTGACGAATGCCGCCGGGTATTCTTCGACCGCTCGAAACCATCGACGCGGCGCTGGTGCATGTCATCGCTGTGCGGGAACCGGATGAAAACACGCAGCTATCGCGAGCGGCAACGCAACGCCGGATAAATCATTGTGACCCGTCACTCGGTCACGACCGGCGGACGGAACGGTGTTTCTCGCCGATTGCGATCAGTCCCCGGCGCGGTAATGTCCGGACTTGCCGCCCTTTTTCTCGACCAGATGAATTCCTTCGATGCGCACGCCGCGCTCGACTGCCTTGATCATGTCGTAGATCGTCAGGCACGCGACCGACACCGCCGTCAGCGCTTCCATCTCGACGCCGGTCGGCCCGGTGACCTTCACGGTGGCGCGGACGACGCAGCCGGGCAATTTCTTGTCGGGCGTGACGTCGAGCGTGACCTTCGATAGCGCCAGCGGATGGCACAGCGGGATCAAATCCGAGGTGCGCTTGGCCGCCATGATGCCGGCAATGCGGGCGGTGCCCAGTACGTCGCCCTTTTTGGCGTTGCCGGAGACGATCAGTTCGAGCGTCGCCTTGCTCATGACGACGCGGCCTTCGGCAACGGCTGCGCGTTCGGTGGCGGGTTTGGCCGACACGTCGACCATCCGCGCTTCGCCCGATGCATCGATGTGGGTGAGGGCGCCGCCTTTGGAAGCCTTCCGCGCCATCGCCTAGCGCGTCCCGGTGGCGCGCGGCACGTCGGTTCGGGCAAGCAACGCCCGCGTGGCCGCAGTGACGTCGGCCTGGCGCATCAGGCTTTCGCCGACCAGGAAGGTCGCCATGCCGGCGCGCGCGAGGCGCGCAAGGTCCGCCGGCGTAAAGATGCCGCTTTCGCCGACCATCAGGCGATCCCCGGGGATCAGCGGCGCGAGCGCCTCGCTGGTCACCAGCGTGGTCTCGAAGGTGCGCAAATTGCGGTTATTGACGCCGATCATCGGCGAGCGAAGCTTTAGCGCGCGATCGAGCTCCGCGCGGTCGTGGATTTCGATCAGCACGTCCATGCCATGCGCGATGGCGGCATCTTCCAGATCTCTGGCCGTGCCGTCATCGAGTGCGGCCATGATGATCAGGATGCAGTCGGCGCCATGGGCGCGGGCCTCGACCACCTGATAGGTGTCGAACAGGAAATCCTTGCGCAGCACCGGCAAATTGGTCGCCGCGCGTGCTGCGACCATGAAATCGAGGTGGCCCTGGAACGAGGGCGTATCGGTCAGGATCGACAGACACGCCGCACCGCCGGCTTCATAGGCTTTTGCCAATGCCGGCGGATCGAAGTCGGCTCGGATCAGCCCCTTGGAGGGCGAAGCCTTTTTTACCTCCGCGATCAGCGCGTAGTCACCGCGATCAAGCTTTTCACGGATCGCATGCAAAAAGCCGCGCGGCGGCGGCGCGGTTTTGGCCAGCGCTTCAAGGCTTGCCAGCGGATGCTCGCGCTTGGCGGCGGCGATTTCCTCGCGCTTGTAAGTCTCGATCTGGCTCAGAATGTCGGACATGTCGGGCGCTCCCGCGGTCAGCCGTTGGACACCGCGATCAAATGCTTGAGTTTTGCAGCGGCGGCGCCGCCGTCGAGCGATTTGGTGCCCAGCGCGACGCCTTCCTTCAAATCCCTGGCTCGGCCGGCGACGATCAGCGCCGCCGCGGCATTCAGGAGAGCGACGTCGCGATACGCGCTCGGCTTGCCGCTCAGCACGCCTTGCAGCGCCACCGCGTTGGCGTCGGCATCGCCGCCCTTCAACGCTTCGCCGCCGACGCGGGCGAGGCCGGCCTCTTCCGGCGTCACCTCGAAGGTGCGGACATTGCCGTTCTCAAGGCTTGCGACAAAACTCGGGCCGGTGAGGGTGATTTCGTCGAGACCGTCGGAGCCGTGCACCACCCAGACCGACTCGGAGCCGAGGTTCTTCAGCACCTGCGCCAGCGGCTGCACCCAGTGCCTCGAGAATACGCCGACCATTTGCCGCTTGACGCCGGCCGGGTTGGACAGCGGTCCGAGCAGGTTGAAGATCGTACGCGTGGCGAGTTCGACCCGGGTCGGGCCGACGTTCTTCATGGCCGGATGGTGCGCGGGCGCGAACATGAATCCGATGCCGGCTTCCTGTACGCAACGGCCCACCTGGTCGGGCGAAAGATCGATCCTGACACCGAGCGAGGCCAATACGTCGGCCGCTCCCGAGCGCGAAGACAGCGCGCGGTTGCCGTGTTTGGCGACGGGCACACCGGCGCCCGCGACAATGAAGGAGGCGCAGGTCGACACGTTCACCGACCCGGAACCGTCGCCGCCGGTGCCGACCACGTCGACGGCCTCCGCCGGCGCCTTGACCCGCAGCATCTTGCCGCGCATCGCCGACACCGCGCCGGTGATTTCGTCGACCGTCTCGCCGCGCACCCGCAGCGCCATCAATAGTCCGCCCATCTGCGAGGGCGTCGCCTCGCCGGACATCATGCTGTCGAAAGCGGAGGCAGCCTCCTCACGCGACAGCGTCGCACCGGTGGCGACTTTTCCGATGATAGATTTGAGGTCGTCCATCGCGTTGCTTTCAGGATTGGGACGTCTTTATCGCTTGAGCATGACCTTCGAGCAAACGCTACGCGCTTGTCGAGGGAAAACCGGTGCCCACGTCCCGGATAATGCTCAGTTGCTGTTCGCGCCCGTCACCTGTGCGAAGGCCGCCTGGTTGATTGTCGTGCCGATCTCTGACTCGATCTTCGTGACGTACTGCGCGATCTGTTCGTCGGTGAGGCCCCGCAGCAATGTCTCCTTCAGTTTCGTGACCTCGTCGGCCGCGACGTTGACCGAGGGCATGCTGACATCGGTGACGCGGTACACGATCCACTCGCTGCCCCCGGCGCGGGCGGTTTGTCCGACGCCATCCTTGGCGGTGCGAAACGCCGCGGTGATGAGGCTCGAGGGCACGCCGGATGGAGCGGCGTCGCGCCGGAAGCCGGTTGCGGTTTCGACCTTCGAGCCGATCGACGCGGCTTCTTCGACCAAGGTGCCGCCACCCTCGAGCTTGCCGACCATCTCGGTCGCCTTCGCGCGCAGCTTGCTCGAGATCTGGTCTTCGCGCCACTTGGTTTCGACCTGGGCGCGGACCTCGTCGAGAGTGCGTTCACGCGACGGTGTAACGCCGAGTACGTCGTACCAGACATAGCCGCCGGCAAACTGGATCGGATCGTTGTCGACGCCGACATTGCTTGCGAAGGCTTGGCTGACCACTTCGAGACCGCGCGGAATATTGCCGACCGGCCGGCCGTCAGGGCCGCGGCCGGAGCGGTCGACGGCCTCGATGGTGACTGCCGTCAGTCCGAGCTTCTGGGCGGCTTCGACCACGCTGGCGCCGCCGCCACGCTCGTCTTCCATCTTGTTGTGGAGTTCGGCGACCTTGCCGCGCGCCCGCTCGGTCGCGATTTCCTTTTTTATCTGCGCCGCGACGCTTTCATAGGAAGGCGTCGTAGCCGGTTCGATCTTGCCGACCTTGACCAGCGCCACGACGAACTGGCCTTTTATCGGCTGGCTCACCTCGCCGGAGGGCAGCGCGAACGCCGCGTCGGCGATGGCCGGATCGATGATGGCGGATTTTGCCGTCATGCCGAGGTCAACAAGATTGGCGTTATGCTCCTTGGCGACGTCGTCGAATGACATTCCGGATGTGATGCGGCTGCGCGCGGTGAGGGCTTCCTCGGCGTTTTGAAACACCATCTGCTGCACTTCGCGCTTCTCGGGCGTACCGATCCGGTTACGGCTCTGCTCGAATACCTTCTTCGCATCCTCGTCGGAGACTTCGGACCATTTGCCAAGTTCCTCGGGGCTGACCACGATGAACGACAGTTTGCGAAACTCGGGTGCGCGGAACTGGGTCTTGTGGTCTTCGAAATAGGCGGCGAGCGTCTCGGGCGAGGGCGTGTCGATGGTGCCGGCCTGCGCGGCGTCGAGTTTGATGTAATCGACCGAGCGCTGCTCGTTCTGGTACCGGGTCAAGGCATCGATCATGAGCTTCGGCGGCTCGAGCCCGGCCGTGACGGTGTCCGCGATCTGGCGCCGCAAGCCCAGGCGCCGCCGCTCGGCGAGGTAGCGCTGCTCGGTGTAGCCGGCCTGGCGGATCGCGGCCTGGAAGCGCGCCGGATCGAAATTGCCGCCCAATCCCTTGAACGCGGGATCGTTGTAGATAACCCGCATGGCCTCGGCATCCGACTGTGCAAGGCCCATGCGCCGCGCCTCCTCGTCGAGGGCGGCTTCCGCGATGGTCTGCTGCAGCACCTGGCGATCAAGCCCAAACAAGCGGGCCTGCTCCTGGGTCAGCGGACGGCCGAACTGACGGCCGAGCTGCTGCAGCTTGTCGGTGTAGATCTGGCGGAATTGCTCGGTCGAGATTTCGGTCTTGCCGATCTTGGCCAGCGTCGACTGCCCAAAGCCCTTGAAGATGTCGGCGATGCCCCAGACAGCAAAGCTGAGAATCAGCACGCCCATCACGACGCTCATGACGGCCTTGCCGAGCCAGTTTGATGAGGCTTTGCGTATTCCTCGAAGCATGGGTCCGTCTTCTATCTAAAAATTAAGGGGCTGATTTCATTAGCTTTTTCGGTTTCCCGCCCGCACCTCAGCCATAGGTGCGAGAATAGATGTTCTTTTTTCGGTCTCGGCACGGTCTAACTTGCCGATGGCCCCCGCGGCAAGCCTGCCGCGGTTCGCGCTTTTGGCGTACAGCGTCGCCATCCGCCGACCGGACCAGCCGAAAAACGGCCTCCGGTTCGCGCTCGGTCGCCACATTTCCGGCCGCCCGGGTCACCGCGGCCGTGCGCATGCCGTGAACCGATTTCCGGGCCTCACCCGCCAGATCTGTCTGGCCGACGCCACGAATTCGGTCCCCCGGCGCGCCCTTGGTCCACGGCGCGCCACGGACGATGACGCCGACGTCGCCGGTGGGGCCGGCCTCGAGCGTAGTCTCCGGCTGCGGCAGCGGCAACTCGACTCGCATGCCGGTCTTTTCACTGTCGATCGAGATGACGGTTCGACGCACCGGTAGGCCGCACGACTCGGGTGGGCATACCCGGCCTTAATCCGAGTCACATCACGGCCATGAATCGATCCTGATTGTCGAGGCGACGCTGGTCCGCGACTACGTCGTGACCAAGTCTCAGCGTTGAGACCTTGTTTCCGGCTGCAGCCGCATCCGTATCATTCGGCTCGATAATACAAATGCACTTCGCCGCCATTTGGCATGAGGCGGGATATTCGCTTGATACGTCCCTCGGCGGTTAACCGGTTCAACTTGTGATGCGTTGTTGCGCGCGCCCCAAGTTCATAGCGCATCCAAATCTCAGTGGCGCCCTCTGCATTGTCTTCACTGATTGGAATGGTTGCCCACAACCGATCGACGTCGGGCATGCTGCTGTCTCTTCATTGAGTCCTAGCGCAAGATCGAACAAACCCAGGCGCTCTGCGAGAGCGCCATGCAGAAAGCTAACAGTCAGCTCCGTCGTGGAAAAGAAGATTGGGAAAAATTAGTAGTAGTACCGAGCGCTACAGCCGGCGCTGGCACAAATTGCATAGGAAGGAGCGGGAGCGAGCCCACGCAGGGCCCGTCAATTGCGTCGGCAGAGGCAGGCCGGTCGATACGCGCTTCACGGTTTCATTTGTCGCGCAGCCACGCGGCGTTCTTACCGCAGAACCGCATCCGCTATACTGGTCTGGTGAACAATTTTAGCAACGGCGGCCCCCGATGTTTGCCTAACGGGCTTCGACGGCGCTGCGCTTTCCTTTACAGCTGCGTCAAGTTGAAGGGCCGCGGCCATTGTGAAGTCATCGCCGCCGCCGCTAACGGTCCCGAGCTCGTCCATATTCAGTTCGCGAATTTCAGGCACGGTCCCTCTCCACGGTGGCGGTCGTTTGTCATGTCGGTAGGCTAGCCGTCTGTTCAAATTTGAATGTGTCAGGAGTCACACAACAAACTTGTTCTTTGCGTACAGACTCAGGTCAGATCGGCCCGCCGTTTCACGCGGGTATTTCGCACCCATTCAACTCGGGCCGCCCATTCCAATGGCGGCGGCCGACGGTCAGCCACAAATTCCCCGGACGCTCTCTGATCAGTTGCCGACGAGGCACTCCGCCGGGCTAGCTGAACGCAAGAACGAGCCAACTTGAGCACAACATCACAAGGGCGGTTATGATTAGCGCGAGGAATCCGCCGGACACGAAGTCATGATCACGCATGGCACACCTCCTGTCGGGAACGGAGGCTGGTCCGCATTTATTAAAAATTTCGGAATCAGCTTAAGGATCTCTGCACGGGCCTATTGAAGCGGTTAACGGCTCAGAGATCACCTTGAAGCGGTATCTGGAACTGGTCGCGCGCCTCTGCTAGCGGAGGGGGCCCCATATTCGAGAGAAAATCGACATGACCGACCCCATTCGGCCCCTGATCGCCGGCAACTGGAAAATGAACGGCCTCAAGTCCTCCCTGGCCGAATTTGAAGCGATGCGCGAAGGTGCCGCAGCGGTGGCCGCCAAGGCCGACCTGCTGGTCTGCCCGCCGGCGACCCTGATCGCCACCTTGGCCGACAAGGCCAAGGGCTCAAAACTCGCCGTCGGCGCCCAGGATTGCCACCCGAAGGCCTCGGGCGCCCATACCGGCGACCTTTCGGCCGAAATGCTGGCCGATGCCGGCGCCAGCGCCATCATTGTCGGTCATTCCGAGCGCCGCGCCGACCATGGCGAGACCGATGCCCTGGTCCGGCAGAAGGCGGAAGCCGCCTGGCGAGCAGGGCTGACTGCCATCGTCTGCATCGGCGAAACCCAGGGCCAGCGCGACGCCGGGCAGACGCTGGACGTCTGCAGTGGCCATCTCAAAGGCTCGCTGCCGGACGGATCGACGTCAGCCAATCTGGTGGTGGCCTATGAGCCGGTCTGGGCGATCGGCACCGGGTTGACCCCGACGGCCAAGGATGTCGAGCAAGTTCATGCGTTTATCCGGGGTGTTCTCACCGACCGATTTAAGGCCGAGGGCGGCAAGATCCGGATTCTCTATGGCGGTTCGGTCAAGCCCTCGAACGCCGCCGAACTGATGGCGGTCGCCAATGTCAACGGCGCTCTGGTCGGCGGTGCCAGCCTGAAGGCGGCGGACTTTTTGGCGATCGCGGCGGGGTGTTGAGCTCAGATGGGCGCGGCGTCCTTTAGCCGCTTCCAGTAGAACATCGTGCCCGTCATGCCGCCGAGGGGCTTGTACGCATAGTCCGGAATGATCCCTGCCAACTTGAAGCCGACACGCTCGTATAGTCCGGCAGCGCCTTCGTCGTCGGCGGTGTCGAGCACCAGCAGCCGGCGTCCATGATCGATCGCCACGCGTTCGGCCGCGTATAGCAGCGTCTTAGCGACGCCACGGCCGCGGTGGCTGACCCGCGTCATCATCTTGACGATTTCCGCCCGGTGCGGCTGGTTGAGTGCAAGGTCCAGCACCAGCGTTACCGTTCCGACCAGTTGATCGCCGTCGAAGGCGCCGAGAATGATCCGTTCTCCGCGCGCCGCCGCAGCCAGCGATTTGTCCCAGAAGGCATTGGCGACCTCTGGTGCCAGCGGATGCATGAAGCTGACCGAGCCGCCATGGGCCACCGCCTCGATCAGTATCTCACTGAGGCTCGCGCGGATATCGGGCGACGGGCTCAAGGGTTTGATTTCGATATCAGGCATGTCGTTCAGCCCTCGTTTCCTGGCCGCACGGGCCTGCTTGATCTCTGCAATACGCTCGACATCCTCGATCTGGAGATGTCGGCTGCGTTCGAGAATTTCCAACGTGTACTCTTCATAAGTGAGTCCGAGCCGTTCGGCCTTTTGAATGCGAAAGGCGACGATGCCGGGCGAGGGGTTGTGCCATGCCCTGCGGTGCGCAGCCTTCCAGTAGAAGTAATTTCCGATTCCCTCATCACCCCATTCCGGCCGGTGCTTATCGTCGAGTGGTGGGCCGCCATTGTGGCCGGCCGCGATATCGTTGGCGGGGCTCGCCTGTTCGATCGCGGTGCTCTTGAAGGCAACCTCCGACATCGTTGCTAGCTCCGGGCCAGCGCCACGACATAAATGCAGGGTGCGGCGCTCTCGTTGGCGAAGGTCGTCTCCGCGGGGGGGCCGAATCCGAGGCAATCGCCGGTACCGAGGAGATACCTCTCGCCGGCCTCGATGATCACGAGTGCGCCCGCCTGTACCCAGACCACCTGTCGGATATGGGCGTAGGATGAGGCCGGCAGCGTCACGCGCTGTCGTGCCGGCAGTTCGACCCTGATGACTTCGAGCGGATGATCGGGGCGATTAAATAGCTGTGTGCGCAGATAGCCGGTCTCGGGATCGCGCCAGACCGGCTGTTCGCTGGCGCGCGAAAGGCGCTCGCCCTGGCCCTCGGCGCGCAACATCAGGCCGGCAAGCGTGAGGTCGAAGGCGCTTGCGAGCCGGACCAGCACCACCGCGGTCGGACTGACTTCGGCACGCTCGATCTTGCTGATGGTGGCCTTCGAGACCCCCGATCGTTCGGCGAGATCGGCCAGCGACCAGCCGCGGCTGTCGCGCTCGAGACGCAGGCGCTGCGCCAGCCGGTTGCTCAAGTCGTCCACAATAGTATCCATATGTCTACTATAAGAGAAGTCGGCCGCCGCTCGCAAGCTGGAAATGTCGCGACTTCGTGCGGCTCCGCGGCTTGTTGGAAAGCCTGCGGCAATTATCTCCGGAGCAGCTGTTGGGGGTGACAATGCCCCGTCCGATCGTGTAACACCGCGCAACTTCAGGAAAACCCGCAAGCTCAATAGTGCAGCCGAAGCCCGGCGCTCATGGCTTGTGACGGAAGGTTAGAAATGCAGGCCGTCGTTATTGTCGTTCACCTCATGATCGTCGCCGTGCTGATCGGCGCGGTATTGCTGCAGAAATCCGAAGGCGGCGGCCTTGGCATGGGCGGCGGCGCCGGTTTCATGTCGAGCCGCGGAACCTCCAACCTGTTGACGCGGATGACCGCGATTCTGGCGGCAGGCTTCTTTGTCACCAGCCTGTATTTGGCCTGGTCCGCAGGGCTCGATCGCAAGCCCAGCTCGATTCTCACGGGCCCGGCGACGCCGTCCCAGCCCGGAGGGACCCCGATCGCGCCGCCGACCAGCGGCGGCGTTCTGGATACGCTGAAGAAGGTCGACGAACAGCAGAGCCCGCCGGCGCCGTCGGGGCCGCAAGCACCGCGTTCGCAATAAAGCAGGGTGGCTATGCAGGACGGCGACTACCGTCCTGCATCAGAACTTCCCATCAATGCTCTGAAATCGCTTTAATTTTCACGTCACCCACAGCCCGGCAAAATGTTCGCTCAAGCGAAGCGATTCGTTTTGGCGAATCGGAGCAGTGGCCTTAAAGGTTGAGTCCCATGGCGCGGTACATATTCATCACCGGCGGCGTGGTTTCTTCGCTCGGCAAAGGTCTGGCTTCAGCGGCACTCGGTGCGCTGTTGCAGGCTCGCGGGTACAAGGTCCGTCTCCGCAAACTCGACCCCTATCTCAACCTCGATCCCGGAACGATGTCGCCGTATCAGCACGGCGAAGTGTTCGTGACCGACGACGGCGCCGAGACCGATCTCGATCTCGGCCATTACGAGCGCTTCACGGGGCGTCCGGCCACCAAGGCCGACAACATCACCACCGGGCGCATCTATCAGGACATCATCACCAAGGAACGCCGCGGCGATTATCTCGGTGCGACCATCCAGGTGGTTCCGCACGTCACCAACGCGATCAAGGAATTCGTCCTCTCCGGCAATGACGAATATGATTTCGTGCTGGTGGAGATCGGCGGCACCGTCGGCGACATCGAGGGGTTGCCGTTCTTTGAAGCCATCCGTCAGCTCAAGAACGAATTGCCGCGCGAGCACGCGGTTTACATTCACCTGACGCTGCTGCCGTTCATCCCGAGCGCCGGCGAGTTGAAGACCAAGCCGACCCAGCACTCGGTGAAGGAGCTGCGTTCGATCGGCATCCAGCCGGATATCCTGCTGTGCCGCACCGACCGCGAGATACCGAAGGAAGAGCGGCGCAAGCTCGGCCTGTTCTGCAACGTGCGCGAAAGCGCCGTGATCGAGGCGAGGGACGTCGACAACATCTACGCGGTGCCGCAAGCCTATCACGAGGCCGGCCTCGATGACGAAGTGCTGGCCGCGTTCGGCATCGCGCCGAAGATTCCGCCCGCGATGCAGAGCTGGAACGACATCAACGAGCGGGTGCGCAACCCCGAAGGCGCGGTGACCATCGCCATCGTCGGCAAATACACCGGCATGAAGGATGCGTATAAATCGCTGATCGAGGCGCTGTCGCATGGCGGCATCGCCAACAAGGTGAAGGTCAATCTCGACTGGATCGAGAGCGAGGTGTTCGAGCACGAGGATCCGGCGCCGTTCCTCGAACACGTCAACGGCATCCTGGTGCCCGGCGGCTTCGGCCAGCGCGGCGCCGAAGGCAAGATCCGCGCGGCGCAGTTCGCGCGTGTGCGCCACGTGCCGTATTTCGGTATTTGCTTCGGCATGCAGATGGCTGTGATCGAAGCCGCGCGCAATCTCGTCGGCATCGAGGACGCCAATTCCACCGAGTTCGGTCCGACCAGGGAGCCGCTGGTCGGTCTGATGACGGAATGGCTGCGCGGCAACGAACTCGAGAAGCGATCGAAGTCCGGCGATCTCGGCGGCACGATGCGGCTCGGCGCTTATCCGGCGGCGCTCAATCGCGGCAGCCGGGTGTCGGCGGTCTATGGCGGCGCCACCGAGATTTCGGAACGCCACCGCCACCGCTACGAGGTCAACACCGCCTACAAGGACCGCCTCGAACAGCACGGCCTGCGCTTCTCGGGCCTGTCGCCCGACGGCGTGCTGCCGGAGATCGTCGAATATGAGGACCATCCCTGGTTCATCGGCGTGCAATTCCACCCCGAACTGAAATCGCGCCCGTTCGAGCCGCATCCCTTGTTCGCATCGTTCATTCAGGCGGCGGTGGTGCAGTCGCGGCTGGTGTGACGAGAGGCTGCGCCACCAGCCTTTGACGAACGCGCCAATTGTTGCGACAAACCGCTTCCGTTACCTGCAAGAACAACAATCAGGGGAGTGAAGCCGATGATTATGGAAATGCGTGTCTATCGCTGTCTGCCGGGCCGTCTGCCGGCGCTGATGAAGCGCTTCGACACGCTGACGCTGAAATTGTGGGACAAGCACGGCATCAAGCAGGCCGGTTTCTACACCACGCTGATCGGGACCTCCAACCAGGAACTGACCTATTTCGTCACCTGGGATTCGCTCGCCGACCGCGAAAAGAAATGGACGGCATTTCAGTCCGACCCCGACTGGATCGCCGGCCGCGCCAAGAGCGAAGAGGACGGCCAGATCATCGACAACATCGTCAGTCAATTGCTGGTCCCGACGGCTTTCTCCTCGGTGAAGTAACCTTGCGTGCAACCCTGATATTCCGGGGTTAAACAGGGTTGATCCTGATGGCGCGGACCGGCATGGTCCGCGCTGAGCAAAGGAAAATCCCTTGAGCGCGAACATCTCTGCAGCACCGGTGGTGACGGCTGGTCCGGTCAAATTCGGCAACCACTTGCCGATTTCGATCATCGCCGGGCCATGCCAGCTCGAAAGCCGCAGCCATGCGCTCGAAGTGGCATCGGCGCTGAAGGAGATTGCGGGTCGTCTCAACGTCGGGCTCGTCTACAAGACCTCGTTCGACAAGGCCAACCGCACCAGCGCCTCGGCCGCGCGCGGCATCGGGCTGAAGCAGGCGCTGCCGATCTTCGCCGAGATACGTTCCTCGCTCGGACTGCCCGTGCTGACAGACGTCCACGAGGCTTTGCAATGCGCCGAGGTGGCGCAGGCGGTGGACGTGCTGCAGATTCCGGCGTTCCTGTGCCGGCAGACCGACCTGCTGACGGCGGCGGCCGCGACCGGCAAGATCGTCAACGTCAAGAAGGGGCAGTTCCTGGCGCCGTGGGACATGGCCAACGTCGTCAGCAAGATCACATCAGGCGGCAATCCGAACGTGCTGGTCACCGAACGCGGCGCATCCTTTGGCTACAACACCTTGGTGTCTGACATGCGCGCGCTGCCGATCATGGCGCGCACCACCGGCGCGCCGGTGATTTTTGATGCCACCCATTCGGTGCAGCAGCCGGGCGGGAAGGGCACTTCATCGGGCGGCGAGCGCGAATTCGTGCCGGTGCTGGCGCGCGCGGCGGTCGCGGTCGGGGTGGCCGGCGTGTTCATCGAGACCCACCCCGACCCTGATAACGCGCCGTCGGACGGACCCAACATGGTGCCGCTGCGCGAGTTCGAAGCGCTGGTGAAGACCCTGATGGGGTTCGATGCGCTCGCCAAGAACCTAACTGCCAACAGCACGGCGCGCTGATGGCGCGGGCCATGCCGTGACCGCAGCAACCAACCGCCTGCCGCCGGCCCTTAACATCATCGCACTCGCGACCTTTGCGGCCAGCCTGTCGGCTCGCGCGCTCGATCCTGTGTTGCCGCACGTCGCGGAGGATTTCGGCGTCAGCATCGCCGCCGCTGCCGGCTTTGCCGCCGTGTTCGCGTTCACCTTCGCAATCATCCAGCCCGTGCTCGGCGCCACCGCCGACATGTTCGGCAAGGCACGGCTGATGATCGTCTGCCTGGTGCTGCTTGGCATTGCCAACATCCTGGGCGCGATGGCGACGTCGTTCCCGGAACTGTTTGCAACGCGTATCCTCGCCGGTATCGGCTCGGGCGGGGTGTTTCCGATTGCGCTCGGCCTGACCAGCGATCTCGTCGGCCCCGAGAAACGCCAGCTTGCGATCGGGCGCACGCTGATGGGCTCGATGTCCGGGAACCTGCTCGGCGCCTCGTTCTCCGGATTGATCGGCGATTTCATGGGCTGGCGCGGCGTGCTGGCGATCCTCGGCGCTCTGGTGGTGCTGGCGGCGATTGCGGTGGCGGCCGGTTTCCGGGGCGCCGACCTGAAAAATCCGCCGCGGACCAGCCTCTCGGCACTCGCGCATGGCTACCGCACCATCTTCACCAACCCGAACGCGCGCATCTGCTATTCGGCGGTATTCATCGAAGGCTGCTGCGTGCTTGGCCTGTTTCCCTTCATCGCCGCCTTCCTGTTCGACCTCGGCGAGACCTCGCTCTCGATCGCCGGCATCGTGATCGCCGGCTTTGCGGTCGGCGGCCTGTTTTACACCATGACGATTTCGCGTTTCCTGCCCCGGATCGGCGTCAAGGGCATGATGCTCGCCGGTGCGACGCTGGTCGCGGTGCAACTCGTTGCGGTCGCGATGGGACCGCAATGGAAGCTCCAGGCCTTGAGCCTGCTGTTCATGGGCTGGGGCTTTTACATGATCCACGGTTGCCTGCAGGTATTTGCCAGCGAGCTGTCGGTCGAAGCGCGCGCGACGGCGCTGTCGCTGCACTCGTTCTTCTTTTTCATGGGCCAGACGCTCGGCCCGATCGCCTACGGCTTCGGTATCCAGCACGCCGGCAAGGTGCCGACCTTGCTCACCGCCGCGGCCATCATGGTCGCGCTCGGAATCGTCTGCGCGCGATTGCTGAAGCAGACCCGGCCGGCGGATGCACGGCCGGGCTAGCTTCGGATCGAGCCCTCGCTATTCCATCTTGATTCCGGCGTCGGTGATCACCTTGCGCCAGCGCGCGATCTCTTCCGTGACGAAGCCGCGGAATTCCTCCGGGCTGCTGCCCATCGGGACGATGCCCTGTTCGACCAGTTTTGCCTGCAATGCCGGGTCGGCGAGCGCCTTCCTGGCCTCGGCGGAGACGCGGTCGACGATCTCCTTTGGCGTGCCCGCCGGTGCGATGATTCCGGCCCAGGTGCCGGACACGAAATCCGGCACGCCCTGTTCGGCCATCGTCGGCACGTCGGGCGCCGCCGGGATGCGCTCTTTCGCGGTGACGACGATCGCCTTGGCGTTCCCGGAGCGCACCTGCGGCATCAGCGGACCAACGATGTCGAACATCACGTTGATCTGCCCGCCGACGGTATCCTGCAGTGCGCCGGCCGTGCCCTTGTAGGGAATGTGCTGCATTTTGATGGCTGTGCGGCTCATGAACATCTCCATGGTGAGATGTGCCGCAGCGCCGATGCCGCTCGACGCAAAATTGAGCTCGCCCGGCTTGGCCTTAGCGAGCGCGATCAGCTCTTTCAAATTGTTCGCCGGCACCGAGGGATGCGCGATCATGATCAGCGGTGCGACGCTCATCAGCGACACGTAGCTGAAGTCCTTCAGCGTGTCGTAGGGCAGCTTTGGATTGAGCGTGGCGTTTGCCGCGTGCGCCGCGATCACGGTGCCGAACGTGTAGCCGTCGGGTGCGGACTTGGCGACGACGTCGGTGCCGATGATGGCGTTGGCGCCGGGCTTGTTCTCGAAGACGATGGGCTGGCCGAGCGCATCGGAGATCTTTTGCCCGACCAGGCGGGCCATCAGATCGGTGTAGCCGCCCGGCGTGTAGGGGACGACCATGCGGATCGACCGGTTCGGCCAGCCTTGTGCCCAAGCGCCACTTGCGCAGGTCAGCAGAACGGCAAGCGCTGCAAGAGCGCGGAATAGATATTTCATGATGTAGTTTCCTCGACAGCCAGCGTCTGAAATGCGCGGCGCTTCCTGCGGGCAGGCTACATCATGTGGATGTGAGTGAGATAGGTGTCGAGGCAACGCCTCCTGTTGCGCAAGGTGCATGGCTAGCTGTCTGACTTGGGTGTGCAATGCATGCCGGAGTGCACGTGCGACGGATCAGGATCAACTGGTTCACGCCCTGGCTGTGTCGCCTCGCGCTAATTTCCCATCGCCCGCGCCAGCAAGGCCTGCGCCTGCCTGGTTGCTTCAGCAAATGACGGCTGCTGCGGCGCGCGCTCGGTAAAGCATTTCTTGTAGGCGTCTTCGCCCTTTTGCCTGAGATCGCCGAGCTTGTCGTAGGCCTTGCTGTCGATCCGCTTGGACTGCAGATCGTCAGCAGCCTTGTCGGCCTTCTTGTCGTAATCCGCCTTGATCGCAACGCAGGCCGGGACCTCCACCTTGGGCTTGATCGATCCATAGGCGACGTAGACCTTGCCGTTGGCCAGCGCCGAAACGAACACTTCATCCGCGGCATCAGGCACGGCGTCCTGGGTTCGCCCGCCCAGCATCGCAAAGGCTGACGTGGCGGAGGCGGGTTTGGCGATCGGCAATTCGCTGAAGTTCACGACCGCCGCATCCGTCGAGATCGCCTGGGTGTAGAAGCTTTCGTCCTTGAGCGCGGCGCCGATCTGTTGCGGCACGTTCTTGAGTTTCTTGCCCCACCAGTCCTTGTGCGCGCGCAGCCAGCGCTCGAACAGCGGCTGCGTCGTCACGATGATATGAGACTTCGGCTCGACATATTTGCCGTCGCGCCCATTCTGGCCGGTCTTCTCGCCGTTGTCGCCCAATTCGGAGTCGAAGCGCACGCCGTCGAGCAGGCCAAAGCCCATGTCGCCCTTGGATAAGGCATCGAGATTGAGCCTGGCCGGTCCAAATCCCTTGCGGGCGGATTCGGCGACGATCGGCGCGAGCTTCGCCAAGAGGTCAGCGCGCAGCGATTCCGTCAGCTTGAAGGCCTCGTCGTCCTTCTTGTCCGCGTACATTTTCGTGATTTTCGCGATCGCGGCGTCGCGGGCTGCGATGTAGCGGTCTTCGGGCGAGGCAGGCGCGGCGTTGGCGCTTGCAAACGCCCCGAGGACGCACGAAGCGGCGGCAAGTCGGATGAAGGCGGCGAGTGGCTTTCGCATGGGCGGTTGTCGGGACTACCGGCCGTTAGGTTCAACCCCGGCCGCGATAGGGCGCGACGCCCTGGTCGGGGACCCATACGCCCTTGGGCAGTTTGCCGGTCTGCCAGAACACGTCGATCGGGATGCCGCCGCGCGGATACCAGTAGCCGCCGATGCGCAACCATTTCGGCTTGATCTCGATCGCGATCCGTTTGCCGATCGAGACCGTGCAGTCCTCATGGAATGCGCCGTGATTGCGGAAACTCGCGACATAGAGTTTTAGCGATTTGGATTCCAGGAGCCACTGGCCCGGCACGTAATCGATCATCAGATGGGCGAAATCCGGCTGTCCCGTCACCGGGCAGAGCGAGGTGAATTCGGGCGCCGTGAACCGCACCAGATAATTGGTGTCCTTTTGCGGATTGGGCACGCGGTCCAGCGTCGCTTTTTCCGGGCTGTCGGGCCATTCCACGGCGCGGCCGAGTTGCAATGATTTTTTCGCCATGATGATCGTCCTGTTGCGACCGCTGACATGGACGCATCAGGCTTGGCCGTCAACCGTCAGCGCGAAGCAGGGTTGGCGAGAAACTGCGCCAGCGCCTTGCGCTCGGCGGCATCCTCGATCCCGCGCATCGACATCCACAGCCCCGGAAACATCTCGGCGGGATCGGCCAGGAAGCTTTCCAGACGCGGCACATCCCAGCGCAAACCATCATCGCGTGCCTTGCGCAGCACCGGCGAATAGTCGAACGCCGGATCGCCGCCGACCACGCGCCCGGCCACGCCGGCAAGATTGGGGCCGGGCAGGCCGCGCTCGGTGGGATCAAGGCTGTGGCAGGCCCGGCATGGCGCGAACAGCCGCGCGCCGTTTTCGTCCGCCGAGGCGGGGGCGGCAGCCAGCATCGGCAGCAGCAACAGGAACGCGAACCATTTCACGCAGGCGCGATCGTCTGGATCACGACCAGGCGGTTGGTGCCGGACTCGCCGCCCCAGGTCTCGCCGGGCTTGCCGTCGAGCTGCCGCACATTCGCGCCGGCCTTGTCGCTCGGGAACGCATTGAATTTCTCGGTCACGGGATCGAAGCGCACGATCGCATTGGCGCCGAAATCGGTGACCCAGACCTTGTCCTTGTCGTCGACATAGACCGCATAGGTGCGCGGGTTGTCGCCGGGCAGCTTCCAGGCCTTCCAGGAGCCATCAGAAGGATCGTGCATCGACACGTTGCCGCTGTTCCATTCGCTGACCCAGATCCGGCCCTTCGAGTCCGACCACACCCGGCGCGCGCCCTGATTGGGCGTCGGCGGGTCCACCACGGTGGCGTTGCCGGTTGCCGGATCGATTTTCGCGATGTGATTGCCAGCGAGCGAGGCGTACCAGATGTCACCCTTCGGCGTGATGGTCATGCCATAGGTGCCGCGGCCGCGCGGCGACTTGAAGACCGTCATGTCGCCCGATTTCGGGTCGAGCCGGCCATAGATGCCGGACTGGCCGGTGAACCAGTAGATGCCGCTTTTGTCGAACACGGCGGTGTTGAGATTGGCATAGGCCTCGTTCTCGGGCAGGCGAAACAGCGTCACCTTGTGATCGCTCGGATCGACGCGGGCGATCGCGTTCTGCCCACCTTCAGTGACCCACGGCGCGCCATCGGGGCCGATGATGACGCCATGGGGAGCGGCGCCCTTGCCGAGGTCGACCAGCTTGTATGACCCATCGCGCGGATCGAGCCGCCCCAGCGTGCCGTTGCGCTGGCCGCAGAACCACATTGTGCCATCGGGCGCCGGCGTGACGTCGCGCGAGCCCATGCCTGCGGCGACCGGATAATATTTGACGCGGAACGGGCTCTCCTGGGCATCCGCAAGCCGTGCAAGCGCAGGCGTGGCTAAAATTCCGGCAGCGGAAATTTTGAGAAACTGGCGGCGATTCATTGCGTTACCCCGGTTCTTGAACGAGAAGGTTTGGACGCGAAGATCAACCCTGGATCAGCATAGTCTTACCACATTGGCCCGTCAGTCGAAGCCACCAGACTAGCCGTTCACATTTGCTTGCGCGCCGTGTAAGACGCGCCCAAATCCAGCCCCGGAACCATCCAGGAAAGTGCAAGACATGACCGCCATCATCGACATCATCGGCCGCGAAATCCTCGACAGCCGTGGCAATCCCACCGTTGAAGTCGATGTGGTGCTGGAAGACGGCTCGATCGGCCGCGCCGCGGTGCCTTCTGGCGCCTCCACCGGCGCCCATGAGGCGGTCGAACTGCGGGACGGCGACAAGAAGCGTTACCTCGGCAAGGGCGTTCAGAAGGCGGTCGAGGCCATCAACGGCGAAATCTTCGAGGCGCTCGCCGACCGTCCGGTCGAGGAACAGGTCCAGATCGACCAGATCATGATCGATCTGGACGGCACGCCCAACAAGAGCCGATTAGGTGCCAACGCCATCCTCGGCGTTTCCCTGGCCTGCGCCAAGGCGGCTGCGGAATCCTTCGACATGCCGCTCTATCGCTATGTCGGCGGCACCTCGGCGCGCACCTTGCCGGTGCCGATGATGAACATCATCAATGGCGGCGTGCACGCCGACAACCCGATCGACTTCCAGGAATTCATGATCCTGCCGGTGGGGGCGGCGAGTTTCGCCGAGGCGCTGCGCTGCGGCGCTGAAATCTTCCACACGCTGAAGGGCGAACTGAAGAAGGCCGGCCACAACACCAATGTCGGCGACGAGGGCGGTTTCGCGCCGAACCTGCCGTCAGCGGATGCCGCGCTCGAATTCGTCGTCAGCGCGATCGGCAAGGCCGGCTACAGCGCGGGCAGCGACGTCATGCTGGGCCTCGATTGCGCCGCGACCGAGTTCTTCAAGGACGGCAATTACGTCTATGGCGGCGAGAACAAGACCCGTTCGCGCTCCGAGCAGGCGAAATATCTCGCCGACCTCGTCGCGCGTTATCCGATCGTCACGATCGAGGACGGCATGTCCGAAGACGACATGGACGGCTGGAAGGAATTGACCGACCTCGTCGGCAAGAAGTGCCAGCTGGTCGGCGACGATCTGTTCGTCACCAACGTTACAAGGCTCGCCGACGGCATCAAGAACGGCCGCGCCAATTCGATCCTGATCAAGGTCAACCAGATCGGCACGCTGACCGAAACGCTGTCCGCCGTCGAGCTGGCGCACAAGTACGGCTACACCTCCGTCATGTCGCACCGTTCCGGCGAGACCGAGGATTCCACCATCGCCGACCTCGCGGTCGCCACCAATTGCGGCCAGATCAAAACCGGATCCCTGGCGCGCTCCGACCGCACCGCCAAGTACAATCAATTGCTGCGCATCGAGCAGCAGCTCGGCGCACAGGCGAAATACGCGGGGCGGGCAGCGCTGAAGGCGCTGGTGTAAAGCTAGCGCGCTGCAGCAAGCCGGCTGGCCGGCTTGCTGCTCGGCGGTTTCGCGGCGACCTGGCGCTTCGCCGTGCCGGACTTGGCCTGAACGACCTGCTTCTGCCGCTTCTTCACATTGGCGGCCGCGACCTTCGTTCCGCCACGGCGGGACGCGTATTCCGGGCCGTCGATCGGGCCGACATGCGGTGGATCGTAGGCGAGATACGGCCTGCCGATCCCGAACTGTTTTCCGTTCGCGTCGACCCATTTCCAGAGCGCTTCGGTGGAAGCCCATCGCTGCGCGCGGTTGGCGCCGTTGACGCTCACGATGTCGGCGGCAAGCCCGCGGCCATAGCCGCCGCGCAGACTGCCGCCGTGAAACGACCGGTTGGCCGCCGCCTTCAGGCCGCTTGCGATCGATTGACGGTAGTCGTCGCGGAAGGCGCTGGTGATACCAGGTCGCAGTCCGGCGGCCTCTGCGGCGTAGAGCGTATGAAACAGCTTTATCTTGAAGCTGCGATCCATGCCGCCGATCACGTAGTCCATCATCGGCATGCCGACTCGTTCCGCCGCCTTGGGATCCTTCCAGGTGAAATCGTTGTCGACGAGCTTGGTAAAGCTTCTGGTGACCGTCACCAGTTTGCCCTTCCGCTTGACCGTCACTTTCCTGAGCTCGCGCTCCTTGGTGGTGTCCTCCTTGGGTGTCCGCTGGTAAAGCGCCCACAGAAATTGGTCGATGCAGGCCTCGGCCACCTGACACTCGCCGACAAGCTCGACGCGGCCGGGCGTCGTTGCGGCGGCGGCCATGCCTGCGGTTGACGCCGGGATGGTTGGGATTTCCGGCGGTAGAATTTCCGCCGGATCGCTGAGCGCGGCCACGACGATGGTTTGCTGCGGGGCGGCTGTGGCTGCGATGGCCACTTCCGGATTGGCCGTGCTTGCGGCTGGCCCCTGGATGGTTGGGACTACCGGCGGCAGAATTTCCGCCGGATCGCTCAGCGCGGCCACGACGATGGTTTGCTGCTTGTCCGGCGCGGCTGTGTCGGCGACGGCCACCTCCGGATTGGCCGTGCTTGCGGTTGGCCGCTGGACGGTTGGGACTAACGGCGACAGAATTTCCGCCGGATCGCCCAGCGCGGCCACGACGATGGTTTGCTTCTTGTCCGGGACAACTGCGGCGTCGATCGCGACCTCCGCCACAAGTTCGGCGGCCTTTGCCGTGTCAGCACGCTTGATGATCGGATTGCCTGTCGTAACGGCTGGATGGCCCATCGCGGATGCCCGCGGTGCGGCCACCAAGGTGGCGTTGGCGGCAAGAGATGGTGCGAGGCGGTCTACGACGCGCGTCGCGCTGACGTTCTGGTTGCCGGTCAATCCGACGACGGCAAACCACACCACAAGTCCGCCCGTGAAAACGAGCGTGGGCCACATCTCGGTGGCAAGCCGACGCGGGTTCATGATTCCAGCCTCCAAGGCTCGAGTCAGTTCACAGCTAAGCACGCGACACCGCCAATGTTTCGGCTCACAATGTGGGCGTGCAAGGGCGGAAACGGTTGTTACAGCACGGTTTCCGGGAACTGTTGCCGGCGTGCAACGCGCCCTTCGACCTTGGTTCGGGCGCACAATTTGATTGAAATTGCTGATACCGGTGGACATCACCGCTGGCCGCGACCATATCGCTGACACAAAGCGCGGATCGGCGACGCCGAACCGCCGGCAGGGAGGAAGTAAGCATGAGTGACGGCAAGACCGGGCTGCAACTGCGTTCGCTATTGAAGAAGAGCGGTGAACTCGAGCTATCGCTGGCCAGTGTCCCGACGCCAGAACCGGCCGACGATGAAGTCGTGGTTCGTGTCGAGGCCTCGCCGATCAATCCGTCCGACCTCGGGCTCCTGATTGGCCCTGCCGACATGTCGACGGCCAAGGTCTCCGGCACCAAGGAGCAGCCGGTCGTCACCGCAAAAATGCCGGAAGCCGTGATGCGGATGATGGGGGCGCGGCTTGATCAGTCGCTGCCGGTCGGTAACGAGGGCGCCGGCACCGTGATCCGAACCGGATCGTCGGATGCCGCCAAGGCGCTAATGGGCAAGACGGTCTCGATGATCGGCGGCGCGATGTACGCGCAGTATCGCACGTTGAAGGTGAGGGACGTGATGGAGCTGCCCGCCGGTACCACCGCTGCCGACGGCGCGTCCTGGTTCGTCAATCCACTGACCGCGCTCGGCATGACCGAGACCATGCGGCGCGAAAATCACAAGGCGCTGGTGCATACGGCCGCCGCCTCGAACCTCGGCCAGATGCTCAACAAGATCTGCATCAATGACGGCATCGGCCTCGTCAACATCGTGCGCAGCAAGGAGCAGGCGGATATCCTGCACAAGATCGGCGCCAAATATGTCGTCGATTCCACCGCTGACGGCTTCATGGACGATCTCACCAATGCGCTGGTGGAGACCGGCGCCACGATCGCGTTCGATGCCATCGGCGGCGGCAAGCTTGCGAGCCAAATCCTCACTTGCATGGAGACGGCGGCCAACAAGACCGCCAAGGAATACAGCCGCTACGGCTCGAATGTGTTTAAGCAGGTCTATATCTACGGCAGCCTGAACACCGGTCCGACCGAGTTGAGCCGCGCGTTCGGCTTGACCTGGGCGGTCGGCGGCTGGCTGCTCACGCCGTTCCTGCAAAAGATCGGCCCGGCCGACATCGGCAAATTGCGCCAGCGCGTCGCCTCCGAACTCAAGACCACGTTTGCCAGTCACTACACCAAGGTGGTGTCGCTGCAGGAGACGCTCGATCTCGCCAATATCGACGTCTACAACAAGCGCGCCACCGGCGAGAAATTCCTGATCAATCCGAGCAAGGGGTAATGGTGGAGGGCTAGGAAGTTTCAACGTTTTCACAGCGCGCAGGGCAGGCCGCCTGCTGGCGGCCTAGCCGGACCGGCCGACGTCCTCGAGTTTGACCCGAACGGTCGTCGATCGATCGCCGCGCTTGACCGAAAGTTCGATCTCCCGCCCGACGCCCACGGCCTCGAGCTGCTCGATCAAATCGGACAGCCGCCGGGTCGGCTTTCCGTTGGCGCTGGTGATGATGTCGCCGAGTTCACCCGCGACCTGGTCGATGCCGCGCAATCCGGCTGTTGCGGCGGGCGAGCCCGGCATTGCCCGCACCACCACGACGCCTTCAATGCCGAGCCGGGTTGCGACGGCCTCGTTGGCAGCGACGATCCCGATGCCCGGAGTCGGAACGCGTCCCTTCTGGATAAGTTCAGGCACGACCCGGTTCACGGTATCTACCGGAATGGCGAATCCGATGCCGGCGTTGGAGCCGGACGGAGAAATGATTGCCGTGGTGACGCCGATCAGGCGTCCTGCGGAATCGAGTAGCGGGCCACCGGAATTGCCGGGATTAACCGCAGCATCGGTCTGAATCATGTTACCGATTTCCCGGCCGGCGCTGGTCGGCAGCCGCCGCTTCAAGGCGCTGATCACGCCTGTGGTGAGCGACTGGTCGAGGCCGAACGGGTTGCCGATGGCGAAGGCCGCCTGGCCGACCTTCAGGTCGGCGGAGCTGCCGACCACGATCGGACTGGGCAGGTTACGGGTGCTTCGCACCCTGACGACCGCAAGATCGTAGTTCGGCGCCGTTCCCACGATCGAGGCGCCAACGACTTCGCCGCTGGCGAAGCGGATCGCAACATCCCTGGTTCCGGCAACTACGTGATTGTTCGTCACGATATGTCCGGCGCCGTCCCAGACGAAGCCGGTGCCGCTCTGCTCGCGTCCGGCTTCGCCCTCGAGATCCGTCGAACCGGCACCGGGGCCGGCGCCGACGACCTGAACCACCGAGGGTGATACCCGCTCGAACAGGCTGACGGTCGCGCGCTCGGCTTCCGCAAGATCACTTCTCGCCGTCACGGGCCGCGGGGTGGTGGCCGCGAACAGCAGCCGGTCGAGATAAGGCTGTCCGACCAGAGCGGCGAGCAGCACGATCAGGACGACGATAGCCGCCTGGAAAAAACGCGAGGGCATGAATTCACTCCGAAGCCGACGGGGCCATCGGCGCTGAGATTGCATTCATAAGGCTCGTCGGCCAAGTTGGTTCCTCCGCGCCGATCCGCAAGATGTGTGCCCCGGGCAGATGCTCTTTCAGCGTTGGCTCAAGCACTTTTTCTTGATCCACAAGCATTATGCGAACGCTGCGTTTCCAGAATTGCTCATTTCATGCACTTGCATCCTTGTGTCGATGTGGCGTAAGTGAGCGCCGGCGCTTCAGCTTCAAAAGGGAATTCCAATGGCTCACAGCATCGTCACCATCGTCGGCTCGCTCCGCAAGGAGAGCTTTTCTCTCAAGATCGCCAATGCCCTGGCCAAGCTCGCGCCGGCCTCGCTGAAGCTCGACGTCACCACGCTGGAAGGCATTTCCTTCTTCAACCAGGATCTGGAAGCCGCGCCGCCGGCCGATTGGCTCGCGTTCCGCGAAAAACTGCAGAAGTCGAACGGCGTGCTGTTCGTGACGCCCGAATATAACCGCTCGATCCCGGGCGTCCTGAAGAACGCCATCGACGTCGGCTCGCGCCCCTATGGCAAGAGCTCGTTCCTCGGCAAGCCGGTCGGCATCGTCAGCAACTCGCCGGGAGCGCTCGGCGGCGTCAGCGCGGCCAAGCATCTGCAGAACATCCTGCCGGGCATCTCGGGGCCAATTCTCGGTCAGCCCGAGATCTACCTAAACGGCGTCGGCGACGCCTTCGACGACAAGGGCGCCCTCACCAAGGAAACGCTGCAGAAGACGCTGCAGCAGTATATCGATGCGTTCGCTGCCTTTATCGAAAAGCAGAACGGCTAGGCTGCACTCTCAGCGTCATTGCGAGCGAAGCGAAGCAATCCATCTGTCCGTTATGCCGCGCCATGGATTGCTTTGCGGAGGCTGTCATCGGGCGCGCGTTCGCGCGACCCGGTGGCTCGCAATGACGGGGCGCCAATTGTGCCCCGCGTCGGCCATCTTAGGCTTCCGTTAACCTGACCGTCGCATCTTGGCGCCATGGTCTCCCGCACCCGACTGAAATCGATACTGACCGGGCTCGCCCTCTACACGATGGCGGCGCTGATGGTCGGCTATTTCGGCGTCAACGCCTATACCGGCAAATACGGGCTCAACGCGCGGCAGGAGCTCGATCAGGAGATCATCGCGCTGACGTCCGAATTGGCGCGGCTGAAGCGGGAACGGGCCCAGGGCGAGCAGCGCGTTTCGCTGCTCCGCTCAGACCGGGTCGACCCCGACATGCTGGACGAGCGCGCACGCTTCCAGCTCGACTACGCCAACCCCCGCGACCTGATCAAGGTCCTCAAGCCGAACTGACTTTCAGGCTGCTTGCGGCTCGCGCGCCCCGACTGTTACGCCGGGATGACGGCCGGCCGGATTCCGCAAATTTCAAAATCTCGCGATATCGATTACAAAAATGTCGCGCCGCGTTGCACTGCGGCATAGCAATATTTTCCCGAGCGCACGCAATCCTTTCACGGCGGTTTGAGTTGGGTTAGAGAGGCTGATCCTTCTCTCTCATCCGGAATTGCCATGGCCGCACCCAAAAAAACCGTCACCAAGGAAGCAGGGCAGGAAAATGGGAAAGAGAAGGGTCAAGAGAAAAGCTTCAGCTCTCCACCGGAATTCACCAAGGCGCAGGAACTGGCAGCCCTGCGGGACATGCTGCTGATCCGCCGTTTCGAGGAAAAGGCCGGCCAGCTCTACGGCATGGGTGCGATCGGCGGCTTCTGCCATCTCTATATCGGCCAGGAAGCCATCGTGGTCGGCATGCAGATGGCCCTGAAAAAGGGCGATCAGGTCATAACCGGATACCGCGATCACGGGCATATGCTGGCCTGCGGGATGGAAGCCAAGGGCGTGATGGCCGAATTGACCGGACGCCAGGGCGGCTATTCCAAGGGCAAGGGCGGCTCCATGCACATGTTCAGCAAGGAGCAGAATTTCTACGGCGGCCACGGCATCGTCGGCGCGCAGGTTTCGCTCGGGACGGGGCTCGCCTTCGCCAACCGCTACCGCGGCAATGATTTTGTCAGCCTCGCTTATTTCGGCGACGGCGCCTCCAACCAGGGGCAGGTCTACGAGAGTTTTAATATGGCGCAGCTGTGGAAGCTGCCGGTGATCTACATCATCGAGAACAACCGCTATGCCATGGGCACGTCGGTGACGCGTTCTTCCTCCCAGACCGATTTCTCCAAGCGCGGCATTTCCTTCAACATCCCCGGCGAACAGGTCGATGGCATGGACGTGCGTGCGGTGAAGGCCGCCGGCGACAAGGCGGTGGCCCATTGCCGCGCCGGCAAGGGGCCGTTCATTCTGGAAATGCAGACCTATCGCTACCGCGGCCATTCGATGTCGGATCCGGCGAAGTACCGGACCCGCGAGGAGGTCGAAAAGGTCCGCCACGACCAGGATCCGATCGAGCAGGTGCGCAATCGCCTGCTGGCGGCCAAGGTCACCGAGCAGGAATTGAAGGCCATCGACGCCGAAGTGCGCGAGATCGTCAATGAGTCGGCGGATTTCGCCCAGCACGATCCCGAGCCCGATGCGTCCGAGCTCTGGACCGACGTGTACCGCTGATAATCAAGCCACGCGCAGAACAAAACTAAAGAGTGATTTCGGGAGCCGATATGCCCATTCAAGTATTGATGCCTGCGCTTTCGCCAACCATGGAGAAGGGCAACCTTGCGAAATGGCTGAAGAAGGAAGGCGAGACGATCAAGTCGGGCGATGTCATCGCCGAGATCGAAACCGACAAGGCGACGATGGAAGTCGAGGCGACCGATGAGGGCACGCTCGGCAAGATATTGATCCCGGAAGGCACTAACGACGTCGCGGTCAACACGCCGATCGCGACCATTTTAGCCGATGGCGAAAGCGCTGCCGATCTCGGCAAGGCAGCACCAGCTCCCGCGCCCAGTGTCGCGAAGGAAGTCGAAGAATCCCGTTCGCCGGTCGGCGAAGGCAAGCCGATGATCTCGGCGCCGCAGGCGACCGCGACGCCCGCTGCCGTGGCCGAGCCCGATCCGGAAGTGCCTGAGGGCACCGAGATGATCTCCCAGACCATCCGCGAAGCGCTGCGCGACGCGATGGCCGAAGAGATGCGGCGCGACCCCGACGTATTCATCATGGGCGAAGAGGTCGCCGAGTATCAGGGCGCCTACAAGGTGACGCAGGGCCTGCTGCAGGAATTCGGCGCCAGGCGCGTAATCGATACGCCGATCACCGAGCATGGTTTTGCCGGCGTCGGCGTTGGCGCGGCGATGTCCGGCCTGAAGCCGATCGTCGAGTTCATGACGTTCAATTTCGCGATGCAGGCGATCGACCAGATCATCAATTCGGCGGCCAAGACGCTGTACATGTCCGGCGGCCAGATGGGCTGCTCGATCGTGTTCCGTGGCCCCAACGGCGCAGCTTCCCGCGTCGCCGCCCAGCACAGCCAGGATTATTCGGCCTGGTACTCGCAGATTCCGGGATTGAAGGTCGTCGCGCCGTTCTCGGCCGCCGACTACAAGGGCTTGCTGAAAGCCGCGATCCGCGATCCCAACCCGGTGATCTTCCTCGAAAACGAGATGCTGTACGGCCACACCGGCGAAGTCCCGAAACTCGACGACTACGTGATCCCGATCGGCAAGGCGCGGATCGTCCGCTCCGGCGGCCACGTCACGCTGATCTCCTGGTCGAACGGCATGAGCTACGCGCTCAAGGCCGCCGATGAGTTGGCAAAAGAAGGCATCGAGGCCGAGGTGATCGACCTGCGCACGCTCCGGCCGATGGACACCGACACCATCATCGCCTCGGTCAAGAAGACCGGCCGCGCGGTCACGGTGGAGGAGGGCTGGCAGCAGAGCGGCGTCGGCGCCGAGATCGCCGCCCGCATCATGGAGCAGGCCTTCGACTATCTGGATGCGCCGGTGGCGCGGGTGTCGGGCAAGGACGTGCCGATGCCCTATGCGGCGAATTTGGAAAAGCTCGCATTGCCCAATGTCGCCGAGGTGGTCGCCGCCGCCAAAGCCGTTTCATACCGGTAGGCTCCGATGGCCGGTCCCAAGGAGCAACCCTTACCGCCCGACGTCATCGGCCGTGACGACGCAATCGAAGTGCTGCGCGCCTTCGTGGTCGATGGCGGGCTCTCGATCGCGTTCCAGCGGGCGTTCGAGGAGCCGGATATGTGGGGCCTGCTGCTGGTCGATATCGCGCGCCATGCCGCAAGGGCCTATGCGCGCGAAAGCGGCCACACCGAGGACGAGGCGCTGGCGCGTATCGTCGAAATGTTCGAAGCCGAGATCAATCGGCCGACCGACGTGGGTAATACCACGCTGCGGTCGCAACAGGGTCACTGACAATGCCGATCAACATTTTGATGCCCGCGCTGTCGCCGACGATGGAAAAGGGCAACCTTGCCAAGTGGCTCAAGAAAGAGGGCGACAAGGTCAAGTCCGGCGACGTGATCGCGGAGATCGAGACCGACAAGGCGACGATGGAAGTCGAGGCCGTCGACGAGGGCACGATCGCCAAAATCCTGGTGCCTGAAGGCACGCAGGACGTTCCCGTCAACGACATCATCGCGGTCCTGGCCGGCGATGGCGAGGATGTGAAGGCCGCCGGAGCCGCGCCTGCACCGGCTGCAAAAGCCGCACCTGCGCCCGCTGCCGCACCTGCTGCAGCCGCACCGGCGCCTGCCGCGGCGCCCGCGCCGAAGCCCGCAGCAACCGGGCCGACACAGGCTGCCGCGCCGCAGGCGGCGGCTTCCGCCCCGCCAGCCGCAACCCCTCAAGCCAATGGCCACGCCCGCGTGTTCTCGTCACCGCTCGCCCGGCGTCTCGCCAAGGAAGCTGGCATCGAACTCGGACGCATCAACGGTTCGGGTCCGCACGGCCGCATCGTCGCGCGCGACGTCGCGGAGGCCAAATCCGGCAAGGGCCTCAAGGCGCCGGCGGCCGCGCCTGGCGCCGCTCCGAGCATCGCGCCCGCGATGTCGGATAAGCAAATCCTCGCGCTGTTCGAGGAAGGCTCCTACGAAATCGTGCCGCATGACGGCATGCGCCGTACCATCGCTCAGCGCCTGACTGCGGCCACGCAGAGCATTCCGACCTTTTACCTCACCATCGACTGCGACATCGGACGGCTGCTCGAGGCGCGCGAGCAGATCAATGCGGCTGCTCCCAAGGACAAGGAGAAGAAGCCGCTCTACAAGCTCTCGGTCAACGACTTCGTCATCAAGGCGCTCGCCGTCGCGCTGCAGCAGGTGCCGGATTGCAATGTCAGCTGGACCGAAGCCGGCATGGTCAAGCACAAGCATTCCGACGTCGGCGTCGCCGTGGCGATGCCCGGCGGCCTTATTACGCCGATCATCCGCAATGCCGAGAGCAAGTCGCTGTCGACCATCTCGAACGAGATGAAGGACCTCGCTGCCCGCGCGCGGACGCGAAAACTCAAGCCACAGGAATATCAGGGCGGTACGTCGTCCGTTTCCAACCTCGGCATGTTCGGCATCAGCCATTTCACGGCCGTGATCAATCCGCCGCAGTCGACGATCCTCGCGGTCGGCGCCAGCGAAGAGCGGGCGGTGGTGCGCAACGGCAAGATCGAGGCCGCGCATGTGATGAGCGCGACACTGTCCTGCGACCACCGCGCCATCGACGGCGCGCTCGGCGCCGAGTTGATCGGCGCCTTCAGGCGGCTGATCGAAAACCCCGTCATGATGATGGTGTGACCCCCGTCATTGCGAGCGCAGCGAAGCAATCCATTTCACCACCGGAAACATGGATTGCTTCGTCGCAAGTGCTCCTCGCAATGACGGAAGCGAATAGTCCGGTTGAATGATGAGAATGAGCGCATGGCCGACACTTCCTTCGACGTCATCATCATCGGCTCCGGGCCCGGCGGCTATGTTACGGCGATCCGCGCCGCGCAGCTTGGCTTCAAGACCGCGATCGTCGAGAAATCCTATCTCGGCGGCATCTGCCTGAACTGGGGCTGCATCCCGACCAAGGCGCTGTTACGCTCGGCGGAAATCTACCACTACATGCAGCACGCCAAGGATTACGGCCTGTCGGCCGAGAAAGTGTCCTACGACCCGAAGGCGGTGGTGCAGCGCTCGCGCGGGGTTTCAAAACGCCTCAATGACGGCGTCGGCTTCCTGATGAAGAAGAACAAGGTTTCGATCATCTGGGGCGACGCCTCGATCGACGCGCCGGGCAAGGTCACGGTGAAGAAATCCGCGGTCGAGGCGCCGAAGGGCACCTTGGGTGAGGGCGCCTATCAGGCCAAGCACATCATCCTTGCCACCGGCGCGCGACCGCGCGTCCTGCCGGGGCTGGAGCCCGACAAGAAGCTGGTGTGGACCTATTTCGAGGCGATGGTGCCGGACAAGATGCCGAAGTCGCTGCTGGTGGTCGGCTCCGGCGCGATCGGAATCGAGTTCGCCTCGTTCTTCCACACCATGGGCGCTGACGTGACCGTGGTCGAAGTGCTGCCGCAGGTGCTGCCGGTGGAAGATGCCGAGATTTCCAAACTCGCCCAGAAGGCGTTCGAGAAGCAGGGCATCAAGATTCTTCTCAACACCAAGGTGACGAAGCTGGAGAGGAAGAGCGACAGCGTGGTCGCGACGCTGGATGACGGCAAGGGCAAGACGCAGTCGATCGAGGTCGATCGCGTGATCTCCGCGGTCGGCGTCGTCGGCAATATCGAAAACCTCGGTCTGGAAAAGCTCGGCGTCAAAACCGATCGCGGCTGCGTCGTGATCGACGGCTATGGCAAGACCAATGTGCCCGGCATCTACGCCATCGGCGACGTCGCAGGCCCTCCGATGCTGGCGCACAAGGCCGAGCATGAGGGCGTGGTCTGCATAGAGGCGATCAAGGGCCTGCATCCGCACGCCATGGACAAGAACCTCATTCCCGGCTGCACCTATTGCCACCCACAGGTCGCCTCGGTCGGCCTCACCGAGGCCAAAGCGAAAGAGGGCGGCCGCGAAATCCGCGTCGGACGTTTTCCGTTCGTCGGCAACGGCAAGGCGATCGCGCTCGGCGAGGACCAGGGCCTCGTCAAGGTGATCTTCGACAAGAAGACCGGCCAGTTGCTCGGCGCCCACATGATCGGCGCCGAAGTCACCGAACTGATCCAGGGCTACGTCGTGGCGATGAATCTGGAGACGACGGAAGAAGAGCTGATGCACACCATCTTCCCGCATCCGACGCTGTCTGAAATGATGAAGGAAGCGGTGCTCGATGCCTATGGCCGCGTGCTGAACATATAGCTTGTCATGCGCGGGCTTGACCCGCGCATCCATCAAAAACGAAAGCACTTGATTCAAGGGATGGATTGCCGGGTCAAGCCCGGCAATGACAGCAGAGAACCAAATGCCGTCGTCGCAAGAAGAAAGAACAAAGCCCGTGAAAGAAAACGACAACCTGACCATCGAGCGTCCGACGTTCGTCACCCATCTCGAATGCGCGATGGAAGGCGATCATTATCCCGCCGACCAGATCCACAATCTCTCCAAGGCGAACAAGCCGCTGCTGGTGCGCTACGATCTTGCCGGCGTGAAGAAAGCGCTGACCAAGGACGCGCTGGCGCAGCGGCCGGCCGACATGTGGCGCTACCGCGAGATGCTCCCGGTGCGCAAGGTGACTGACATTGTCAGCCTCGGCGAGGTGACGACGCCGCTGATCCGGCTGCCAAAGCTCGGCAAGAAGCTCGGCGGCGGCGAGATCATCGTCAAGGACGAGGGCCGGCTTCCCACTGGTTCGTTCAAGGCGCGCGGCCTCGTGATGGCGGTGTCGATGGGCAAGGCACTCGGCATCAGGCACATGGCGATGCCGACCAACGGCAATGCCGGCGCGGCGCTCGCCGCCTACGCCACCTCCTGCGGCATCAAGACCACGATCTTCTGCCCGGCCGATACGCCGGAAGTAAATGTCAGCGAGATCGAGCTGCAGGGCGCCACGGTCTATCGGGTCAACGGCCTGATCGACGACTGCGGCAAGATCGTCGGCGAGGGCAAGGCAAAGGCCGGCTGGTTCGACACCTCGACCCTGAAGGAGCCGTACCGGATCGAAGGCAAGAAGACGATGGGGCTCGAACTCGCCGAACAGCTCGGCTGGGACGTGCCCGACGTGATCTTCTATCCGACCGGCGGCGGCACCGGCCTGATCGGGATGTGGAAGGCCTTTGCCGAACTCGAGGCCGTCGGCTTCATCGGTTCAAAACGTCCGCGGATGGTGGCGGTGCAGGCGTCGGGCTGCGCGCCGATGGTCCGTGCCTTCGAGAACGGCACCGAGCACGCGCCGCGCTGGGAAGACGCCCACACTATTGCATCGGGCATCCGCGTGCCGCAGGCGGTCGGAGATTTTCTTATCCTGCGCGCGGTCCGCGAGAGCAAGGGCTTTGCAATCGCGGTCGATGACGAGAAGATTTCTGCTGCGCTCAATGAAGTGGCGCGCGAGGAAGGCTTTTTGTTGTGTCCGGAGGGCGCGGCGACCTATGCTGCCTACAAGGAAAGCCTTGCCGACGGCCGCGTCACGAAGAATGATCGCGTGATGCTGTTCAATTGCGCGACAGGGCTTAAGTATCCGTTGCCGCCGGTCACGCGCACGCTCGATCGACATCAGCCGATCGACTACGCGCAATTTTAAGCCGTGCGAAACTATAGGACGTCATTGCGAGGAGCGTAGCGACGAAGCAATCCACACCTACTTTCCGGCCCAATGGATTGCTTCGCTCCGCTCGCAATGACGGTGAAACGTTTTTGAGGGGAGGGGTTGATGCGAAAATTATTACTGGCTGCGCTTTCGGTGTTGGCGTTCGGCGGCGCCGCGTCAGCGCAGAATTTCCCCTCGCGTCCGATCACCATCATCGTGCCGTTCTCCGCCGGCGGTCCGTCGGACGTGATGGCGAGAATCCTGGCCGAGCGCATGAAGACGACGCTCGGCGAGGTCGTCCAGATCGAGAACGTCACCGGTGCCGCCGGTTCGATCGGCGTCGGCCGCGCGGTGCGGTCACCGCCGGACGGCTACACCATCAGCTTCGGCCATCTCGGCACCCACGTGGCCAACGGCGCGATCTACAACAAGCTCGGCTACGACCTCGTCACCGATCTCGAGCCGGTGGTGCTTCTGCCGAGCAACACGATGATCGTCGTCAGCAAGAACGCGGTGCCGGCGAAATCGCTGGGCGAATTGCTGGCGTGGCTCAAGGCGAGGCCCGAGCCGGCGGCGACCGGCACCGCCGGCGCCGGATCGGGCAGTCACATCGCCGGGCTCTATTTCGAGAACGTCACTGGCATCAAGCTGCAGTATGTGCCGTATCGCGGCACCGGGCCGGCCATGAACGACCTCGTCGCCGGACAGATCGATATGATCGTCGATCAGCTCTCCAATTCGATCAACCAGGTGCGCGCCGGAACCATCCGCGGCTATGCCGTCACCGATACCAAGCGCTCGGAATCCGCCGCCGACATTCCGACTGCCGAAGAAGCGGGCTTGCGCGGATTTCACATGACGCTGTGGTCGGGCTTGTGGGTGCCGAAGGGTACGCCGAAGGAAATCGTCACCAAGTTGAACGCGGCGGCCGTCGAGGCGTTGAACGATCCGGCGGTGCGCAAGCAGCTCGAAAACCTTGGCCTGCAAATGACGCCGAAGGACAAGCTGACGCCCGAAGCGCTCGGTGAGTGGCAGAAGGCGGAAATCGCAAAATGGTGGCCGATGATCAAGGCCGCCAATGTGAAGGTGGATTGAATATCCTCGTCGTCCCGGCTCAAGGCCGGGACGACGGTGAGAGAGTCTATTGCGCCGCGCTTGCCGGAGCCGCCGGTGCCGCATTCGTCTCCTGCGTCGCGACGCGCTCGCCGCTCTTCGCCGCCATCGCCGTGCCGCTGTCGAAGCGGACGCGGTAGACCGCCAGATTCTCGATCACGCGCTGGACATAGTTTCGCGTCTCGGAGAACGGAATGCGCTCGACCCAGTCGACCGGATCGACCTTGGGATCGCGCGGGTCGCCATACGCCTTGATCCAGTCCCGGACCCGGCCGCGACCGGCGTTGTAGCCGGCGAAGGTCATGATGTGGGAGCCCTTGTATTCGCGGAGCAGCGCGCTGAGTTCGCCGGCGCCCATTTGGGTGTTGTAGACGGGATCGGAAACCATCCGGTCCCAATCATATTTGACGCCAAAGCGCTTGGCGGTATCGCGTCCGGCCTCCGGGGTGATCTGCATCAGTCCGACCGCATTGGCGTGAGACTTGTCGCGCTGGTCGAACGCGCTCTCGGTGCGCGCCACCGAGTAGATCATGCTGTGCTCGATCTCGGGCGCGATCTGCTTGTGCGGCGGAATTCCGATGGTCGGGAACGCGTAATGGTCGAGCGCCAGCCCGCGGCCGAGCGAGGGTTTTCCGATCTGCAGCATCGCGCGGGCATCGTTGCGGCGGCCGGTGAGTTCGCCGAGCGCTTCGAGCAGCGCCACATTGGAGCTTTGCTCGCCGAGATCGGTGACGAAATAGAGCACGACGTCGCGCTCGCCGATCTCGTAGAGCATGTCGGCGGCGCGAACGCGTTCGTCGACGCTCGATGCGCCGGCCGACGCGAGCGCCGGAGAGGGCGGGCGCAATTCGATCTTGTCGCGGCCAAGTTTGGCGTGCGCGAGCTGGCCGTAATAGGCGGTCGGGTAGCGCGCGGCAGCTTCATAGCTCGTGCGCATCATGTCCTTGTCGCCAAGGGCTTCGGCGACCCGCCCGCGCCAGTAATGTGCCCGCGACAGCACGGTGGGATTGGCCTGGCCCTCGTCGATGCGGGCGAAATGCGCCCGCGCGCTGACGGGCTCATCGAGATAGCGCAGGGCGATCCAGCCGCACATGAAGTGGTAGTCGGACCGGTAGTATTCATTCGCCGCCAGCGCCGCGGGCTGGATGACCTGGTAGGCGGTCAGGAACTTACCTTCATCGAGCAGCTTGCGGGCGAGCGAGCGCCGCTCGCGCCACCATTGATCGGTGTCCTGCAGCGCCATCGTTTCCGGCGAGGCGGCCAGCATCAGGCGCGCCGCGTCGTCAATGCGCTTCTCGGCGAGCATCCACTGTATCCGGCACAGCGTGTAGCCGAGATCGGCGCGCGCCGCCGCCGGAACGTCGTCAAGCGCTTCCTTGGCCTTGTTCGATTTGCCCCTGACCGCGGCACAGGCCTTTACGATCGCCAGGTCGTCGTCGCCGAGGAGTTTGGCGGCGCGCTTCGCGCCTGCGAGATCCTTGGCGCCGATGCGCTTGTCCATCCGCGCGCGGTGATCGTCGCGGGTGAGAAGGTCGCGGAACTGCTCCAGCACGTCGGGTTCGACGCGCTCCGACAATTCGTCCGAACGCCACGCGTCGCGCACCAGCCGGCCCGCGCCGTCGCGATCGCCTTCACTGAGCTTGACGCGCGCGAGCGCCAGTTTGCCCCTGGCGCTGATCGGCGCCTCACCGGTGAAGCCCCGCACCTTGGCGCCATCGGCGCGCTCCTGCCACAGCCGCGCTTCGGCCCGCCGGCGCAGCTGCGCCGCGCTCGGCCATTCCGGATGGGCGGCGATGAAGGCGGCATAGCGGCTGAAATTCGCCGTGGTCTCGGAGTGGCGCAGGATGAACCATTCGACCAGCTTCTGGGCGGCCGGATCGGCGATCCTGTTGCGCGTCGCGGTCGCCTCGTCGGTCTTCGCCTTGCGCGCGAGATTGATCGCTTCCTTCACCAGCGCGAGATCGCCGGTCAGTGCCGGAACGGTCTCTTTGGCTGTCTCCTTGGCAGTCTCCTTGGGAGCGGGGGCGTCCTTTGCACGCTTTGACTTCTTCTTCGCGTCGGCATGTTTCGCGTTCTTCGCAAGTTTCGCATGGCGGCGCTTTTCGGCCGCAGCGGTGCGTGGCGGACCAGCATCCTTTTTCGCATCGAGCGTTTTCTTCGCATCGTGCGGCTTCTTCGCATCGTGCGTTTTTTTGGCGGGTTGCTGTTTGGGATTGGTCCGCGCCGTCGCCTCGGGCGCGAACAGGGCGAGCGCGGTTGCGGCGAGAAGACAGGACAGTGAGCGCAAGCAACGGTTCATTCCATGGTGCTCCCCATGAGTCACAAACCAAGAATCGCACGTCGCGTGCGGCCCGAGCCGTCCGAGAGGTAGCACGAGATCGATTAATCAATTGTCGCATCGGCGCAACAGCGCGCGGGAAACCGCGCGGCAGATGGAACCCGCAGGTCGATGGAATCCAACAGGGCGGCTGACCTATTTAGGTGTCTGCAGTTCGTGCGAGGAGGCCCATTCGTCCGCCTGGGACGGGGCCTTCAGGTCGCCGGGCCGCTTCAAGGCCGCAAGCCGGAACAGGCCAACGACCACGATTGCCGGTAGGACGATGGCGGCGGCGGAAAGCGCCAATAGCGAGGTCCACATGGCAGCACACCAGTGTCTTGCTGCCCCACGAATAAAACCGGAGCGGGCCGGGCTGCGTTCCCAGAAGCAGAACAAGCCGCCGTGATGTGGAACCAACATTTCCCACGGAACTTGGTTTAGTCCATCGGGCGATTACCGCTGATTTGCGTCCGATGCGGAATGGCGGCCCCAGCCATTAACCCCTCCCACTGGGGCCGTTTCCTTGGCTGCTCCCCAAAAACAGAAGATGCGGTCGCCCCGGAACGAATGACCCTTGTGTCGGTTAGCGGACTCTCAGGGTTAGCTCAGATGAGCAAGCAAAGCGAAGATCTCCGAGAGCAAGCCCGACGAGCAGGCCGCCTCGCGCTGACGATGAGCGACCTCGAGGCCTCGGTGAAACTGAAAGAATTGTCCAAACAGTACGACGCCGACGCCGAGAGGCTGGAGAAGATCGACAGCCCGGCGTCAGGCACGACGCGTGGTGGCCTTCAAGGATGAGAATATCTCCGGTTCAGGTTCGTCCCATGTACCCTTGGCGGTTTGGCGAATTCGATAATGTGATGGACGACGCGCTCAACATCGCGATGGACTATCTCATTCGCACCGAGCAGGCTGTCGAATTCCGGGAGACGCAGACCGTGGCCGCAAACGCCATCGCGGACGCCTGGCGTGCAGGTGTGCGCAGTCGCATGCGGCTTACCAACGTGGCGATAAGGGCGGTCGAACAAAACCGCGATACATCGGGGAACCCTTAAGCCAGCACGATCGCGGCCGATCGGGTGGCCAGGCGAGGGCCGGTTGAACAATAACCGCTTTCCGGGATTGAATACTCAAGAGGCCGCCATGATGAATTTTATTGCTCTTGTTGTGGAAGACGACCCGTTGCAGCGGGCGTTCTTGGCTGACCTGCTCAAAGAGCAAGGCCTCGAAGTGGTCGAGTGCGCGAGCGCGGAGGCGGCCGAACTCGTGCTGGTTGCGACCGGCACTGAACTGCGGGCCCTGGTAACGGACGTAAATCTTGCGGGCGATATGTCCGGCGTCGCGCTGGCGCAGTACGCCAAACGCAAGTTCCCCCTTTTGAACGTGGTGATGGTGTCCGGACGCGGCCCACCTTACATTCCGCAGGATACGCGCTTCCTGATGAAACCCTTTCTGCCAGACGAGTTGCTCGACGCCGTCCTGAACTAGATCGGCTCGCGCCGCCCTGAGGGACGGCCCTTCAGATATTTGAGGCCCTCGACGGCCAGCGTGCGTTCATCGAAGCGCTTTTGCCTTCGAGAAATTTGGCGACGTTGTCCCTGGCCAGCCGTTCCTGCTCCGAAGTGAGATTGACCATCATTCCATAGGTCTTCATCGCACGGTCAATGTGCCATATCGCGCTGACGGCAGGTAATGTGCGGCAAACTGACCCGACGGGCAAATCAGTTCTGATTTACGGAAATTGTGTCAAGCAGAAAGTTTCTGTAAATCAAAAATATTTCTGTTGTCGGCCGACCCAAATCAGTGCGCATCTATCGCCATCCCGTCCCACTCAGAGGGCGTCGGCGGTCGTCACGGACGTTGGGCGGGTTGCGGTGGACGCTGGTTTACGCTGAGACGACGGCGTGGATAGGCGTACGGCAAAACCGTGTGGTCCTGGCGCCCGTTGCAGGCGTCAAGCTGTCGGAGAAGCGCAAGCGGGAACGGCAGCGACGGAGTCAACCAAGAACTCGTCTCCGGGGAGATCACGGCATAAGCGGTAAAGCCACTGCGCAGGGAATGTCGGATGTTCTCCGCTGCCCTGTATGCTCGTGTGCACCTTGTTTTGTGCAAACCGCACGCGAGACCGCGGGTGCAGCGCGCATCCGGCATTCCCTGCGCCCTCTCTTTTGAGAGGTGCGAAAATTACCAGCAAACCTCGGGCGCGTCGCGTCGCGAGAAGGCGAAGCCACATCTGGAGCTCAGGTGCCATCATTGCGAGCGAAGCGAAGTAATCCATGCCTCAGCGAGTGGATAGATGGATTGCTTCGCGGAGCCTGTCATCGGGCGCGCATTCGCGCGACCCGTTGGCTCCACCCATCCTACCTGCAGCAAGCATCACTCAACTGTCATAGTTTCTAATGCGCACTAACCATCGCACAACTTAAAACTGTCATAATCGCCGGATCGGTGCATCGCTTCCGCAATTTTTACACGGCATTAAACCCGGCTGCATTGGGATGCGCACGGGATGAAGTTCGGGTAGCGGGGGCGGTCATGGTTGCGACCAACAAAAAGAAGTCGGCCGGAAAGCCGGGGAAATTCAACACGGAGATGTTCGACGACGTTCCGGTGCTGCAGCGCAAATGGAAGGCCGCGTTGCGGCCGGGCGAGGCACTGCCGCGATATGAAGATGTCATGCTCGGCAGTCTCGGTCGGCTGGCCGATCATATCGTCTTGCTCAGGAAAGATGACGACGCGCTCGGTTTGTCGCGCAGCGGCCGCTACATTCAGCAATGGTTCAACGACGACCGATGGGACATTCCGTTGAGCGACTTGCCGCCGGATTGCGCGACCGCGCTCGGCGAGGCGGCGTCGAGTGCGCTTCAAAATGGCCGTCCGTATCTCGCGTCGGCACATTGCGTGCGCGACGGGCTGGTGCGGACCTATGACGTGCTGGCGTTGCCGACCTCGTCGCGCTGGGGCGGCACGTTGGTCGGGGCCTATGTCAACGAACGTGACGCCCAGTATAATCTGCTGGATACGATCTTCTCCGCGACCGACGAGGGCGTGCTGTCGCTGGCAGCCATTCGCGATGCCGCCGGCCAGCCGGCCGACTTCCAAATCGTCCATCTCAATCAGGGCGCGGCCCGTCTGCTCGAGCAGCCGCTGGCCGCGCTGTTGTGGCGCAGGCTCGGCGCCGGGGGAAACCTGTTGTGCGCGCCTGATGTGATCCGCCAGTTGCGCGACATCGTCGCTTGCGACGATGGCGGCCAGATCGAGATCGACCGCGACGATCGCAGCCTGCGACTGGGCGTCACGGCGTTCGGCGACATGCTCTCGCTGACGCTCTCCGACGTGACGGCGCTCAAGCGAAGCGAGGTCTCGTTCCGTCTCTTGTTCGACAACAATCCGATGCCGATGTGGGTGTTCGACGCCGAGACGACCCGGTTCATCAGCGTCAATGACGCGGCCGTGCAGCATTACGGCTATAGCCGTGAAACGTTCCTGCAAATGCAGCTGCGCCAGATCTGGCCGCAGGACGAATGGGCCACCCACAGCCAGGCGCTGCAGCAGGTCGGCGATGTCTACGATTCAGGCCGCGACTGGCGGCATCTCAAGGCCGACGGCAGCGAAATCCATGTGCTGACATTCGGACGGCGGGTCGCATTCGATGGCCGCGACGGCTATCTGGTCGCCGTGGTCGATATCACCGAGCGCCGCAAGGCCGAGGCCCGGATCGCCCATATGGCGCATCATGACGGCCTGACCAATCTGTCCAACCGGGATTTCTTCCAGGATCGCCTTCGCCTCGCACTGGAGCGGAGCCAGCCCGCGGGCAAGCGGGTGGCGGTGCTGTGCGTCGATCTCGACTTGTTCAAGAACGTCAACGACAGTTTTGGTCATCCGATCGGCGACCGCCTGCTGAAGGCGGTGGCCGAGCGGCTGCGGTCCGAGGTTCGCGGCGACAATCTCGTCGCCCGGCTGGGCGGCGACGAGTTCGCGATCGTGCTGCCTGCAGACGTCTCGCCGACCGAGGCCAGCGATTTTGCCGACCGGCTGATCGGCGTGCTGAGTGTCGGCTATGATATCGACGGGATCGAGGTCATCGTCGGCGCCAGCATCGGCATTGCGCTGTCACCCGGTGATGGGGCGAGCTGCGAGGAATTGATGCGCAACGCCGACATGGCGCTGTACCAGGCCAAGTCCGACGGCGGCGGCGTTCACCGTTTCTTCGAGCGCGAGATGAACCGGCAGGCGCAGAAGCGCCGCGACATGGAGCGCGACCTGCGGCGGGCCTTTGCCCATGGCGAGTTCGAACTGCATTACCAGCCGCTGGTGGACATCGCCGCCAATCGGATCAGCGGCTTTGAATCGCTGCTGCGCTGGCGCCATCCGGACAAGGGCATGGTCTCGCCCGCCGAGTTCATTCCGGTCGCCGAGGACATCGGCCTGATCGTCGCACTCGGCGAATGGGTGTTGCGGGAGGCGTGTTCGGAGGCGATGAACTGGCCGGCGGATATCAAGGTCGCCGTCAACCTGTCGCCGGTGCAGTTCCGCAGCCGCCATTTGGTTCAGGCGGTGATTTCGGCGCTGGCGCATTCCGGACTGTCGCCGCGGCGGCTCGAGCTCGAAATCACCGAGTCGGTGTTCCTCGCCGAGACCGAAGCCAATCTGGCGATCCTGCACCAGCTGCGCGAACTCGGCGTCAGCATCTCGATGGACGATTTCGGCACCGGCTATTCCAGCCTGAGCTATTTGCGGAGCTTTCCGTTCGACAAGATCAAGATCGACCGCTCCTTCGTGAAGGATTTGGCGCAGCGGTCCGACTGCGTCGCGATCGTGCGGGCGATCTCGGGCCTTGGCCGCAGCCTCAACATCACCACGACTGCCGAAGGCGTCGAGACCACCGACCAGCTCGACTGGCTGCGCGCCGAAGGCTGCAACGAGGTGCAGGGCTTTTTGTTCAGCGCGGCGAGACCGGCCTCCGAGGTTGCAGCGCTGTTATCCGGATTCGGTCCGCGGGCCTCGAAGGCGGCGTGAGCGATCAGAACCGCGTCACGATATCCGATAGTGCGGGGCGAGGGCGGTCCTCGGCGGGCTTTGACGGCGTACCGATATGGATGAAGCCGGCAAGCTTCTCGTCCGGCTTCACGCCGAGCCCTTCGAGCACGTCGCGGTCGAATGCGAACCAGCCGGTCAGCCAGTTGGCGCCGTAGCCGAGCGCGGTGGCCGCAGTGACGATGTTCATGGCGCTGGCGCCGGCCGACAATTCCTGCTCCCACGCCGGCACCTTGGGGTGCGGTTTGACAAAACTCACCACCGCGATGACCAGCGGCGCATCCATCAGCCGGCGCTTCTCCATTTCGACATCGGCCGCCGGTGCGCCCGGATTCTTCCGCGCGAACACGGCTGCGATGACGTCGCCGGCGCGGGCGCGGGCATCGCCTTCGAACACGATGAAGCGCCACGGCGTCAGCTTGCCGTGATCCGGCACGCGCGAACCGATAGTCAGGATGGTCTCGAGTTCGGCGGCCGAAGGGCCGGGGCCGCTCATCTCGCGCGGTTTGACGGAACGGCGGAGTTTCAGGAGTTCAAGGGCGTCGGGCACGATGAGGCTTTCGTTGCAAGAGTTGGCGACCGGATATCACGTAGATAGGAAGCCGACGAGGCTGGTGAAGGCCTTTTTAGACCGATTGTGATCAGAATGGCGAGGATGACCGGCCGGACGGCTCGCGACAAAAGTCTTGGTCCCAAGGTGGGACTATGATAAGATTCAGGCGGTGAGAGTGATAGCGCTCAGCACGATCAAGAATTTTCTCGGGCGAAGCGCGGATGTTGCCGACGCCCGCGAGCCGGTCATGGCGTGGTTTCGCCAGGTGAGGCAGGCGGATTGGGCGAAGCCGGCGGACGTCAAGCGGGACATCCGTAGCGCCAGCATTCTCAAGGATGGCCGCGCTGTCTTCAACATCGCCGGTAACAAATATCGTATCGTGGTCTGGATCAACTATCCCTATCGCGTCGTCTATATCAGGTTCATCGGCACGCATCGGCAGCACGACTCGATCGATGCGCAAAGCATTTGAGGATTCCGATTATGGATATAGCGCCCATTAAATCCCATCGTGACTATCGCCGCGTGCTCAAGGAGATCGAGGGGTTGATGAGTGCCCGGCGCAATTCACCCGAGGGTGATCGGCTAGATGTTCTGGTCACGTTGGTGGAAGCGTGGGAGCGTAAACATTACCGGCTCGATCTGCCGGATCCTGTGGAGGCGATCAGGTATCACATGGAACAAAGCGGCTTGCAGCCGCGCGATCTCATCCCTTTTATCGGCAGCCGGAATCGCGTGCACGAAGTGCTAAATCGTCGGCGCGAACTCACGCTCAACATGATTAGACGGCTGCACGAGGGACTCGGCATTCCCGCCGAATCCCTGATCAAGATCGGGCAGAACAAGGCTGCCTAAATCGGCGGCGCCCGCTTCGCCGGCATCTTCGCCGCCCGCTCCAGAATATCCTTCCCGAGGTCTTCCAGGATCTCCCGCGTCGCCAGGAACAGGCTGTGGCCCTCTTCGGTTTCGATCGCCAGCGCCACCACCGTCGGCCGGTTGGGTTCCGGGATCAACTGGTAAGCCCGGATCGGAAAGGCCGGAAGCTCCTGCTCGTCGGTCATCAGGTCTCGAGCCTGGCCCGCTTGACGTCCGGCGGGGTGGCTTCCTCGACCAGCGCCGCCAGCGCCTCGTCGGTCGGCATCACCTTCTGGCCTTCGCTGCCGAGCCGGCGGACCGAGACCGAATGGGTCTCGGCTTCCTTCTTGCCGACGACGAGAAGGGCCGGGATTTTCGCCAGCGAATGCTCGCGGACCTTGTAGTTGATCTTCTCGTTGCGCAGGTCGATTTCGACGCGCAGGCCGGCGCGCCGCGCCGCCGCAGCGACCACCTTCGCGTATTCGTCGCCTTCGGAAGTAATCGTGGTGACGACGGCCTGCACCGGCGCCAGCCAGAGCGGGAAGTTGCCGGCAAAATGCTCGATCAGGATGCCGATGAAGCGCTCCATCGAACCGCAGATCGCACGATGCACCATGACCGGCACCTTCTTGGAGCCGTCGGCGTCGATGTAGAACGCGCCGAACCGTTCCGGCAGGTTGAAGTCGACCTGCGTGGTGCCGCATTGCCAGTCGCGGCCGATGGCGTCGCGCAGCACGTATTCGAACTTCGGCCCGTAAAACGCGCCTTCGCCGGGATTGATCGCGGTCTTGATGCGGTTGCTGCCGCTGGCCTGAATTTCCGACAGCACGGTGGCCATCACGCGCTCGGCGTGGTCCCACATCTCGTCGGTGCCGACGCGCTTCTCCGGCTTGGTCGAGAGCTTTATGGTCAGCTCACCCTCGAAGCCGAAATCTGCATAGGTCGACAGGATCAGGTCGTTGATCTTGAGGCACTCGTCGGCGAGCTGCGCCTCGGTGCAGAACACATGCGCGTCGTCCTGCGTGAAGCCGCGCACGCGCATCAGGCCGTGCATCGCGCCCGACGGCTCATAGCGGTGCACCACGCCGAATTCGGCGAGCCGCAGCGGCAGGTCGCGGTAGCTCTTCAGGCCATGCTTGAAGATCTGCACATGGCCGGGACAGTTCATCGGTTTGAGCGCAAACCAGCGCTTGTCCTCGGCTTCGTCGCCGGCCGATTGCGCCGCGAACATGTTTTCGCGGTACCAGTCCCAGTGGCCCGAGGTCTCCCACAGCACCTTGTCGAGGATCTGCGGCGCGTTGACCTCGCTGTAGTCACCGGTCAGGCGGCGGCGCATATAGGCGATCAGCGCCTGAAACACCGTCCAGCCCTTCGGATGCCAGAACACCACGCCGGGGCCTTCCTCCTGGAAGTGGAACAGGTCAAGCTCGCGGCCGAGCTTGCGGTGGTCGCGCTTCTCGGCCTCCTCGATCTGCTTCAGATAGAGGTCGAGGTCTTCCTGCTTCGCAAACGCCGTGCCGTAGATGCGCGTCAGCATCGGGTTGTTGCTGTCGCCGCGCCAATAGGCGCCCGCGACCTTCATCAGCTTGAACGCGTTGCCGACCTTGCCGGTCGAGGTCATGTGCGGCCCGCGGCAGAGATCGAACCAGTCGCCCTGGAAATAGATCTTGATCGGCTCGTCGCCGGGAATGGCGTCGACCAGTTCGACCTTGAAGGCTTCGCCCTTGTCGCGGAACACCTGTTTGGTCTTCTCGCGCGACCAGACTTCCTTGGTGAAGGGTTGGTCGCGCGCGACGATCTCGCGCATCTTCTTTTCGATCGCCGCGAAATCTTCCGGCGTGAACGGCTCGTTGCGGAAGAAGTCGTAATAGAAGCCGTTTTCGATCACCGGGCCGATGGTGACCTGCGTGCCCGGCCACAGCGACTGCACCGCTTCGGCCAGCACATGGGCGGCGTCATGCCGGATCAGTTCCAGCGCGCGGGGGTCGTCGCGGTTGACGAACTCGATCCTGGCATCGCCCGAGATCGGATCGTTGAGGTCGGCGACCACGCCATCGAGCGCCATCGCGACCGTGCGCTTGGCCAGCGACGGCGAGATGCCCTTGGCGATCTCGAGCCCGGTAATACCTTGAGGAAATTCGCGCCTGGCGCCATCGGGGAAGGTGAGGGTGATTTTTTGCACGGGTTCGGCCGGTTTCAAGTTCGCAAGGCCAAATTGGAATCCCGGTGCGGGTGCATTGCTGTCAGGCATTGGCGTCTCCTAAAGCTCACTCCTGCGAACGAGCGCAGGTAAGCGGGAACAGGCGGTATAGCAGGGGATTCGGCTCCTGCAATCGGGCAATATCAAGAAAATCGGCGGCCCGATCGGACCCGCGATGAACGGTCGGGGACGCCACCAGAGGCCCGCATGACCAACGTCATATGGCGATCGGCCATTCGCGCCACGTATTTGACGTTTGGCGCCCTGATCGGACAGAATTCTGTTGCATCCACTGGTTGCCGTCGCATGAAGTTGGTAGTGATGGCTTGCTGGTTGTTTCGAAGATGTTTGCCCGTCTCTCTTGATCCCATGACGCTGCGCGCAATTCTGGCCGTAACCTTCATCCTGATCGCAGGAACGGCGTTGGCGGCTCCTCCTGTCGCGCGGCCTGTGCCCGCGGCGAGGCCTGCGCCGGGCGCAGTTCCGGCGGCACAGATGGTGTTCTATGTCGTCAAGGGCGCGCCCGATGCATGCGGCCCCGGCTGCGACACCTGGATTGCGGCCGAGGGCAAGATCGATGTGGCCGCGGCGGCGCGCCTGCGGCAGGTCAGGGATCGCAACCTGCCGATCTATTTCGCCTCGCCCGGCGGCAATCTGGACCAGGCGGTGGCGATGGGCGCGATGCTGCGCGAAAAGTCCGCTATCGCCAGGGTGGCGCGGACGGTGGTCAGGGAGTGCGGCTTCGAAGCGCAGAACGGCGATGTCTGCCTCAAGCTGAAGCAATCAGGCCGCGTCCTCCACGGCGATCTCTGGACCCGCGGCGCGAGCTGCAACTCGGCGTGTCCCTATCTCATCCTCGGTGCGACGACCCGCGAGATCGCTGGCGACCTGTCCGCCGCCGAAAACCACCGTGCAGGCGATCGGAGCGCGCGAGGGCGTCGCGCCGCGCTGACGCGTGTGCAAGCGGGCACAACGCCAAAGTTCCACACCGCGCATCGTGACAAGACCGGGTTCGCGTGCTTCTCTCGTGGTGGGGAATCCGAGGGGGACGATGGTGGGGAAGGGCAAGATCGCGGCCTGCGCCGCGTTGGTGGCGCTTCAATTCGCGGCCGTGGGGCTGGCGTCGCCAGACAAGGTAATCGCGCGTGAACGCCCAAACGGTTGCAAGGTCGGTCCGCTGAAAAGCATCAGCGAACTGGACGACCGCGTCGCGGCATGCACGATCCTGATCGACTCCAGCCGGTCGCCAAAGCAGCTGGCGCTGGCCCTGTCGTACCGTGCGCAAAGCCTCCTCAACCAGAAGAAATGCGACGCCGCGTTTGCCGACCTGATGCGCGCCAAGGACGTCTCGCCGTCCAAGAAGAGTTCCGACTATTACGATCTGCATTTGTGGATCTCGTACTACTGGCAGCACTGCAAGGGCGATTTCGATCGCGGCATCGAGGTGCTGAACGAAGCCGCTGCGATCCTGCCCCGTGATCCCGCGGTCTATAACCAGCGTGCGAACATGTTCAGCGACAAGGGCGATCACGCGGCGGCACTTGCCGACATCAACCGCTCGATCGCTCTGATCAACAACGATCCCTATCGCGCCTCGGCCTACAACAACCGGGCGCTGATCCTGAAGACGATGGGGGAGTATGAAAAGGCCGCAGCCGATTTTGGCGTGGCGATCAGGCTCGCGCCCAAGAACGCCAAATATTATGCCAACCGCGGCGACGCCTGGCGTCGCACCGGAAACCTCGAGCGTGCCTTGCAGGACCAGGACCGCGCCATTGAGCTTTACGCCGGCGGCCCCGGCATCGCCCTTGGCTTGACACTGCGCGGCGAGACGCTGCGTTACATGGGCGAATATGACCGGGCGCTTTCCGACTTCAACCAGGCGATCCGGATCGAACCGGACTTCGCGCCGGCACTCACCGGCCGCGGACTGACGTTCGAGCGCACCGGCGATCTCGAGCGCGCAAAATCCGAGTTCCGAACGGCGCTGTCGATCAGCGAAAATTCCGGCCGGGGTGACCTGTCGAAATCTGCGCGTGATACGGCCGAGGCGCGTCTTGCGGCGCTTTCCTCCGGCGTGCCGCAGCCGACCATCCTTCCGGTCCCGATCAGGGCGGCCTCGACGAATTCGGTGCCGACCCCGGCTGTTGCGATACCCGTCGTGGCACCCGCAGCGGCCAAGGCTACGGCTGCAAAGCAAGGCCGCCGGGCCGCACTGATCATCGGTAACTCCGCCTATAAATCGGTACGGGCGCTCGAGAACCCAGGCCGTGACGCCGAAAAAATCGCGGGCACATTGCGTGCAATCGGCTTCGACAGCGTAACGGTCGCCATCGATGTCACGCGCGAGAAAATGACCGAGGCGCTGCGCACGTTTGCAGCGGCCGCCGACAAGTCCGACTGGGCGATGGTCTATTATGCCGGCCACGGCATCGAGGTGAATGGCGTCAATTACCTGATACCGGTCGATGCCAAACTGGCATCCAGCCGCGACGCCCTGTTCGAGGCCATGCCGCTGGATCAGGTGATGGCGGCCATCGACGGCGCAAAGAAACTCAGGCTCGTGATGCTCGATGCCTGCCGGGACAACCCGTTTGCGAATTCGGCAACATCGAGCCCGACGCCGGTTGCCGCAGCGCCGGCGCCGGCTTCGAACGAAGGCGACACGCGCGGCGCCAAGACGCGTTCGGTCGGCCGCGGGCTTGGCGAGGTCAAGGTGCAGGGCGCATCGCTGGTGGTTTACGCGGCCAAGCATGGCGAGACCGCGCTGGACGGCGAGGGGGACTATTCGCCGTTCGCGGTCGCGGTCGTGCAGCGGATCGCGACGCCAGGCGTCGAGATCAACAAGCTGTTCCGCCTCGTCCGCGATGACGTGATGGAAGCGACCGCCGGACGCCAGGAGCCTTACACGTATGGCTCGCTGCCCGGACGCGAAGACTTTTTCTTCGTGGCCCGATGAGTCCCTAATCCGCCATCCGCGTCAGCACGGCCTTGAAGGTGACGCCGGGCAATTGCAGCGAGGTGCCTTCGAAGTCGACCATGGCGCCGTTGTCGGCCCCCTTCAGCGTCAGCGTGATCATGTCGGTGCCGAACAGCGGCTTGAAAGCCGGATCGGGGTTGTGACGCTCTGTGGTGACCTTGGCCAGAATGCCGTCGCCCTTGTCGGTGTAATTGCCGATGAACGCGAAAGCCGAATTGCCGCCCCGAAGCTTGCCGCCGATGGCGTAAATCACGCCGGTGCCGGTTCCATGAACCGTATGAAATTCAACCTTGTATAAGCCGTCCTGCAAAATGATCCCCAAAAGTTGTATCCACTAATGGCTGCACCCTACGGTGCGGGGCTGCGTCGAACAATGCTGCGCGCCCTAAATCGTCGGGCCATCAACATCACGATTCGATCAGTGGAATTCAGCGGTATGATGGGAAGGATCAGCGAAGAAGCCTCGCTGAAGCGACCGATTACCGGTTCGCGGGCGACGGCGCGCTGGCGATCCGGGTCAGCTGCGGCGAAGCCGCCATCTTGACCAGCACATCCTTGACCGGATGCTCGGTCCAGGCCTGCGTAACGTAGTTGCGATGGGTAATGCCATCGCGCGTCTGCACGAACACGACGCTGCCGGGACGCAGCGGCCCGTCCATGTTCTCGGTGACGGTGATGCCCTTGTCGCGCAGCATCCCGATCAGTTCCTGGTCACGTCGCTTGGTGTAGCGGGTGTAGGAGCTGACGAAGAAACCGGTGCGGTTCTTCTCGATCCAGCTGGCGAACTTGTCGAGTTCACCATAGACGGCGTCGAGCAGGAACACGCCGCGGACGCGGTTGGTTGCGCCGCCGACGTCGAGGCTCCAGGCGGTCGGCAGGAAGCCGCCGCTATAGCCGACGATGACGATCGGCATGTTGGCGAACGCCTGTGCCGATTTCGGATCGCCGGTGAGGCGGGCGAGGTGGGTCGCCGATTCATCCATGAAGCGCTTGAAGCCGCCGGGCTGCCAGAACTTGCCGGCGCTGGAATCGGCAGCGTTCACCGCCAGCTGCGGCGCCAGCAGCACCGCGTTCACGCCTGAATCCGAAATCTGCTGCGGCACCAATTGGCGGTCGCGGACATCGCGTTCCAGCGTCGCGCCGTTGCCGTGGAAGAACACCACGATCACGCCGGGCTTGCGGACGTCGAAGGTCTCGGGGACGTGCACCAGCACGCGGCTGTCATTGTAGGTCTCATCCTGCCAATAGACCCGGCCGCCATAGCTGCGATGGCCCTTGCGATCGCCCTTGGTGATGTTGAGGAACGGCGCCTCGGAGCGCGGATTGGTGCCGAAATAGGGGAAGGCGGAGGATTTCATGCTGACCAGCGTGGTCAGTTCTTCGCGCTCGCTCTGGCGCGGAAGCGTCAGCGTGGGGTTGAGCGAGGCGACCCTGACCGGCTCGGTCCGCACCTTGCGTTGAGACGGGGCTGGGGCCAGCGCAACCTGCTGCACCAGGCTCTCGCTTGGCGTCGGGAAACGGTCGGCGAATTGCGGCTGCGGGAAGCGGTCTTCAAAACTGTCGCCGGTGGCGGCGTGGGCGTTCGCGGCCAGCATGTCCGCGCTGGGCGCCTTGCCGCATTGAACCAGCACGAACGACAGGGGTACAAAAAGCGAAGCGGCCGCGATCCAGTGCCAACGACGAGGATGGGCATGCCGGGGCTGGGCATCGCGCTGCGTCGCCGGGGAAATCACCCGGTTCGCGCGATGATGTATCTGGAATTTCGGATCCGCTCCGACCATCCACCCCGTGCCCCAAGGACCACCTGAGAACCACCCAAGATCCACCGTTAACCGGCGTACCTCGATCGTGTTTAGGCGACGTTAAGCTTCCGGAGAAAACTCCCCACATCCGGAAGTCCGCAAGGAGACCATCCAATCGTGTCCTGATTGTGAGCCCCGCCATCTTGTCTTCGCAATGTCAGGGTGCACTGGGAAAGTCAAAACAGCGCCCTTTGGTAATTAGATACCTAAATCGTTACCCGGTTTAAATCATTGTTAACGCTGCTTGAATTGGGCAGCTCCAGCTTGCACCATGAGGGTTCAGGCGCGCGGCGCTGAAGGTACGGTCGAAATGGCGGCATCAGAAACGGGCAGCGCGGCATGGTCCGGCCCGCGTCCCGGCGGCGGCTCGACCATTTCGGTCGTGGTAGCGATCTCCATCGTCGTTGCCGACATGGTCGGCGTTGGCGTCTTCACCAGCCTGGGCTTTCAGGTCAAGGACATCCCTTCCGGCTTCTCGATCCTGTTGCTGTGGACCGTCGGCGGTATCGTCGCGCTGTGCGGGGTGTTTGCCTATAGCGAGCTGGGGGCGATGTTTCCGCGCTCGAGCGGCGAGTACAACTTTCTCGGCCGCGCCTTTCACCCGGCCTTCGGTTTTGTGGCGGGCTGGGTGTCGGCCACCGTTGGTTTTGCCGCACCCGTCGCACTCGCCGCGATGGCGTTCGGCGAATACGGCAAATCGGTCTTTCCGGACGCGCCGCCGCTGGCGCTCGCCGTCGGCGTTGTCTGGCTGGTGTCGCTGGTGCAGCTCACCGGCGTCAGGCACTCCAGCACCTTCCAGTTGATCGCGACCATCCTCAAGGTGCTGCTGATCGTGGCCTTCCTGGTCGCTGGGTTTCTGATGGCGACGCCGCAGCCGTTGTCGTTCGCGCCGTCCGCGTCCGACTTCTCCCACATCGTCAGCGCGCCGTTCGCGATCAGCCTCGTATTCGTGATGTATTCGTTCTCGGGCTGGAATGCGGCGACCTACATCATTGGCGAGGTGCACGATCCGGAGCGCAACGTGCCGCGCGCGATGCTGGCGGGGACGCTGATCGTGCTGGTGCTGTATGTGGCGCTTAACGCGGTGTTCCTGCACTCGGCGCCGATCGACAAGCTGGCGGGCCAGCTCGACGTTGCCCGCGTCTCCGGCAGTTACATCTTCGGCGAGTTCGGCGGCCGCATCGTCGGCGCCATGATCTGCTTCGGTCTGATCTCCTCGATCAGCGCGATGATGTGGATCGGACCGCGCGTGATGATGACCATGGGCGAGGACATCCCGGTGCTGCGCGCGTTCGCGCGCCGGTCGACCGGCGGCGCGCCGGCCTGGGCCATTCTGTTTCAGCTGACGGTGGCGAACCTGATGCTGTTCACGCGCAGTTTTGAAGCCGTGCTCGAATTCATCCAGTTCGCATTGTTGTTCTGTTCGTTCTTCACCGTGCTCGGCGTCATCAAGCTGCGTATCACGCACCCCGACCTGCCGCGGCCCTATCGCGCCTGGGGATACCCGGTCACCCCGCTGGTATTCCTGCTCGTGACCGGCTTCATGATGTACTATCTCTTGACGGAACAACCGCTGCGCGTGTTCCTTGGTGTTTTGATCATGCTGTCAGGACTTCTGATTTACGCCGTTTTCCGCAAGCGGGCCGATCAAGGCCCGGTGGCCGCGTCTGCGGGCAGCGAATGAAGATGCGTGCTTCGTTGAAAATTGCCTCGTTGAAAATTGCTTCGGTGAGAATTGCCCCGTTGAGAATCGCGGCGCTGGTGGCCGCGATGTTGTTCGTGGTGGTGCTGCCCGCGCGCGCCGCCGATCCGGCAACCGCCGACGATACCGCCAGGTTTCTCGCCGGCATGATGCCCTCGGCCGACTCGCCGCTGATGCCGCTGACCAGGGAGCCGGCCTGGCAGCGCCACGCCAAATTCTTCGACAATGCGTTCGCGCAGCTCGAGCAACGGCAATTGTCGAAGATCCGCGCCTGGGCGGATAGCAACCTGGCGGCGCCGCGGCCGACCATGTTCTACATGTTCTCGGGGCCGGACTTCCTCTACGCCGACGCGTTCTATTCGAAGGCGACGACCTACGTGCTGAGCGCGCTCGAGCCGACGGGCTCGGTGCCGGATCTGACGAGACTGCCGCGCGGCGGTGTTGGCGCCGCGCTCTACAGCGTGGAGCGTTCGCTGAGTTCGATCCTGAGCTTCAGCTTCTTCATCACCAAGCAGATGAAGACCGATCTGAGTGCCGGCCAGATCAACGGCACCTTGCCGGTCCTCTATGTGTTTCTGGCGCGCTCGGGCAAGACCATCCGCAGCGTCACGCCGGTGGCGCTGGACGACAAGGGCGCGGCGTATTTCGGCAACGAGAACCCCGGGCCGAACGCGGTGCGCGGCACGCGCATCGTCTTCGCCGGCAGCGACGGCGCGGAAAAGACGCTGTATTATTTCTCGACCGATCTTTCCAATTCCGGCGTCAAGGTCACGGGCTTCCTGAAATTCTGTTCGACGCTGGCGCCCGGCAACAGCCTGATCAAGAGCGCGTCCTATCTGCTGCACTCCGGCAATTTCACCACGGTGCGCGATTACATCCTCGCCAACAGCGCCACCATCATCCAGGACGATTCCGGCGTTCCGCTTCACTACTACAGCCCGAAGAAATGGCGCTTCTTTCCGTTCGGCCGTTATGCCGGCCCGATCGACGAGTTCCCGGGGCGATATCAGCCATCCTATGCCGAGCTGTTCAGGCGCGCGCAGCCGATGGATTTCGGTATCGGCTATCGCTGGCGCACGCATGAATCGAACTTGCTGCTGTCGGTCAGGTTGCCCGACGACGGCTCTGGCAGCCAGGAGACGACGTCATCGGCCGAGCCGCCACCACCGCCGCCACCGCGTCCCAGAAAGCCGCGTCCGCCGGCGCCGATCGAACCGCAGCCGAGAGGCGGCTTCTTCTTCTGGCGCTAGCTCCGTCCGGGTTGATTCACAATGTGTCGTGTTCGCCAGCGCGCAACGACGGCGCGTTGACGCCGCGCCATCGGCCGTAGCGCCACGGCAGATACCATCGCGCGCCCGGCGGCTTTGCGAGCGGGACGTTGTCGATCCCGGACGTCCCCCAGGGCTGACAGCGTAAGATCCGTGCCAGCGTCATCCATCCGCCGCCCCAAAGACCGAAGCGTTCGATGGCCTCGTCGCCATAGACCGAGCAGGTCGGCAGGTGCCGGCAGTTGTAGCCGACCAGCGGCGACAGCGTGCGCCGGTAAATCCAGATCAGCCCGCGCCCCGCGTTGCGGGGCAAGCGCCGGACCGTCGTGGCACAATCTATGCATTGTGATTTTGTGCAATGTGATCTTGTGCACTGTGATGACGGCATGAATGACTGTTCCATATGGCTTGCCGAACGATCTCCGTACTCTTGCGGGGTTCCACGGTAAGGAACTGAACATACGCAGATATTTACGCCACAGTTGGAAACTATCCGATGGTTTATTGGCGATGCAGCAAAGGTACTATGGACGCTCGCAGGGCGCACGGTTACCTTTTTGATAACGCCGGTATGACAGAATCATGTGGCGTTGAAGTGGGGCCATTGCCGTTGCTCGCCGATAGGGCTTGGGGGAAGGAACCAAATTGAGGTTTGTTACGTCGGCTAAAATTCGCGGCTTGGCCATGCTCGGTGCCACCGCCCTCTGTATCGCATTGCCTGGCGCGATCACCACGCCGGTCAACTCGGCGCACGCCGGCGTGTCCCTCGAAGAACGCAAACTGCCGATGCACTTCAAGTGGGTCGCATGCCAGCCGGACTGCAAGGGCTGGGTCTCCGCCGTCGGCATCGTCACCGCGGACAGTCCCAAGGCATTCGAAGAGTTCGCGCGCGATCGCCAGCTTGGCGGCGCCACCATCGTGCTCGATTCCAGCGGCGGGTCGGTCAATGATTCCATTGCGCTCGGCCGCAGGTTCCGTGCCCTCGGCGCGCTGACGACGGTCGGCACCACCGTGCGCACGCAGACGGCGCAGGGCGAACGCGCCCATGTCGTTCCGGAAGCCTATTGCGAGTCGATGTGCGTGTTCCTGCTGCTGTCCGGCAAGACGCGTTATGTGTCGCCGGCCTCGCATGTCCGCGTGCATCAGATCTGGATGGGCGATCGCGCCGATGACGCCAAGGCGGCGAGCTACACCGCGCAGGATCTGATGATCGTTGAGCGCGACATCGGCCGGCTCGCCAAGTTCACCTTCGACATGGGCGGAACCGGCGATCTGTTGTCGCTCGCGCTGAGCGTGCCGCCGTGGGAAGATCTGCACAAATTGTCGGCGGCCGAATTGCGCCTGACCAATCTCATCACGACCGACGCCGTGGCCGACGTGCTGCCGCGTGACTCGTCGACGCCGGTTGCCGAACTGAAGTCGAAGCCGACGCAGGATCGGTTTGTCAGCTCCTCGGTTGAGGAGCGGGCGACGGTACAGCCGGCGAAGTCGACCAAGACCGCCGAAGCTTCGGTTCCCACCGGTGGCGTCGCGGCGACAGAAGCCGCGGTTCCGACCGGCGGCGCCGCCGCGCCGGCGCCGGCTCAGCCGCAGAAGTAAATCTATCCCGTCATGGTCAGGATCGCGCACCTTGCGCGCGCTTGCACGGATCGATGACGGCGACGCCGGAAGGCTCGAAATCCGATACATTGCGCGTTACGACGGTGAGCCCGTGTTCGAGTGCCGTCGCCGCGATCATGAGATCGGCGCTGTCATTGCCGAGAGCGGCGCTCAGGGCGCCCCAGCGCCGCGCCGTTCGCAGGTCGAATGGCACGACCCGCTCGCCGTAGAGGGTTAGGATTCGGTCCAGCCATTCTGCAAGAGCGCCCGCAAAGCGTGGGTCGGTCGTGCGCTGTCGCGTAATTCCGCGCTCAATTGCGCCAATGCTGATGACGCTGAGGAAGAGATCGGTTGTCCGCTGTCGTTCAAACCATTTGACAACCCATCGGATCGCGCTTGCGCTTGCGCAGCTCGGATAGCGTAACGGTATCGATCAGGAACATCAGAGATCGAGGTCGCGCAAGCGCACGTTGCGGCGCGGAAAGTCGCCATCGTCCTGTGGCATGGCAAGCAGCGCATCGGCAAAGGACGGTGCCTGGGCACGTTCGAGGTGCCGCAAGCGCTCGTACTCCACGACGTCCACCACGACTACGGCGGGCTTGCCGTGCTTGGTCACCGTCTGCGGCACGCGCCGCGCGGCCTCGACGACCTCGCTGAAGCGGTTCTTCGCATCCTGTACCGACCAACTGCGCTGGGCCATGCCTCAGTCTCACTAGCTAGAATTTCTAGCCAGAATACGATTGGAGCCGTCCACGGGCACCGCCGCGCCGGCGCCGGCCCGCGAAGTAAACCACGCCAAATGGTGTCATCGCGAAAGCGGATGATCCAGTAGGCCGCGGCGTCTGTAGTTGATCGAGAATTCCCGGCGTACTGGATGCCCCGCTTTCGCGGAGCATGACAGTGGTGTTTTGGGACGGCGTACCGCTGCGCCTACGCCGGCTGCTTCGCCTTGGCCTCGATCTGGCCGACCGCATCGACCACCGCATCGAAGGTCAGCATGGTCGAGGCATGCCGCGCCTTGTAGTCGCGCACCGGTTCGAGCAGCGCGATGTCGGCCCATTTGCCCTGCGGCGGCTGGCCGTTTTCCTTCAGCATCTTGCGCACGGTCTCGCGCAACTCGCGCAGCTCGCTCGCGGTCGAGCCGATGACATGGCTCGCCATGATTGAGGAGGAGGCCTGTCCGAGCGCGCAGGCCTTCACGTCATGGGCGAAGTCGGAAACGACCGGCCCGTCCATCTTGAGGTCGATCTTGACGGTGGAACCGCACAGTTTGGAATGGGCGGTGGCGCTGGCGTCGGGGTCGGGGAGGCGGCCCAGACGGGGGATATTGCCGGCCAACTCGATGATGCGCTTGTTGTAAATGTCGTTCAGCATGGAGCAAGGTCTCGGGCCCCCGGGCGGGAGTGCCCTTGGCGGCAGGGTTTCACCGTCCTATATATGGACGGTCATGGCGGAAATACAGTCCGTCCATGTCGCCACGGCGGCCTGATTGGAAGCCAATTCTACCCCGGTGGTGCTAGGATCAAGGGGATTCAGGCGTCCGGCGGCGAACCCGCCCCGTCTGCCCGGTGACACTCCGGTCTGAAGGACCGGTCGAACGGAGAAGACATGGACGCATTGATCAAATCGCTTCGCCCCAGCAAGACTGAGGTCAAATCGCCTGACGTGGCGCCGGACACCCGTCCCGCCGAACTCGATCCCGCCGAATTCCTGGCCGCCGCCGTCCGTGCCGATCAGCCACGCCCGTCGCGCGCCGAGGCCGAAGCGGCCGTGCACACGCTGCTCAGCTATATCGGCGAGAACCCCGGCCGCGAGGGCTTGCTCGACACCCCGCGCCGGGTCGTCGAGGCCTTCGACGAACTCTACCAGGGCTATCACCAGTGCCCGGCCGAAGTGCTCGACCGCACGTTTGGTGAAACCGCGGGCTATGACGATTTCGTCCTGATCCGCGACATCGAATTCACCTCGCAATGCGAGCATCACATGATGCCGTTCTACGGCAAGGCGCATATCGCCTATACGCCGGTCGAACGGGTCGTCGGGTTGTCGAAGCTCGCACGCCTGACCGACATCTTCGCACGCCGCCTGCAGACGCAGGAGCATCTCACCGCGCAGATCGCCGCCGCGATCGACGAGGTGCTCAAGCCCCGCGGAGTTGCCGTCGTGATCGAGGCGGAGCATACCTGCATGTCGGTGCGCGGCGTCGCCAAGCACGGTGCGATGACCTTCACCAGCCGCTATACCGGCATGTTCCGCGACAATCCGGCGGAGCAGGCGCGTTTCCTGTCCATGGTGCGAGGAACGAGCCGGTAACCTCGCTTTCCATTTTTTTGACGCGTTTTCTTCACGCGAACCGGTATCCACTTCGCTCGAAAACGCTATGGAATTTGCGAGGCCCACCGTGTCCACACCCGCAGATATCAACGACCGCGAGGAAGGGCTGGCGTTCCAGCCCAAATTCGACGCGTCGGGTCTTTTGACCTGCGTGGCGACTGATGCTGCGACCGGCGACGTGCTGATGGTCGCGCACATGAACGACGAGGCGCTGCGCAAGACCATCGCCAGCGGCGAGGCCTGGTACTTCAGCCGCTCCCGCAAGGCGCTGTGGCGCAAGGGCGAGAGCTCCGGACACACCCAGCGCGTGGTCGAGATGCGGATGGATTGCGATCAGGACGCCATCTGGATTCGCGTCGAGCAGCACGGCGCGGCATGTCACACCGGCCGGCAGTCGTGCTTCTATCGCGCGGTCACGGCGAGCGACGGCGGCGCGCAGCTGTCGTTTGTCGATGCGGACCGGCTGTTTGACCCGAACGCGGTGTATCGAAAATGATCCGTTGTTGCGCAGCGAGAGACAGGAATCCATAACCACGATCGTGAGCATGGAGTTTGGGCCGCGTGCTGCGGCTAACGCTTGATCGGGTTGTGTGCCTCCGCCGCCTCGTCGATAGGCACGTTCGCGCCATGCGCGATGGCCAAACCTTCGCCCCGGGGGACCAGGACTAGCGACATGCGATCCTTGCCCGGCGGTCTCATTTCCCCATTTGGCCGTCGATAGCCGCCCATCGACCAGCGTACGACCGCAACGAAAGCCCCGCCGGGCAATGTCTCAACGCTTTCAATTTCTTCGAGTTTGCACGATCTATTCTTGAACAGTAGATCGAAAAATACCTGATGCGCTTTTTGTACTTCTGCTTTTCCCCGCCAATGCATCCCGACGACGTTGACCCAATGAATGTCATCCGTCGCGAGCTGCCACATAGCGTTCATGTCCGAAGCGTTCCAGGCAGCTTCCCACCCGTCCAGCACGGCTTTGACCTCTGCGACTGCCCCGTTGTTGATTGTTGGCATTGGATCACCTCTGAGCACCGAACGAGCATCGCTCGGAGTGATTTGGCTAGACTGCTCGCCGTCCGTTGTGGGTCAATTTGCGGAAGTCGGCACTGGCACCGGTGAGGTCCGCTCTGACATCGTGAACGGACATCGTCAGATCAGTCGCATAGGTCCGAAAAGTGCCATCAGCAGACTTGCCGTTCTACTTCGCTATTCGGGAAAAGCTATCGGACAGGGCTTTATCTGGGACGAGTGGGCAATTCTCTAGCGCGCGATCATCGAGAGGGCGAGTGTTGTCGACCACGGGGTAGTTCACGCGAAAGCGAATGTCCCCTGCAACTGAAGGAACCGGTTCGCGATGGAAATTACCCGGCCCCGTCAAATGTGCAGAGACATACGTCGTCCGAACGAACGGTAAAAGAGGGTGGAAGAGGCCCAGCCGATTGACATTCAGGTAATATGTGAAACTGACAAACCCGCCCTTACTTGCAACCGTTTCGTAAGGGGCCGGACGCATACCGTTGGTGTTTCGATATTGAGCCCCGAACGAACGAAGCAATGCGTGCGATGCAGCCACCCTCTCATAGACAGAAGGGTTGCCATCTATCATCTTTTCAAACAGCCCATCGAAACGGGCCGAAGCTTTCAGGTCATCCCACGAAAACCTACCGGGCGTCTCTGATGACAGCACCGTTGCCTGCTGTAGGTAGGCGCGATACCGTGCGTTCGACACTGGACCGAACGTGCATTGGTCCTGTTCGCCATTCGTGATATACGTGAGCAAAACGGGTACGCAGTATACTCCCGCAACGCACAGCATGACTGACAATCCGAGCCACTTTCGCAACTTCGTGCTCCGTCACTCGTTATTTGTGAGCATACCCGGCCGAGCATGATTGACACGCCATGCTTGAAAAATCATTCGCGTTAATGGTCGCAAACATCCTCCCGCCGTTAACGGATTGTTGGTCGATGTCCGCTTCGGGTCAAACTGAGAAGTCCGGGCGTTCAACCGGCAAGTCGGCTTTAGCCCCAACTCCGGACGTCGCGCTGCACCGCACTAAGCGACGCGATGTGCCAAGAGCGGACCTACGCCTCATCGACCGACGCAGGGTTTTTGCTTCCGGCAATCAGCAACGCAGGTTTCGAACGAGTATCGAAAGTCGGGCTGGGATTTTGCCCAAGTATTGCAAGGCTTGGTGCAGAGCGAGATTGAAGTTTGTGGCTCCTCGCATACGACGGGCGGCGGCGTCGGCCTGCCAGTCTTTAGGTCGTCGGCGCGCGCTAGTGCGCAGCTCGATATCAAGAGCAGCCATATTAAGTACTCACGCATCCAACATTCATAGCAGGCCACTGCGAATTGTGGAATGTCCGGTTCGGGTCATCAACGGACATAACCGCCCCGAAATTCGATTTCCGAACTTCGTCCGTAACCGGACTCAAGTCGGACTCGGATCATGTCCGCTTCGTGCCCCAGAGCGGACATGGGGCGTCAAGAGATCCGATCGTCCCGGTGATCGATCTTGAAAGTAACGAGGAACTGCCTTGAAATGCCGCGCTACTGCTAATGGAGGGCGATATGCCAAAGGGCTACTGGGTTGTATTCGCGGATGTAACCGATGCTGAAGGCTACAAGGGATACATATCAGCGAACGCCAAGGCGCTGGCCAAGTATGGCGCACGTTTCCTTGCGCGCGGCGGCAAGGTCAAACCAAAAGAGGGCAAACCTAGGTCCCGCGTGGTAGTCGTGGAATTTCCGACCTACAGCGCGGCATTGGACTGCTACAGATCGCCCGAGTATGTCGCCGCGATGAAGGAACGCGAAGGCCGGTCAGTTTGGGATATGGTGATTACCGAAGGCTACGAAGGACCCCAGCCTACATGAACTGTGCTCATGTCCGCTGTTGGTGCCCGAAGCGGACACGACAGGCGCTCAGGCGGTCTCGTCGACCAGTCGGCAATTACTCCGATGGCTTGACGCCAAGGTCGCGCAGGATACCGAGCATCACATCACTGTCGCGCTTGAAAATGCGAGCCGTCGTTTCGAGATTGGCTGGGGAACTCAGCAGAAAGTTGTTCAGCATCTGCTGGACCTTGGAGTCGGATCCGGCCTGGATCAATAGCTCCGAGATCCGCTGGACGATATCCTGCGGTGTGCCGGTTGGTACGGCAAAAGTGGTGAATGCGCGAAGGTCGTAGAAGTCGCCGACGGCGCCCTGTTCAGTCATTGTAGGCGTGTCCGGATAGGGTGGCAGGCGGCTGCCTACCACGCCGATCAGGTTTCCGGTTCCCGCCTGTATGACGGGGGCTGCCGCGGCATAGCTTCCTGCGGCGCCATCCAGCGTCTGTCCCGCGATGTCATTCCACATCGGCGCCTCGCCGCGGTATTGGACGACCTGAAATTGAATGCCGTATTGCTTCGCCATTGTCGCTATGAGGACGTGCGGCGTCGAACCCACGCCGTACGATCCCCAGTTCAGGCTGCCGACTTTTTTTCCATATTCAATGAACTCTCGAAGATTTTTTGCTCCCGTCTTCTTCGCCGCCACCACCGGACCCCCGGCGCCGCTGACCATCGTCAGATAAATGAAGTCTCTCTCGGGATCGTAGGGAAGGTCCTTCACCGTAAGCCGGTTCTGGATGAGTGACGAGGAGATCGTGCACAGGATGGTGGTGCCGTCCGGTTCTGCGCGTTTCGCTTCCGACACGCCAATGACGCCGCCTGCGCCGGCCTTGTTTTCGATGATGACCGTCTTTCCCACCTGCCGCGCCAGATAGTCACCGAAGGCCCGCGCGATGCCATCCGTCTGGCCGCCCGCCGGATACGGCACGAGAATACGAATCTGGCGTGCGGGCCACGCGGTTTGCGCCTCGGTCTTCACGGACGGGGCGCACAATATCGCCGCCGAACCAGTCACGAACGTTCGCCGCGTCAGCTTTTTCATTTTCCTGCCCTGTTGTTTTCTTTTCTATCGTTCGAATGCGAAGACTAAGCGGGGTTGAGAAGTAGCTCAGAACTCCCCGCTTTGGCCTGGCGGCCGAGTATAGCGGCGATGTAAATCAAGCGAAGGTCGTGGATGTCGCACTGATATTCCGCACCGTGGATTGTGTCTGCTTAGAATCAAAAGTTGACGTACCGGCTGGCCGCCTTGTCGCGGAAATCATTCCCTGTAATCTGGCGCAAACATAAGGGAAAAGTTCGATGAGGGGAGTTCTGGAGGGCGTGCGCGTCCTGGATTTCGGTCGCTATATCGCGGGACCGTATTGCGCGACACTGCTGGCCGAGTTTGGCGCCGAGGTCATTCGCGTGGAGAAGCGTGACGGCAGCGAAGATCGGTTTGTGGCACCGGTCGGCGAAGGTGGCGAAGGCGCACTGTTTCTGCAGATCAACCGAAACAAGAAGTGCATCACGCTCAATCCGATGAAGCCGGAGGGGCAGGAGGTGATGCGTCGGCTGGTTACAACTGCGGACGTGGTCGTCGCCAACCTGCCGCCGCAGACGCTGCGCGCGATGAAGCTCGATTACGATTCATTGAAAGCGATCAAGTCCGACATCATCCTTACGACGGCAACTGCATTCGGCGGGCCGGGGCCTTGGTCCGACCGCGTCGGCTTCGACGGTGTCGGGCAGGTCATGTCGGGTTCGGTATACATGACCGGCGCCGGCGACCCGCCTTACCGGGCCGCGGTGAATTGGGTCGATTTCGGAACCGCGCTGCACTGTGCGTTCGGCACGCTTGCCGCTCTGATCGAGCGCGGTAAATCCGGGCGCGGGCAGATCGTCGAGGGCGCGTTGCTTGCAACCGCGTTGTCGTTCACCAACGCAACGTTGATCGAGCAGGCCGTGATCAAGGCCAATCGCGTTCCGACCGGCAATCTCGGCCAGACCGCTGCGCCGGCCGACATTTACCGCACCCGGGACGGCTGGGTGCTGTGCCAGGTCACCGGTCATCCGCTGTTCATCCGCTGGGCAAGGTTGATGGGCGAAGAGGACCAGTGGCTAAGCGATCCGCGCTTTGCGGACGACATCAAGCGCGGCGACAACGGCGCTGTCATCAGCGAACGGATGGCGCGCTGGTGCGCCGAGCGCACCACGCAGGAAGCCGTCGACACGCTGGGGGATGCGATGATTCCGGCAGGACCGGTGCTCAGCCCGCAACAGGCGCTGGATCATCCGCATATCCGCGCCGCCGGCTTCATGCAGGACGTCGATTATCCGGGCCTGCCGGTGCCCGCACCGGTCGTACGGGCTGCCGTCCGGCTGTCGGAAACGCCGGGGGAAATCGCGGCGCGCCCGCCGATGCTTGGCGAGCATACCGATCTGGTCCTGGCCGAGCTCGGCTATGACCCGGCGGCAATTGCGGCGCTTCGACAAGGCGGTGTCATTTAGCGGATAGGTCGCCTTAACCTCCCATTAACCATAACTGTTCCAGTGTGGCGCCGTATTGGGCGCTGATTGCGATTTTCGCTTTAGGCCGCGCGGTCGTTTCGCGGGGAGCGGGGCACCAGGAAACATGTCGGTCGACACATTGAACGCCACGGCAGGTGTCGATCCCACGCGCACGAAGATCGCGGGCTCGATCAAGCAGGCCGCCTCGACCACCGGTGCGAGCTTCGAATACCTGCTCACCACCGCCAAGATGGAATCCAACTTCAACCCGAAGGCGGCGGCGACTACCTCGTCGGCACGCGGGCTGTTTCAGTTCATCGACCAGACCTGGCTCGGCACCGTCAAGGAAGCCGGCAGCCAGTTCGGCTACGGCAAATATGCCGACGCCATCACCAGGAATCCGTCCGGCAGCTATTCGGTCAGCGACCCGACCGCGCGTGCCGCGATCATGAAGCTGCGCGACGATCCGCAAGCCGCTTCGTCGATGGCGGGGGTGCTGACCCAGTCGAACAGCTTCAAGCTCACCGGCAAGATCGGCCGCCGCCCGAGCGACGCCGAACTCTATATGGCGCATTTCATGGGCGTCGGCGGCGCGGGAAAACTGATCTCGAGCGCCGAGGACAATCCGCGGGCTTCCGCGGTGCAGATGTTTCCGGCCGCCGCCGAGGCCAACCGCTCGATCTTCTACGATCGTTCGGGCCGCGGCCGCAGTGTCTCCGAAGTCTATTCGGTGCTGAACTCGCGCTACGCCAGCGCGGCCAGTTCGCCGGCCACCCGCACCGCGATGGCGGCGGTCGGCGGTGACCTGCCGCGTCGCATCACCGTCGCGAGCGCCTCGCAAGCGATGCCGGCTGCGCCTGCGATCGATAACGCGGCCTACCTGTCGAGCTTCCCGGATTCGCGCAGCGTGGCGCCGGTCGCCGCGACCTCGCAGACCGCATCAGCGCAGCCCGAGCCGATCTTCCGCTCGCTGTTCCAGGCCGGCGCACGCAGCGAACCGATTTCGCCGGCGGTGCAGGAATTGTGGGGCAGGGGTTCTTCGCTGACGACGGTGGCGTCAGCGACACCGTCGATATCGGGACAGAAGCCGGAAGTCCGCGCGCCCGGCCGGCTTGATCTGTTCAGCGATCGCAACGGCACGTTCAGCAGCTAAGGCTGCTCAGCACACAGACCGCTGAGCTACCTCTGCGCCGACAGCGCCTTGCCCTGCTCATAAAATATCTTGCCGCCATCGGGGCTAAACCTGATGCCGTATTCGAACGACGCGGTGCCTGAGGACTTCTTGCCGTTCGATGGATTGGAATGGCTGAATTCCAGCGCGCCGCTGATCTGGCAAACTGATCGCGTGGAGTCGCACGAAGTTCGTATCGTATCCATCAACAGCCGGTACGATCGGTTCGGCCAGTTCTTGACGTATCTCTCCTTGTCCTTGCGGCGCATTGGCCTAAATCGGCACCAGATAATTGACATTGCGGACCTGCACGCCGTGGCCGGCGTAATAGAACAGCGCGACATCGGCGCCGGTGAGCTCGTTACCAAAAGTCTGGATCGCGCGATCGAACGCCGACTTGTCGAGATCGATTTGCGCCTACGAGGGAGTAGTTAGGCAAGGATTGGCGCCTGGTGTCGAGATGGTTCGCATCAAGAGAACGCGGCACCCGGGCGGTTTCGACGGTAGCGCCAGCGGTGCCGATCATCTACAGTCCGGCCGCGCGCGCGAGTTCCCTTAACGAAACGTCAATAATCCCAAACGTTTATGGTGAACCCTTTGTTAAGCGTCATGGTTTATTTTCTATGACAGTGGCACCGCGTCACGGTGTCGTTTCGGGTTGCGTAGGCCGGCTAGACCATGATCGTTCGGCAGTTCATCAGTTGGATACGTACCGCTCCGGCAGGCGAGCGGGCAGAGGCGACGCGGTCTTTGGCGCGGGCCTGGTTGATTTCCGATCTCACCGAGGACGACCGCGCCGCCGCTGAAGGCGCGCTGCTGATGCTGCTCGACGATCCATCCCCGCTGGTACGCCAGGCGATGTCGCAGGTGTTTTCGCGCAGCGCCGAAGCGCCCGCCGCGATCGTGCAGGCGCTCGCGCTCGACCAGGCTTCAATCGCGCTGCCGGTGCTCGAACATTCCCCGCTACTGATCGACGCCGACCTCGTCGACATCGTCGCGACCGGCAACAGCGACACGCAATGCGCGATCGCCCGCCGGGTCAATCTGCCGCCATCGGTATCCGCCGCGATCGCCGAAGTCGGCTCGCCGGCCGCCGCCCTCGAGCTGATCGAGAACGCCTATGCGGAGCTGGCGCCTTTTTCCTGGGACCGCATCGTCGAGCGTCACGGCCATCTCGCCGCGATACGTGAATCGATGCTGGTGCTGGAGGGACTGCCCTCCGCCACGCGCATGGCGCTGGTCGCCAAGCTGTCCGACACGCTGGCGCAATTCGTCGTCGCGAAAAACTGGCTGAGCCCGGACCGGGCAGGGCGGCTCGCCAGCGAAGCGCGCGAGCGTTCGACCGTGAACATCGCGGCGCGTTCGCGCGGCGAGGACATGCAGGGCCTGGTGCAGCATCTGCGCGCCACCGGCCAGCTCACCGCGGGCCTGATCCTGCGCGCGCTATTGTCAGGTAATCTCGAACTGTTCGACGCATCATTGGCCGAACTGTCCGGCCTGCCGCATGCCCGCGTCACCGCGCTGCTGCACGATCGCGGCGGCGCCAGCGTGCAGGCGCTGCTGATCCGCGCGGGCCTGCCGGAATCCACCTTCGCCGCCTTCCGGATCGCACTCGAGGTCTGCCACGAGACCGGCTTTGTCGACACGCCAGGTGGTGCGGCGCGCCTGCGCCGCCGCATGGTCGAGCGCGTGCTGACCCATTGCGAGACCGACCGCAAGGCCGCCGAACCGCTCTTGATCCTGCTGCGCCGTTTTGCGACGGAATCGGCGCGCGAGGAAGCCCGCATGTTCTGCGACGAGCTCGTTGCCGAGGACGCGATCACGCACGATCTGATTGCGGCGTAGGCTGCGCCTCACCGTCATGGCGAGGAGCGTAAGCGACGAAGCAATCCATCTTTCCGCGTATGCGGCCCGATGGATTGCTTCGCTTCGCTCGTAATGACGGGAAGCCTCACTCCACCGGAATAATGCTCGGCGCCAAAATCGCTTCGAGATGCTCGGGCCGGTCGCGGTTGGCGTGGGTCAAGAATTCGTCGGCGATGCCGCGCAGCGAACGGCTGAGCACGCCGGCGGTGGCGGCGGTGTCGAGCTTGGTGCGCTCGCGGACGATGGCCTGAATGGCGTTGATGTGATGCCGAATGAGATCCGACGGCACCTGGTCGAGATCGGGCGCGTGTTCGATGATGCGGCACAGGCTCTCGGCAGCGGCGCCCGCGGAAGGAAAGCCGAATGTCGCAGCATCCCCCTTGATGTCGTGGGCGGCGCGAAACAGTTCTTCGCGGGCGTCGTCGGTGAAGCCGCTGCGCAGGATGGCGGCGTGCGCGGCGGAAAGCCGGTCGGCCTCGATCGTCATCCAGTTCTTGAATTCACCCGACAGCCCGGCCAGCGCTTTCTCGGCACGTCCGACCGGATCGTCGAGGTCGGATTCGGGAACGCGCAGCAGCACCTTGCGCAAGGGATTTGGCTGCGTGATCACGTGGTGATCGGCGAAGCTCGTGACCTCCAGCTTCCCGGGTTTTTCCTTCGCCATGACGGTTCCTTAGCGGTTTCGCGCGTTAGACGCTGGATCGCGCCTTGTCGAGCAGCGACGGCTGCTGCATCACTTCCATCTCGCCGCCGATGCGGCGCTCGGGGCCGATATAGGCATTGTTGGTGTTGCGCCGGCGGTCCGGTCCGAAATAGGTCTTGGTCTTGATGAACGGCCGCGGGTTGGCGACGACGTTGAGGATGCGCTGATAAAGCCCCTTCGCCGAGATCGGCTTGGCCAGGAATTCGGTGACGCCGGCGTCGCGCGCGACCGTCACGCGGCGCTTGTCGGAATGGCCGGTCAGCATGATGATCGGCGCGTAGGGGTTGCCCTTGGAGTCCGGCTGCCGGATCATCTGTGCCAGTTCGAGTCCGTCGAAGATCGGCATCGCCCAGTCGGTGATGACGATATCGGGGACGTAATGGGTGTACATTTCGAGCGCGGTGGCGCCGTCCTCGGATTCATAAGCCTCGCGCGCGCCGAACGAGTGCAGCAGCGTCCGCAGGATGCGGCGCATATGCGGGTTGTCGTCGCAAATCAGAAACCGCAGCTTGTTGAAGTCGATGCGATACATGGTCCGGCCCTAAAGCGCATACCGGGCAACACGGTACACCCGGCGTTAACCATATCGCGGGGCCGGTTAACGAATGGTTGCGAAAGGGGGCGGCGGGGGATCTGGCGGCAGCTTAGTCACCGCTCTATCAGCACGTCGTCCCGGCCTTGAGCCGGGACCCATAGCCACCGAACGTTGTTGTTGCGGAAGGCGTGAGCCACCTCGCTTCAACCGATAGCACAACGCGGTATGGGTCCCCCGATGCGCAATTGCGCATCTGTGCTCAAGGCCGGGACGACAGCTAATGCCCGAACTGCTCGCGCAGGATGCGCTCTTCCAGGCTGTGGCCGGGGTCGAACAGCATGCGCATCGAGATCGACTTGTCGGACAGCACCTCGACGCGGCGGACGTCGCGCACTTCGTCATGGTCGGCCACGGCTGCGACCGGACGCTTGCCGCCCTCGAGCACTTCGATGACCACGAAGGCGGTATTGGGGAGCAGGGCGCCGCGCCAGCGCCGCGGCCGGAACGCGCTGATCGGGGTCAGCGCCAGCAGCGCCGCATTGATGGGGAGGATCGGTCCCTGCGCCGAGAGGTTATAGGCGGTGGAGCCGGCCGGCGTCGCCACCAGAATGCCGTCGGCGATCAGTTCGGCCATGCGTTCGTGCTCGTCGATCAGGATGCGCACATGCGCGGCCTGATAGGTCTGGCGAAACAGGTACACTTCATTGATGGCGTGATGCAGATGCACCTGATCGTGAATATCGGTCGCGCGCATCAACAGCGGGTTGATCAGCGACTCGCGCGCCGCGGCCAGCCGCGCATGCAGATCGTGCGTGGAGAATTCATTCATCAGAAAACCGACGGTGCCACGATGCATGCCGTAGATCGGCTTGCCGGTCCGCATGTACCGGTGCAGCGTTTCCAGCATCAATCCGTCGCCGCCGATCGCCACCAGGATATTGGCCGTATCCGGGTCGTGATTGCCATAAAGGCTGACCAACTCCGCCAGTGCCGCCTGCGCCTCGGCGGAAGCGCTCGCAACGAAGGCGATGCGGTCATATCGCTTGGGGCTGGCCATCGGATTACGGGCTCATGGTGGCGCCGGATTGCGCCGCGCTCGTCTATACACCTTGGCGGCGCTTGTCGAGATGGAAGGGCGCCACGCCCGGGATGGTAACCTGAACCGAAGGGCCGGAGCGGTTATTTCTCCTGCAGGGTTCGGATCGGGTCCCAATCCTTGTCAGGCGGATTTTCAGCCAACTCCCGGGCGCGCTGCCTGAACAGCGCTGCCGGCCGGTCGATCTCAGCCGAACGCTCGAAGCATGTTGCGGCAAGCTCGAATTCCCGGGCCCGCCAATGCGCAAGTCCGTCGGCGTAATGGGCGATCAGCGCCTGCCGGGATGCGCCAAGCCCGGTCGAGAGCGCCAGCAGTTCGTAGATTTTCAGCGCCTGGTTGCGTCCCTTGACTCTGATAGCGTCGAGTTCGCGCCAGGCGAAAGCGTCGCCGGCAAGGGCAACCGTCGTCTCCGAAGCGATGACGGTCGTGCCGTAGAATTTGTTAGCCCCCTCCAGCCGCGAGGCGAGGTTCACCGCATCGCTCATGACCGAGTAATTGAAGCGGCGCCGCGATCCGAAATTGCCGACCAGCGCCTCGCCGGAATTGATGCCGATCCGCTGCGCCAGTCTGTGTTCGTGAAAGAGCGCCGAGGAAGCGTTGAGCTCGGCCAACCTTGTGCAGCAGTCCAGCGCGGCGCGCGCCGCATTGGCGGCATGGTCGGGATCGTCGGCCGGCGCGCCAAACACGGCCACGACGGAGTCGCCGATATATTTGTCGACATAGCCGCCATGGCTTTCGATGACGTCGGTCATCGCGGAGAGATATTCGTTCATCAGCTCCATCAGGCTGTCCGGCGACATCTTTTCGGCGATCAGCGAAAACCCTTCGATGTCGGAGAAGAACACCGTCACCTCGCGGGTCTCGCCGCCGAGCTCCGGCAGTTTGTTCGACGACAGCATCCGGTTGATGACGTGCGGGGCAAGGTACAGCGCAAAGCTCTTTTGCAGCAGGCGGCGATCCTTGTCGGCGACGACAAAGCGGAAACCGATCGTCGAGGCCAGCGCCAACAGGCTGGCGAGCAACGGCTCGGCGACCGGGAGCGCCAGCGCGTGGTTGAAGGCGAGGGTGGCGCCGGCGATGCCGGCCACGACCATGACCGCCCAGGCCGTCGCCGCGACGAGCGGTCTGAGCTGCCACGCGGCAATGGCGGCCAGCGCCGCGAATACAGCCGCGATCAGGAAGCGCGACAGCGGCCCCGGTTCAACCACTGCATTGCGCGAGATCAGGTTGTTGACCGCGGTGGCGTGGATATAGACGCCGGCGATCGTGCTGGTCCTGAAGGCGGCGGAGACCGGCGTGCTCCCCTCCGCGCAGCGCGGCGTGCGCGCGCCCTCGATGCCGGTTGCAAAGCGCTTCGACGTCATGCGCCGGTCCTCGATATCGAGAACGGTGCCGAAGATGACGACCTTGCCGTCGAACCAGCGCCGAAAATAGTCCTTGTCGTCCTTGACCGCGCAGTTGCGCAGGTCGGCGAACGAGAACGTCGGAATGTCGGCCGCGCCGCCCTCGAAATTCAGCGTCAGCGTATTCGGCACCCGGCCCGGGATCCGGTAACCACCGAGTGTCATCCGGCCATTCTTGTCGAATTCGGGAGCCGCGCCCATCGCGCGCGCCGCCAGCTCGACCGCCATCGAAGGCACCTTCGCGCCGTTGATGGGGAACGTCAGCGGCATGCGCCGCACCACGTCGTCATGGTCGGTATGAACGTTGAGGGGGCGGATGTTCTGCTGCTGCCGCACCGCGATGCGCTGTCCGGCCGAGGGCCTGACCGGCTGGTTGCCGCCGAGCGTTTCCCCCAGCACCACCTTGCCATTGACTGTCGCGCCGGCCAGCGCGCGCAGGAAATCGCGGTCGAAGCCGCGCACCCTCGTGCCCAGCATGTTCTCGCCGAACGGGATCTCCGACTGCTCGATCGATGTCGGGATCACCACGTCGAAGCCGGCGACCTTGGCGCCGCCTTCCAGGGTCGCGGTCAGCACGCGGCCGATCTCCCCGGTCCAGGTCAGCATCGGCGAGCCCTTGAACGGGGCGGTGCGCAGGCTTTCCTCGTCCATCGCGATGACGACCGTCGGAGAGGCCGCCGGATCCTGCCTGCGGCCAAACACCTCCCAGCGCAGCGCCGTGAGGATATCGAGCGAGAGCCCGCGGATCGGCCTGACCGCCGGAGAAACCGAGGCCGCCGCGCAGACCAGCGCGATGGCGGCGATCACCATCTGGTTGCGCGTGCTGCGCCTGATTCTCAAGCGCGGAGGTCCGGCACGACTATTCCAGCCGCAGCAGCCGGCCGACGATCGGCGTCGCGCCGGGCTTTGCCTGCGCGTCGACCCGGAACACGATTTCCGACGATTTGAACGAGGCGGCGTAGAGACCGCCGGGGACCAGGGCGACGTTCTCGCCGGCGAAATCGACGAACTTGCCCTTGAGCTGGGTGCCGCCGAGCGCGATCTGGTGACGCTCGCCGGCGAGGTCGAGCCGGCGCACCACCAGCGTGCCGCGGCCCTTGGCCTGCACGAACGGTGAGGCGCCGTAGATCGTCAGCTGCGGCTCGGGCAGCGAAGCGGTTTTGGCGCTGCGGAGCAGGGTGGCGGCGACGGCGCTGGTGTCCTTGGTGGTGGCGTTGGCCTGGTTGGAATCGCAGTTCGTCTTCTCTGCCTTGAGGACGGCTTGATCGACCATGCTCTCCTCGTTGCCGACGACAACGGTGCCGGCGCCGCTGATGGTCTCGCGCCGGCAGGACTTCAAATAGCTGAGCACGACGGAGCCGCCGTCGGCGATCTTGATGACGGACCTGGCCGTCACATAGTCCATGAATTCGGCGCCGGTCACCTTGCCCTTGATGTCCTCGACCACCGCAACCGGTGAATCCGCCGCGGCGGGAGAAGCCAGCGTCAGCAGGCCGAGGCAGGCAACAATCGCACGTTTCATTTTGGTCCCCATTGGAAAGCGCAGGTTCTTTAGTCTCGCCAGCGCCAAAATGGTTTCATGGATGAATCAAAATAATTGGCCGGGTCCGCGGGCGGAACCGACCGATATCACCTAACGGTTGGCGAGGACAACCATGGCGATGCGGCGGATCAAGCCCCATGCGGATTGCTTTCACGCAATACTGTCGGGATTGTGATGCCAGCGGGTTTCGTCCTGTTGTAGCACAGCTCTTCTGTCGCCATCCCAGGCTGAAATCCGCGGCGCAACCGCGCGGCGCAGGGAGCAAGTGGCCGGGAGCAAGTGAGAGGGAGCTGGACGTCATGGCTTTTCGCTTCACCGCGCGGCGTCATATGCAACTCGCCATCACGCTTGTCATGCTGTCTTGCGTGGCCGGCGTGCGCGCCCAGGACGCAAGCCCGACGGCCGCGCAGCAACAACCCGCCGCGACGCCGACGCCGGGGCCAACGCTCCCGCCGCAACCGCCGCAGGGACAGAAGGGCGGCGGACGGCGCGGCGACGCCGCCACGCCGCAACCGGTTTCCGATCAGCACCGGCTACCGCCGGATTCCACCACCAAACAGACGCTGGCGCTGCCCGGGCGCACGCTGGCTTTCACCGCGACCGCAGGTTCGATCCGGCTGTTCGACGAAAAAGGCGAGCCGCAGGCCGACATCGCCTACACCTCCTACCAGCTCGACGGCACCGATCGCGGCACGCGGCCAGTCACGTTCCTGTTCAATGGCGGGCCGGGCGCATCATCGGCGTGGCTGCAGTTCGGCACTGCCGGACCGTGGCGGCTGTCGATTACAGGAGATGGCGCGATTGCTTCCGCTTCGCCCGAGCTTGTGCCCAATGCCGAGACCTGGCTCGACTTTACTGATTTGGTCTTCATCGATCCCGTGAGCACCGGCTATAGCCGCTTCGTCGCGACGGGTGAGGACGCGCGCAAGCGGTTCTTCAGCCTGGATGGCGACGTCAGTTCGATCGCGCTGGTGATCCGGCGCTGGCTCGAAAAATACGACCGGCTGCTGTCGCCGAAATATGTCACCGGCGAAAGCTATGGCGGCATCCGCGGCCCGAAGATCGTCCGCAACCTGCAGACCCAGCAGGGCGTCGGCGTGCGCGGGCTGATCCTCGTCTCTCCCTTGCTCGACTACCGCGAATTTTCCGGCTCCAGCCAGCTCCAATATGTCCACCGGCTTCCCACCATGGCCGCGGTGGCGCGCGAAGCGAAGGGTCCGGTGAAATGGGCCGATCTCGCCGATGTTGAACGCTACGCGCGCAGCGAATTTGTCAGCGACCTGCTCAAGGGGCAGGCGGACACCGAGGCCACCAACCGGCTCGCCGACAAGGTCGCGTCGTTGACCGGCATCGATCAGGCCGTGAGCCGCCGGCTTGCCGGACGCTTCGAGGTCGGCGAATTCCGCCGGGAGTTCGACCGCCGCAACGGCCGGGTGACCGGACGCTATGACGCGTCGGTGTCGGGCTTCGATCCCTATCCGGATTCGGACTCCTCGCACTTCGGCGATCCGTCCGGGGATTCGCTGATGGCGCCCCTGACCAGCGCCGCCGTCGATCTCACCACGCGCAAGCTGAACTGGCGGCCGGACGGCTCGTACCATCTGCTCAACGGCAGCGTCCTCAGTTCCTGGGATTTCGGCCGCGGACCTGCCGAGTCGGTTTCCCAATTGCGGCAGATTCTCGCGCTCGACCCGAAGATGAAATTGCTGGTCGGGCACGGCCTGTTCGATCTCGCCACGCCGTATTTTGCCTCGAAGATCATCCTCGACGGGTTGCCGGCCTTCGCCAGTCCGAACCGTGTCAAACTCGTGGTCTATCCCGGCGGCCACATGTTCTATTCACGCGATGCGGCACGGCAGGCGTTTCGCAGCGAGGTGCAGGCGGTGATGAAGTGAGGGGACCTTCGCCACTTGCCGTCATTGCGAGGAGCGAAAGCGACGACTTGTCCGCCGTAGCTCGAAGAGCGAAGGAGGAAGCAATCCATGGGCCGGCTTGGCGCGGTATGGATTGCTTCGCTTCGTTCGCAATGACGCCTGTGCGTCACCATAATTCTTCTTGAGAGACCGAGTGGACAATCCGCACGAAGCGTGAGTCCCCGATCTTGATCGGCGCATTTTAGTACCTACATGCACTGTGCGGCGGCGCCTCGCGCTGTCGCTGCCCTCTTTTGGGGCGTTTCCTCCCTAGACTTGGGCCGCTTGTTCATTCAAGCGGCCCTTTTTTCGTTTATGCATGGGTATGCGACAAAACAACCCGACGGGCAAATCACTTCCGATTTACGGAAACCGTGTCAAGTAGAAAAATTCTGCAAATCAAAAATATTTCTGTTGTCGGCCGACCCAAATCAGTGCGCATCTATCGCCATCCCGTCCTGGTCAGAAGGGCGTCGGCCGTCGTCACGGACGTTGGACGGGTTGCGGTGGACGCTGGTTTACGCTGAGACGACGGCGTGGATAAGCGTACGGCAAAACCGTGTGGTCCTGGCGCCCGTTGCAGGCGTCAAGCTGTCGGAGAAGCGCAAGCGGGAACGGCAGCGACGGAGTCAACCAAGAACTCGTCTCCGGGGAGATCACGGCATAAG
>NZ_JAFCMC010000039.1:0-66500 GCF_018130085.1 Bradyrhizobium sp. AUGA SZCCT0169 | reverse complement strand
TCGTGTGCAGCCTACTTAGTGCAAACCGCACACGGGACCGCGGGTGCAGCGCGCACCCGGTCTTCCCTGCGCCCTCTCAATGAGAGGGCGGGAAGTTTTTGGCAAACCTCGGGCGCAATGCGTCGCGAGAACGCGGCCACACATTCAATTGTCGTCACCCGCGCATGCGGGTGACCCAGTATCCCAGAGACGCTGATGATAGAACCGAGAAGCCGCAGCGTACTGGATACCCCGCCTGCGCGGGGTATCACAGCGGTGTGGAGGCGCGCCGCCGCGGTGCAGAATCCGCCTGTCCCGCCGTAGCCCAACGGGCGAAGGCGGATTGTCTTACCCGCCCCTTTGCTTTAATCCCCCACCCATTGATCGCCTCGAAACGGAGCCCCTGTGCCAGACCAACCCCTACGCATCGGCACGCGCAAGAGCGTGATGGCGCTGGCGCAGACGGATGAGGTCGCGCGGCTGCTGCGCGCGGCCAATCCGGGGCTGAACGTCGAGATCATCAAATTCGAAACCCGCGGCGATCAGGACCAGACCAGCAAGCTGCTGCGCCATGGCGGCAAGGGCGGCGCGTTCGTCGCCGAAATCCGCCAGGCCATGCGCGCCGGCGAATTGCAGGCCGCGATGCATTCGCTGAAGGATGTGCCCGGCAACGAGGAGACGCCCGGCCTCGTCATCGCAGCGACACTGCCGCGCGATGCCGCCAATGATTCGCTGGTGCTGCGTCCGGGCCTGTCGCTGGAAACTTTCAGGGCCTCGCGCGGCAAGGGCTTCAAGATCGGCACCAACGCGGTGCGCCGCGCCGCCTATCTGCGCCGGCTGTTTCCCGAAGTTACCGTGATCCATTACCGCGGTGCCGCCGATACGCGGATTGCAAAACTCGATCGCGGCGACATGCAGCGGCTTCCCGACGGCGGCGAGGTCGGGCCGGCAGATGCGCTCGTGATGGCGCGGTCAGGCCTCGAACGCATCGGCATGACGTCGCGCATTGCCCATGATTTTTCGGTTCACGAAATGCTGCCGTCGGTCGGCCAGGGCATCGTCGCCGTCGAATGCGTCGAGAAAGACTGGGTCACGCGCGGGTATCTGGCCGGCATCGAGGACCTGTCCTCGCGGCTCTGCGCCGAGGCCGAGCGCGAGGTGTTGTGGGTGTTGAACGGCCATTGCAACTCGCCGATCGCAGGTCATGCGACCATTTCAGGCAACGACATGACGCTCACGGCCGCGGTGCTGGACGAAACCGGTTCGCGCTTCATCGAGGCGTCGCGGACGGCGGCGGCGGACCGCCCCCGCGAACTCGGCCGCGCCGTTGGCCTGGAATTGCTCGACAAGGGTGCCGCTGAAATCATCGCGCGCAACCGGCGGGACGAGCATTAGAAACGACCGGCTATTGGCGCGCGACGTCGCTCCATTCCGGGCAGGTGCGCTGATCGACCGGCACCAGCCACGCCTTGTAGTTGGTCTTGTCGATCACTTCGGCCGGCAGCATCACCTTCTCCGGGAGGGGTTCGCGCTTGAGATGACGCACCGCCGCCCGCGTTGCGGTGCAGCCGATCTTGAACATGTTGAAGTCGACGCTTGCGAGCATCCCGCCGGATTCGATCTGCTTCACGGCCGGCAGAATGCCGTTGATGCCGATCACAACAGCGGTCCGGCTGGCGCTCTTGAGCGCATCGAGCACGCCGAGCGCCATGCTGTCATTGGCCGACAGCACCGCGTCGATCTGCTTGTGCTCGGCCAGCAGCTTCTCCATTCCGCGCCTGGCGTCGGGCGTCTGGTAATTGCCGACCGCCGAGCCCAGCACCTCGATGCCGGGGAATTCGCCGAAGGCGCGCTGGTAACCGCGCAGCCGCTCGCGGTTGGTGGGGGCGGCCGGCGTGCCCTCGATGACGACGATCTTGCCTTTGCCGCCGAGATGTTCAAACAGATAGCGCGCCTCGCGATAGCCGATCTCGAAATCGTCGGCGCCGACATAGGTCACAAAATTGCCCGGCAGCGGATTGGAGACCAGCACCACCGGAATCTTGGCCTCGTTCAACTGCTTCACCGAAGGAATCATCGCGACGTCGTCGACCGGAATGAAGATGATCGCGTCAGGCTTGTCCTTGATGACCTGCTCCACCATCGCCTTCTGCTCGTCGACATTGTCAGGCTGCTTCGGCACGAAGTGCACGACCCTTGCGCCGGTGCTCCGCGCGATCTGGTCGGCGGCAATGCGGAAGGCCTCATAGGCCGGGTTGGTCGAATTCTTGGTGAACACGGCGATCGTCATCTGGTTGTCGGCCGCGCTTGCATGGTGCGCGAACAGGGCCGCTGCGCCGGCTATCGCCGTCGTCATCAAACGTCGCATCATTGCCTCCGTCGGTTACAGCCACAGAATCTTCTTCCGGTACTCAAGATCAGTCAGCAGCGGCGCGGCCGGTCCCTGATGGAACACCGCGCCGCGCTCCAGCGCGAAGACGCGGTCGGCCAGCGCCAGCACCAGATCGAGATTGTGCTCGACGATCACAATCGAGGTGTGGCGCCGCAACTGGTCGAACACCCTGAACAGTTCGAGGATCACGGTCGGCGCCAGTCCTTCGAAGGGCTCGTCGAGCAGCAGCAGCTTGACGTTGCCCGACATCGCGCGCGCCACCGCCACCATCTGCTGCTCGCCGCCCGAGAGATAGTCCGCCGCAACGTCCATGCGTTCGGCCAGGCGCGGGAAATACTGCAGGATCTGCGCTTCGTCCCAGACCACGCCGTTGCTGCCGTCGGTCTTGCGTGCCAGGCGTCCGAGCGAGAGATTTTCGCGCACGGTCATGCCCGCGAACAGGCCGCGGCCCTGCGGCACATAACCGATGCCCATGCGGGCAATATCGGGAGCCGGCAAACGGGCGATATCGGTGCCGGCATATTCGATCGTGCCCGACGACAGCGGCACCAATCCGGCGAGCGTCTTGAGCAGCGTCGACTTGCCGGCGCCGTTGCGGCCGAGCAGCGCGACGATTTCGCCTTCGCGCACGTCGAGCGAGGCGTCGTGCAGGATGTGGCTCTTGCCGTAGAAGGTGTTGACGCCTTCGAAACGCAGAACCTGCGCCGCGCTCTCCCTGGCTTCGTCGGTGCGGCTGTGCTCCACTTCGGGAACGCCGGTGCCGGTATAGATTTCCTGCACCCGGCGGTCGGCCCGCACCGCACTGGGCGGACCGGTCATCAGCACTTTGCCCTGGTTCATCACGGTGACGGAGTGCGAGAAGCCGAGCACGCGGTCGATATCGTGCTCGACGATCAGCACGGGGATATTGGCGGCGACGTTCTTGACGAGATTCGAAACGCGCTCGCGTTCGGCGGCGGCAAGGCCGGCCAGCGGCTCGTCGAGCAGCAGCACCTGCGGCTTCGAGCCGAGCGCGATGCCGAGATCGACCAGCCGCTGCCCGCCATAGGACAGTTCGCCGCCTTCGATGGTCTCGATGCCCTCGAGGCCGAGGAACTTGATCAGCTCAGCGGTCTCGGCGTGGATGCTCTCACAGCTGTCGATGTCGCGCCAGAAATTGAAGCGCATGTCGCTTTGCGCCTGCAGCGACAGCCGCAGATTCTCGTAGATCGACAGGCCCTTGAACAGATTGGTGATCTGAAACGAGCGCGCCAGGCCCTGATGGCAGATCAGGTCGGACGGCACGCCCTGGATCTCGCGGCCATTGAGCTTGATGGTACCCTTGTCGGTCGGAAACAGCCCCGAGACCAGATTGAACAGCGTGGTCTTGCCGGCGCCGTTCGGGCCGATCAGCGCATGGATTTCACCGGCGCCGACCGTCAGACTCGCATTGTGGACGGCGCGGATGCCGCCGAAGCTCCTGGAAACGCCATTCACTTCCAGCACGGTGCCGGTGAGCCCCTTCGGCATCAGGAAGGCCGGCAACGGCAGGCCGTCATAGATCTTGCGCCGGCTCATCGCCGCGGATTCCTCCGGCGCGGGCCACCAGCGTTTGCTGAGGCGCGCCCAGATGCCGACCAGCCCGTCCGGCGAGAACAGCACGAAGGCGACGAAGATCAGCCCGAACCACAGCAGCCAGTCGGATGTCCAGATCGAAAACAATTCGCGGAACAGAATAAAGAACAATGCGCCGAGCGCCGGTCCCAGCATGCTGCGCATGCCGCCGATCACGACGATCGCGAGCAGTTCGCCGGAGAACGGCACCGACACCGCCTCTGCCGAGACAAGGTAGTTCTGGAATCCGATCAGCCCGCCGGCAAAGCCTGTCACCACCGCGGAGATCACGAAGACGCCGAGCTTGTAGCGCTCGACCGGATAGCCCTGGAAGGTGGCGCGCAACTGGTTTTCGCGGATCGCCACCAGCACATGGCCGAACGGCGAGCGCACCAACCGCAGCAACAGATACAGCACGCCGAGGCTGAGCACGGCGACCACGATGTAATAATTGAGCGCGTTGTCGAGATCGAAGGCGCCGATGCTGCCGCGCTTCAGGCCGCCGAGGCCGTCTTCGCCGCCGGTGACCCTGGTCCAGCGGAAGGCAGTGGTGTAGGCGAGAGCCGCCAGCGCCAGCGTCAGCAGCGAGAAGTAGACGCCGCGCCGGCGCAGGATAACGACGCCGACGGCCGCGGAGGCGACCGCCACCACGACCAGCGACAACAGCAATGGCAGCCAGATCGAGCCGGGGAACCAGTTGAGCTGGATCAGGCCCGCCGCATAGGCGCCGATGCCGAACCAGGTGCCGTGGCCGAACGAGACCAGGCCGGTGTAGCCGACGCAGAGATTGAGCCCCATGGTCGCGATCGCCAGCGCCACCACCATGGTGCCGGTGTTGTGCGACAGGCCGAGCGCCTGCATGCCGAACGGCAGCGCGATCAGCGCGAGGGACGCCAGCAGCAGCGGCCGGTATTTCGAGGCAGGCGACAGCTTCATTCGAATTTCTCGATACGCTCGCCCAACAGTCCGCGCGGCCGCACCAGCAGCACCACGAACATCAGGACGTACATCGATGCCTCGCCGGCGGCGGGCTCGAAATGGATGGTGATGCCGCGCACCACGCCGACCAGCAGGGCCGCGATCACCACGCCCCAGAAACTGCCGAGGCCGCCGATCACCACAACCACAAAGGCGACCGTGATGATGTCGGCGCCCATCGCCGGCTGCACGATCGTGATCGGCGCGAAGAACGCGCCGGCGAGTGCGGCCATGCCGACGCCGAGCATCACGATCGCGGTCATGTATGGCTGCAGCCGGATGCCGAGCGCGGCGACCATGTCCGGTCGCTGGATGCCGGCCCGCACCACGCGGCCAAAGGAAGTCTTGTGCAGCAGCAGCCATACAGCGACCAGCACCCCGATCACGACGGCGAGAATGAGGAGGCGGTATCGCGAAAACAGGAAGTCGCCGAGGAACACCGAGCCGCGCAGCGCGGGCGGGATCGCCGCCGAAATAGGCGGCGCCCCCCAGATGATGCGGATCGCCTGTTCGGCCACCATCGCAAGCCCGAACGTCACCAGCAGGCTCAGGATCGGATCAGCGGTGTAAAAACGGCGGAGGATGTAACGCTCGAACAGGATGCCCAGCATGGCCACCGCAATCGGCGACAGCACGACGGCGGAGCCGAAGCCGAGATATTTGGTGATCTCGACGGAGACGTAGGCGCCCAGCGCGAAGAACGCGCCATGCGCCAGATTGACGACGCCGCCGACGCTGAAGATCAGCGACAGCCCGAGCGCGATCAGGAGATAATAGCCCCCGAGCACGAGGCCATTCACCACCTGTTCCAGCAAGAACGCGAATTGCATGTGATTGCCCTAGACAAAAACGGCGCCGGCTTTTCAGTGCCGGCGCCGCTGACGCCAACGAAGCTAACGCGTGAAGCGTCAGGCCTTCATCTCGCAGGGATTCTGCGTCTTGGTCGGATAGATTTTCTCCAGCGGCTCTGCCGCCACCGGCACGGCATCACCAAGCGCGAGCATGTCCCACTTGTCCTTCATCTCGGCTTTCGGCTTCACCGTGAACGGATAGGCTTCCTGCACCAGCTGATGGTCCCAGGAGCGGAAATAGCCCTTGCGCGCCTTCATGATGTCGAACTCGGTCTGCTTTTCGAAATGCGCGATCAGCGCGTCGCTCTCGGTCGATTTGATCTCGTTGATCGCCTGCGCCAGCAGCTTGAGCGTGACGTATTCGATCCAGGCGTGGTTCTCCGGCGGCTTGCCGTATTTTTGGGTGAAGGCGGCGACAAAGGCCTTGGAGGCCGGATTGTCGAGCGTGTGATACCAGACGGTCGGCCAGGTGCCGCTGAGATTGCCTTCGCCGGCGGCCCAGGCGTCGCCGGTGTTGAGGTTGAAGCCGACCAGCGGGTAGGGGAAGCCGAACTCGGCATATTGCTTCACGAGGTTGGTAACCTGGTTGCCCGCGAGGTTGCAGCACACTACGTCCGGCTTGGCTTGCCGCACCTTCAGCAGATAGGGGCTGAAATCGGTGACGTCGGTCGCGATCAGTTCGTCACCGGCCAGCGTAGAGCCGTTGGCGTCGAAGAAGGTTTTTGCGGCCTTCAGCAGATCGTGGCCGAAAATGTAGTCCGCGGTCAGCGTGAAGAATTTCTTGCCCTTCACCATGCCCTTTTGATTGAGCGCGGTGCCGACGGCATTGACCATCACGGTGTTCGGAATGTCGCAGTGGAATGAGTAGCGGTTGCAGTTCTTGCCGCGCAGCGCGTCGGAGCGCGCGCCGGTCGAGAAGAACACCTTCTTGTTGCGCTCGGCGACCTGCATGATGGTGAGCGAGGAGGCCGAGGAGATTTCGCCGAGCAGCACCACGGCGCCATCCTGCTCGATCATGCGCTGGGCCTTGGTGGAGGCGGTCGCGGGATTGACCGAGTCTTCGGAAATCAGGTCGATCTGCTTGCCCATGATGCCGCCGGACTGATTGATCTCTTCCGCGGCGAGCTTGACGCCGAGCTGGGCGTAGCTGCCGATGGCGCCGAGAAAACCGGTCAGCGGCACGAGATGGCCGATCTTGATCCGGGTTGCCTGGGCGCGAACGATCGCCGGAAATCCCAGAGCGGAAGCGCCGGCAAACGCGGCGCCTGTCTTCAACAAAGTACGTCGGCTGTAGCTGAACATGGCGGGTCTCCTCCCTGGGGGCGCGTCACGACGTCCTGCCTCCGATTCTCGCTATGCGAGGATGTGAGAGACGTTCTTTTATTATTGGAGGATAATTCCGGACACAGCCGCGCCTGTCAACGCCAAATGCGTCGCAGATTCGCTTCAGGCGATTTTGGGAGAGGCGTTAGGAGGACTTCGCGGTGTCGCGGGCGCCGAACTCGGCGGACAACCGGGCGGCGGCGGTTTGCACCAGTTTGGCGCGGCTTTTCAGCACCTGGTCGGACATCCGCCAGATCGGGCCGGAAATGCCGAGCGCCCCGATCACGTCGCCGGTAAAATTATAGACCGGCACCGCGATGCAGCGCACTTCCGCGTTGTACTCGCCGTCGTCGATCGCGATTGCGCTGCGCCGGATTTCCGCAATTTCGCGCAGCAGCACGGCAGGATCGGTGATCGACTTGCCGGTCGAAGGCTTCAATTCGACACGTTCGAGGAACCGCTTCAACTGGTCAGGGCGCAGCGAGGCCAGAATGATCTTGCCGAGCGCGGTGCAGTGCGCCGGCCGCACCACGCCGACCCGGTCGGTGAGCTGGAACGCGCCGGAGCCGCTGGTACGGGCAATAACCACGACGGAATCGCCCATGCGGACCGCAAAATGCCCGCTCTCGCCGGTTTCCCGCGAGAGATCTTCCAGCACGGGTGTCGCGAGATTGACCATCTCGATTTCATCGAGCGCGCTGGCGGCGAGCGCGAACAACGGCCGGCCAACGCGATAGCGCTTGGAATCCCGCTCCTGCCGCATGTAGCCCAGCGTCACCAGGGTCTTGGCAAGATGGAACGTGGTGGAATTATGCAGGCCGACAAGCTTGCTCAGTTCAGCGAGGCTGATGCCCTCGCGGTGGCGCGCGACTTCCTCCAGGATCGAAAACGCACGCCCGAGCGATTGCACGCCGCCGCGCTGACGCTCCTCGGCGTCGTCGTCGATGTTGGGCGCGTTCGATTGCACCAGCCGGGCGACCGCCGTCTTGCGTGGCGTGGCGGGCTTCTCGCTCGTCTTCGGCTTGGTTCGCGATTTCACGGATGGGTCTCCAGGAGGGCATGGCCGAATTCTATCAGGCTGCCCTCGTCAATGAATAGCACGATGCTCCGCTGCGGGCCTCTCCATCTATATACCACAATAGCAATTGACGTACAGTATTATGAGAAATAGGGTTCGTCCCTGTCGGACGCGCAGACCAAGACGCGGCGTCCAGGTTTGTTGAGCAGGGAGAGAGTGATCCGATGGCGCGCAATATGCTCAACGGGGCCCAGGTCATCGTCGACTATTTGATCCAGGAGAAGGTGCCGCAGGTGTTCGGCCTGTGCGGCCACGGAAATATCCAGTTCATCGATGCGCTGTACGAGCGTTCCGACGACATCAAGACCATCTCGGTCCACCATGAGAGCGTCGCCGGGTTCATGGCCGACGTTTATTACCGGGTGTCAGGACGGCCGACCGCGACCTTCACCTCCTGTGGGCCGGGCTCGGCCAATCTGCCGATCTCGCTCGGCAATGCGTTCCTGGATTCGGTGCCGTTCATGGCGGTGACCGGCAATGTGCCGACCAGCCAGTTCAACCGCGGCGCGTTTCAGGAATTGTATCGGCACTATCAGGCCGACTTTCCCTCCACGGTGCGCTCCTACTGCAAGAAGGTGTTCCAGCCGACGCGGGGTGAGATGGTGCCGCTCGCGGTTCGGCAAGCCTGGAAGACGATGATGTCGGGACGTCCGGGGCCTGTCGTGCTGGATGTTCCCTTCGACGTGTTCATGGAGTCGGCCGCCGAAGAGGCGCCGAACGCGCAGGCCTGGAACGCCAACATCTCCAGCCGCTGCGGCGCCGATCCCGAGGGCGTGGTGAAGGCGGTCGATATGCTGCTCGGTGCCGAGCGGCCGGTGATGATCGTCGGGCAGGGCGTCCGCTATGGCGGCGCGGCCGAGGAATTGCTCAAGCTCGCCGAGCGTCTTCAGATTCCGGTGGCGGCATCGGCCAGCGGCCTTGGCGCGATCGATTGCAACCATCCGCTGGCGCTGGGCCTCGTCGCACGTGCCGGTCATTACCAGGCCAACCACGCGACGCGCCAGGCCGACGTGCTGCTGGCGATGGGGATGCGGTTCGACGATCGCACCTCGAGTTCGTGGATCCCCGGTTACTCCTTCACCATTCCGCCGACGCGGCTGATCCATGTCGACATCGACCCCGAGGAGATCGGCCGCAACTATCCGGTCGCGCTCGGGCTGATGGCCGACGTGCGGACGTTCCTGCGGCAGGTTCATGCCGAACTCGACCGCCGCGCCGATCTGACCAAAAAGGCCGACAGCCGCAAAAAATGGCTGGCGCAGATCGATACCTATCGACAGGAATGGGACAAGTTCGTCGCACCCGGATTTTCCGACGACACCATGCCGATCAACCCGCAGCGTGCGGCGCTCGAGATCGACAAGGCGCTGCCGGAGAATGCGATTCTGGTCAGCGACATCGGCGTGCACCACAATTGGCTGCTGAGTTTTTGCAAGCCGAAGCGGCCGGACTCGCTGATCGGCTCGATGGGTTTTGGCCCGATGGGCTTTGGTGTCGCCGGCGTGATGGGGGCGAAATTCGCAGCCCCCGACCGGCCCTGCGTATCCGTGTGCGGCGATGGCGCCTTCTTCATGCACGCCAACGTGCTGGGAACGGCGGTCGAATATAATCTGCCCGTGGTCTGGGTGGTCTGGAACAATTACGCCTATGCCTCGATCCGCGGGCTGCAGCGTGGCTATCTCGGCGGCCGCGAACTGGCGACCGACTTCCACGATCCTGTGACCGGCCAGCGCTACAATCCGGATTTTGCCGCGATGGCGCGCTCCTGCGGCGTCGAGGGCGTGCGGGTCGATCGCGCCGGCGATATCGGTGAAGCCATCCGCAAGGGCATCGCCGCCAACAAGCCCTATCTGATCGACGTCGATATCGCCGCCGATATCAACCCCACGGGCGCCGGCGTCTGGGAATTGCCCGGCCTTGGCCAAAGCAAGGCGGGCATCGGCACCCGCTATCAGCCCGTCTGACTTGAACTGAGGAGAGCGCATGTTGCTTGCAGGCAAGAAAGTCGTCGTCGTCGGTGGTTCCTCCGGCATCGGTCTTTCGACCGCGGAAATGGCCAAGCGCGAGGGCGCCGACGTGATTGTTTCGTCCCGGAATGTCGAGCGCCTCGACAAGGTGGCGGAAAAGCTCAACGCGATCGCGATCCCGGCCGATGTCACCAGCGACGAAAGCATCGCTAAGCTGTTTCGCGCCTGCGGTCCGGTCGATCATGTCGTGGTCACGGCAGCCCAGCTTCGCACCGGTCCGTTCAAAACGGTCGCGATGGACGACGTGCGGTCCACGATGGAAAGCAAGTTCTGGGGCGCATGGCGGGTGGCGCGATCGGCAGAGATTCGCCCCGGCGGATCGCTGACATTGGTCTCAGGTTTCCTCAGCGTTCGCCCACGGCCGAATTCGGCCATCGTCAGTGCGGCCAATGGCGCGCTCGAATCGTTGGCAAAAGCGCTGGCGCTCGAACTGGCACCGGTGCGCGTCAACGCCGTCTCGCCCGGCGTGATCGATACGCCGATCCGCGCCGCGATGCCGGAGGAGGCGCGCCGTGATATGCTCGCCAAGACCGCCGCGGCGTTGCCGGTCGGCCGGGTCGGGATCGGCGACGATATCGCGCGGCAAATCCTGTCGTTCATGGCGAACGGCTTTGCGACGGGATCGATCGTCTATATCGACGGCGGCGCGCTGGTGATCTGATCGTCGCGGTAACTGAGGAGCACCATATGGCATCAGAGGATCACGGCGCTTTCATCCGCAATATCGCCGAAGTGCCCTGGCGCGAGTTCCCCAATCATTTTGGCGGCGCACTGTCGAAACCGCTTGTCATGCCGGAGACGGCGGGCTCGCGTCATATCGACTACCGGATTTCGATGTATCAGCCGATGGCCCATGTCGCGCGGCACAAGCACAGGATTCAGGAACAGATCTATCACGTGCTCGAGGGCGAGGGGTTGATGGAAATCGCCGGCAAGAACCACATCGTGCGCAAGCACGATTTTATTTTCCTGCCGCCCGGAGTGGACCACGCCATCTCGAATTCCGGCCTGGTCGATCTGGTGTTCCTCGTCATCACATCACCGGTGACGGATGACGAGAAGCCGGTGTGACACGACGGCGACATTACGCCGCAAGATCAAGCAGCAGACACGATGAGCCTCTAATCAGCACCTTGCGTCCGTTTGACGTGAGGACCGGCACATCGCCGTTGATCGCAACGAGTCCAAGCGCAATCAGGCCTTGAATGGTGAATCGATTCATCCGCTGTGGCCGGGATGTGGAGTTGCGCAAGTTCTTCAACACTTCCCACTGGTCGGGCGTCAGATCGTAGTCGACTTCGTCGTTCATGGCGTCCAAAGACTCCTCGCATTCTCAAGGCGCGTGATAGCCGCCGCTCATGAAATTCATGCGACCACAACGAGTCAGGATTTGGACGTGCAATGATGCGCCGTCACATCATCGTGTCATTGGAAACCTTCAACTGTTCCGAATCGTGACGTGCTGCACTGCGTCAATGCGCCATAATCCTTAACCGCGCCGCACGCTGGCGCCGCCGTCGACCGGTAACGTCACGCCGGTGATGAAACTTGCTTCGTCGGAGGCAAGGAACAGCGCGGCATTGGCGACGTCCCAGCCGGTGCCCATCTTCTGGCGCAGCGGAACCTTGCTGTCGCGCTCGGCTTCGACCTCGGCGCGGGTCTTCTTGAATTCGCGCGCGCGGGTATCCACCGCCATCGGCGTGTTCATCAGCCCGGGCAAGATCACGTTGGCGCGAATGCCGTATTGCGCGTTCTGGTAGGCGAGCTGTTCGGTAAAGGCGATCATCGCCGACTTGGTCGCCTTGTAGGCCACATACGGATAAGTGGTGATCGCGGCCATCGAGGAGATGTTGATGATGCTTCCGCTCTGTTGCTGGCGCATGATCGGGATCACATGCTTGGCGGCGAGAATGCAGCTCTTCAGATTGATCGCGACGCAACGGTCGAACGCCTCCTCGGTGATATCGAGCAGTTCGGCGTCGCCGCCGGACAGGCTGACGCCGACATTGTTGTGCAGGATATCGACACGTCCCCACCGTCGATGCGCATCCGCCACCATCGCCTTGATGTCTGCATTCCTGGTGACGTCGGCCTTGAAGGCGATCGCCGTGCCCTGTTTGGCCGCGATCAAGTCGACGGTCTCTTGTGCCGATTCGAGATGGTGATCGACGCACAGCACCCTGGCGCCCTCGCGTGCGAAGGTGAGCGCGGTGGCGCGGCCGTTGCCGATACCCTCGCCGGGGCTCTGGCCGGCGCCGACGACGATGGCGACACGATCTTTCAGACGCATTTCATTCCACTCCCGGGATCGGGTACTGTTGCAGTACCTCTTTGTAATAGGGCTCGTTGTCCATCTTCATCGTGGCCAGCACGCGGACCACGGCGCAGTAGAACGCGATGGTGACCACGAGGTCGGTCATGTGCTCGTCGGAGAGGTCTTGCTTGATCTCGGCGAAGGTCGCATCCGACATCGCAAGCTCGCGCACCATCTCGCGGGCGCCGCGCAGGATCGCTTTGGCTGATGGTTCGAGGTTCGAGGGTTTTCCGTCGGTCTCGGCCATCATCGCCTTGATGTCGTCATCGGTGACGCCGAACTCCTTGCCGATCTTGACGTGATGGGTGAATTCGTATTCCGACTTCTCCATCCAGCCGACCTGCAGGATCGCAAGTTCGCGCAAGCGCGGGTCGAGCTTGCTCTTGTGTCGGATGTAACCGCCGAGGCCGGAGAAGGCGCGCGCCATGTCAGGCGAGTTGACCAGCAGCTTGTGCAAATTGGTGTTGCGCTTGAGCATGTCGCGATATTCAGGGGCGACCTGGTCGGCCTCGAGATAGGGCAGGCGGGCCATTTTATTGTTTTCCTTATTGGCAAGTTCGTCCGGCCGCGTCGGACGCGGCCGCGTTAGGTCGGCTCAGCCGTAGAGGGCTTTATGCTCGCTCGCGTAATTGGCGTAGGAATCCTTGATGCTCGCGAGATTGAGCAGCATGGTGGCGACGGACGTGTCGTCGGCGCCGAATACCGTGGTGCGCACCCACATGCTCTCGGTCCGGCGGCTGCCGCTCAGCGCAACGACCTCGCGTTCGGTGACGTAGTTCTCGCCGGCGAATAGTGGCCCGCGCAGCAGGCGGATTTCCTGATCCGCGAACAGTCCGACCGCGGGGCCTCGTACCGGCAACTGATCCTCGCGCGCGCGGTATTGAAACAGCACGCTCAGCATCTCCATGGGGATGATCGCCCGGCCCCAGGGATTGAGCTCCTGCGAATAATACGCCGAAGGCTCGGTGATCACCTTCAGCTTCTCGGCCAGTGAAAACGGATAGAGATCGCCCATGTTCTGGTCGAAATCCATTCTCACGGTTTGCCGGCCGGTCTTCATGCCGACCTTGAGGTCGGCGAGGATCACGGGGTCGGTGAGCGGCTTCAGTTCGCCGAGCCGCCGGTGCAGTGCGGTTTCCGTCCCGTCACCGCCGACCGACGCGGTGCCGCGCAAGATCTCGGTGCCGTCGCGTTTGGTCATGCCGATGGCGCAAACGGTCTGGCCTGGCTTCGGCTTCTCGATATTGGCCTGGACTTCCTCGCCCTCGAAGGCTGGGTTGCGATAATGCGCCGAGAGACAGCCGGTCTCGAACCAGGCCTGGCCCCAGATCCGTTCGCACAACGGCGCGAACTGGCTGAAATGGGTCGGGCCTTCGATGGTGCCACCCTGAAAGCCAAGCTTTTGCGCTGTCGCATCGTCGTGGATCGAGGCGTGCGAATCGTAGACCTGCGCCTGCAGCATCTGCTTTGGGCTCCGCCACGGCCCGACCAGCACATCGCCGCTCTCCAGTATTTCGGTCGTGAATGCCGCTTCTGTCATCTCTAAGCTTTCCTTGGCTCTCCCGTTTGCCGCCAGCGTTTCAAAGAAGAGGGGGTTCGGCAAGGGTGAGGGCGAAATCCACATCGCAGCCGAGATATGTCCTGCCGCCATGCATTCAGGCTGGGCACGCATAGCAAAACCGGTGCATTCTGACCCCCAATTAGACCGGTTCAAAATAGCCGGCAGAGCGATAGACGCGATGGGGAGCGAAAAATGGCGTTGATGGACGTTGGGCTGGACGACAAGTACCGGCTGGATGCGAAGCGCATCTTTCTTTCCGGTACGCAGGCGCTAGTCCGGCTGCCGATGTTGCAGCGCGAACGCGACCGCGCGCAGGGGCTCAACACCGCGGGTTTCATCTCGGGTTATCGCGGTTCACCGCTCGGCATGTACGATCACGCGCTGTGGCGTGCGAAATCCTTCCTGAGGGAACACAACATCGAGTTCGCGCCCGGCCTCAACGAGGATCTGGCGGCAACGGCGGTGTGGGGCAGCCAGCAGGTCGGAATGTTCCCGGGCGCCAAGGTCGATGGCGTGTTCGGCATCTGGTACGGCAAGGGTCCCGGCGTCGATCGCTCGATGGACGCGCTCAAGCATGCCAACTCGGCCGGCACTTCGCCCAATGGTGGCGTGATCGCGCTGGCCGGTGACGATCACGGCTGCCAGTCCTCGACGCTGGCACATCAGAGCGAACAGGTTTTCGCGGCAGCATTGATGCCGGTGGTCAACCCTGCGACGCTGCAGGACTATCTCGACCTCGGCATTTTGGGATTTGCGCTGTCGCGTTATTCCAGTTGCTGGGTTGGTTTCAAGGCAATCTCGGAAACGGTTGAGAGTTCGGCCTCGATCGTCAGCGATCCCGACCGCATCAAGATCATCACCCCCAGTGATTTCGAGATGCCTCCGGGTGGTTTGTCGATCCGCTGGCCGGATGCGCCGCTGGAGCAGGAGCGCAGGCTTCACGGCCCGAAGATGCAGGCGGTCGCCGCCTTCACGCGCGTCAATCGCTTCGACCGGATCGTGCTGGATTCGAAACCGGCGCGGCTTGGCATCATGGCGACCGGCAAGGCCTATCTCGACCTGCGCCAGGCGCTGGCCGATCTCGGTATCACCGACGCCGAAGCGCAGGCGCTGGGACTGCGCATCTACAAGGTCGCGCTGACCTGGCCGCTGGAGGAGCACGGCGCACGCGCGTTCGCCGAGGGCCTGCAGGACGTGCTTGTGGTCGAGGAGAAGCGCGGCTTCATCGAGGATCAACTGCTGCGCATCCTCTACAATGTCGATGCTATGAGGCGCCCCTCGGTGGTCGGCAAGCGCGACGAGACCGGCGCGATGCTGCTGCCAAGCGAAGGCGAACTCACGCCCACCATGGTCGCCGCCGCCGTCGTGGCGCGGCTCCGCCGGCTCGGCCATCGCAGCCCGGCGCTGGAACAGCGCCTGGCAAAACTCGAGGCGTTCGACCGGCCCGCGGAGGGCATTGGTGCTGCAAAGCTGCAGCGGACGCCGTATTTCTGCTCGGGCTGCCCGCACAACACCTCCACCAAAGTGCCTGAGGGCAGCCGCGCGATGGCCGGCATCGGCTGTCACGGCATGGCGCTATCGGTGCCGAACCGCCGGACAGCTACGATCTCGCATATGGGCGCGGAAGGCGTCACCTGGATCGGGCAGGCGCCGTTCACCAGCGAACAGCACGTGTTCCAGAATCTCGGCGACGGCACCTACACGCATTCGGGCTTGCTGGCGCTGCGCGCGGCTTCCGCCGCCGGCGTCAACATTACCTACAAGATCCTCTACAACGACGCTGTCGCGATGACCGGCGGCCAGCCGGCCGAGGGCGGCCTGACCGTGTCGCAGATCGCGCACCAGGTTTCCGCCGAAGGCGCCAAGCGGCTTGCGATCGTCTCCGATGATCCCGAGAAATACCCCAGCAATTATTTCCCCGCGGGCGCCACTGTTCATCACCGCCGCGAACTCGACGCCGTGCAGAAGGAACTGCGTGACGTCAAGGGCCTCTCGGTTCTGATCTACGACCAGACCTGCGCCGCCGAAAAGCGCCGCCGCCGCAAGCGCGGGCTCTATCCGGATCCGCCGAAGCGTGTCTTCATCAATGAGCGCGTCTGCGAAGGCTGCGGTGACTGCTCGGCGGCTTCCAACTGCGTCTCGGTGCAGCCGCTGGAAACGGAACTCGGCCGCAAGCGCCGGATCGACCAGTCGAACTGCAACAAGGATTTCTCCTGCATCGAGGGCTTTTGTCCGAGTTTTGTTACCGTGCATGGCGGCAAGTTGCGGAAGGCCGATCGTGCTGCGGCTGATCCGTCGGCGTTGTTCGCCGATCTGCCGCTGCCGACACTGCCTGCGCTGGACGGCGCGTTCAACATCCTCGTCACCGGCATCGGCGGCACCGGCGTCATCACCATCGGCGCGTTGCTCGGCATGGCCGCGCATGTCGACGGCCGGGCCTGCTCGACGCTCGATTTCACGGGATTGTCGCAGAAGAACGGCGCGGTCATGAGCCACGTCCGCATTGCGCCCTCGGCGGACGATCTCGCCAATGTCCGGATCGGACCCGGCAGCGCCAATCTCATTCTCGGCTGCGACATCGTCGTCGCCACCAGCATCCCGGCGCTGAGCCGCGCCGAGCGCGGCCTGACGCGCGCGATCGTCAACGCCGACCTGTTGCCGACCGCAAGTTTTGTCATTGATCCCGATATCGATTTCCAGGCCGGTGCGATGCGGGACGCGCTCAACGAGGCCGTCAGCGCAACCGATCTCGATATCCTCGACGCGACCGGTCTTGCCTCATCCCTGATGGGCGACAGCATCGCGACCAATTCCTTCATGCTCGGCTTTGCATTTCAGCGCGGCGCGATTCCGCTGTCGCTGGAGGCGATCATGAAGGCGATCGACCTCAATGGCGCGGCGATCGAGATGAACAAGCTGGCGTTCTCCTGGGGCCGGCTGGCCGCGCACGACCTGCAACGCGTGGTCAGCGCCGCGCGCTTCAAGGCGCAGGGCGCCGCACCGGTCAAGCGGACGCTGGACGAGACCATCGCTCACCGTGCCGGCTTCCTGACCGATTACCAGAACGAGGCCTATGCGAAGCGCTACCTCGCCGAGGTCGCGCGCGTGCGTGCCGCCGAAGCCAAGGCGTCGCCCGCGGCGCAGGACCTCACCGAAGCCTTTGCAAAGGGCCTGTTCAAGCTGATGGCCTACAAGGATGAGTATGAGGTGGCTCGACTTTATTCCGACGGTGAGTTTGCAAAAGCGTTGAAGGAGCAGTTCGACGGCGATCCGGGCGTCAAGGTCAATCTCGCGCCGCCCCTGTTGGCGAGCCGCGACAAGGTGACCGGGCATTTGCGCAAGCGCGAATTCGGTGGCTGGATCCTCAAGGCGTTCGATGTCCTGACGCGCTTCAAATTCCTGCGCGGCACCGCGTTCGATCCGTTCGGCTATACCTCCGAGCGCCGGATGGAGCGGGCATTGCCAGGCGAATATTCCGACATGATCCTCCGCCACCTCGACACGGCCAAACCACAGGACTGGCCGCGGCTGGTGGCGCTGGCGAAGACGCCTGACCTGGTGCGCGGCTACGGCCACATCAAGGAGGCCAATGTCGCGCGCTACCGCCAGGAATGCATGCGGCTGCAGGGCACGATCGGGCAGCCGGTTGCGCAAGCCGCGGAATAGGTTCCGGGGAACGGGCCGCGGATTTTTCGCGGCCGCCGTAGTTAGCAGGTAACCTTGCCGAAAATTTCGGCTGGAAAAGGCCTGCCGGCTTCCTACATGTTCCCGGTTATCGTTATTTTTAGTCATTTCAGGAGGCCCATAATGGTCCTGAAGAGCGCTTTAGCTGCAGCGGTTTACACGGGGTTTTTGGCATTGGCCGGCTCCGCGACGGCGGCCGAGTATCGTCCGGGTGAGTTGCTCAGCCTTGATCTTCCGAGCGCCGTATTTTCGCCCAAGCGAATCGGGCCGGAGGCGCGGTTCGGGCCGGTTCGGATCGAGGCAAGGTCGGAGGACACGGAGGCGGATCTGGATTCGACCATCTGGCCCAAGCTGCCGCCACGCAAGGCGCATGCCGCCAAATCTCAGGCCGAGAAGTCCGGCACTGAGGCGCCGCGCGCCGCAGCGCGTGCCAAGCTGGCGAAGCCGCGCCACAATCCGCTCGATGCGCAGGCGCGCGATACCCGGATTCAAACCTGGCCGTGCAGGTCCGGCGGCATCTGCAACTGGCAGCGATAGAAGCGGTCGATCAGGGCTTTCCGATCAGAAAGAAGACAGCCACGATCAGTACCGAGAGCGTCGTGATCACGCCGAGCACGGCGGCGGCGATCGCCGGCAATTGATGCGAATCCAGCCATCGTTGCAACGCGTTGCCCATCGCTCTTCCTGACCCGATCTTGATTTGCCCAGCGCCTTGCGGGCAGTCTATTTATAGCGGTCAATCCCACGCAATCCAATGCCGTCCATGCGGCTTTCGTCTTCCCCCGCGACACCTTACGCCTTTGGGAGCATTCAATGGAAAATCTGCAAACGCAGGGCATTGCCCTGCCGAGGCTTGGGCTTGGCACCTTTCGCCTGCAAGGCGATGCCTGCCGCGCTGCGGTTGAAAGCGCGATTGCGCAGGGTTACCGCCATATCGACACGGCTGAAATGTACGGCAATGAGGAGGCGATCGGTGCTGCAATCGCGGCTTCGCGCGTCGCGCGAACGGACCTGCATGTCACCACCAAGGTCTGGAACGAAAACCTGGCGCCGGACGCGATCCGCCGGGCGTTCGATGCTTCCCTGAAGAAACTGCGGCTCGATCAGGTCGATCTCTATCTGGTGCACTGGCCGTCGCGGAACATGAACCTGCCGGCGATGTTCGAGACCTTGATGAAGCTGAAGCAGGAGGGCCGCACCCGCGCCATCGGGGTCGCCAATTTCAACATCGCGCTCTTGAAAACCGTGGTCGAGGAGATCAAGGCTCCGATCGCCTGCAACCAGGTCGAATACCACGTGATGCTGGATCAGACAAAACTGCGCAAATATCTCAGCGCCAAATCGATTCCGCTGGTTGCCTATTGCCCGCTGGCGCAGGGCCGCGTGGCGTCGGACGAGACGCTGACCGCGATCGGTCGCAAGCATAATGCCAGCGCCGCACAGGTGGCCCTGAAATGGTTGCTCGATCAGGACGGCGTCGCCGCGATCCCGAAGGCCTCGCGCGCCGAAAGCCAAAAGGCCAATCTTGACGCGCTGCAACTGCGGCTTGATGACGACGATCGAAAGGCAATCGCGGCCTTGCCGAAGGACAAACGTTGTGTAAATCCCGCCTTCGGGCCGGCGTGGGATTGAAGGCGATTCCTCCTTTTCCGTCCGCCGGAATTCAAGGTTTTTCGCTACACACGGGCTGAGGTCCAGTCCATACTGGGTGGCATCAAAGGGAGATCTAGAAAATGCGTGAAGCTGTTATCGTTTCCTATGCACGTACGGGGCTGGCGAAGTCCGGCCGCGGCGGGTTCAATATCACCCCTCCGATGTCCATGGCGGCCCACGCCATCAAGCACGCGGTCGAGCGCGCCGGCGTCGACAAGGATTACGTCGAGGACTGCTATCTCGGCAATTGCGCGCACGGCGCGCCCAATATCGGCCGCCAGGCGGCGCTGCTGGCTGGCATGCCAAAGTCGACGGCCGGCGTTTCGGTCAACCGCTTCTGCTCCTCGGGGCTGCAGACCATCGCGATGGCCGCCAACTCGATCCGTTCGGACGGCGCCGACTGCATCGTGGCCGGTGGCGTTGAAAGCATCTCGATTCCCGGCGGCGGCTCGCCCAAGGAATCGATCGATCCGGATCTGCTCAAGGCCGCGCCCGACATCTTCATGGCGATGATCGATACCGCCGACATCGTCGCCGAGCGCTACAAGCTCAGCCGCGAATACCAGGACGAGTACTCGCTGGAATCGCAGCGCCGCATGGCCGCGGCGCAGCAGGCCAACAAGTTCAAGGACGAAATCGTCCCGATGAAGACCAGGATGAAGGTGGTCGACAAGGCGACCAAGGCGGAAAGCATCGTCGACTACACGGTCGATCGCGACGAGTGCAACCGTCCCGAGACCACCATGGAAGGCCTCGCCAAGCTCGAGCCGGTCAAGGGCCCGGGCAAATACGTCACTGCCGGCAATGCCAGCCAGCTTTCGGACGGTGCGGCGGCTGTCGTGCTGATGGAAGCCAAGGATGCCGAAAAGCGCGGCCTGCAGCCGCTCGGCCGTTTCGTTGCCTGGGCGGCGGCGGGCTGCGAGCCGGATGAGATGGGCATCGGCCCGATCTTCGCCGTGCCGAAGCTGTTGAAGCGCCATGGCCTCAAGATCGACGACATCGACATCTGGGAATTGAACGAAGCCTTCGCGAGCCAGTGTCTGTATTCCCGCGACAAGCTCGGCATCGACCCCGAGAAGTACAATGTCAACGGCGGTTCGATCGCGATCGGCCATCCCTTCGGCATGACCGGCGCGCGGCTCACCGGCCACATATTGCAGGAAGGCCGTCGCCGCAAGGCGAAGTGGGGCGTCGTCACCATGTGCATCGGTGGCGGCCAGGGCGGCGCAGGCCTGTTCGAAATCTACAGCTGATCGGCCGTTACAAGCCGCTTCGCTGAACAAGCTTGACGATCATACGAACAAAAAAATGGCTCCGCGAGGAGCCATTTTCCGTTGAGGCGCAAGTTCTCAGTAACGATAACGTTTCTTGATCACGACCGTGTTGCGATGATGACGGTGTCCGCGATGGTAGCCGCGGTCGTGATGACGGCGGTATTCGGCCCGCGCACCATGACCATGGTGATGATGGCCGTGGTAACCGCTGCCTCGCTTGATCACAACGGTCTGAGCGCTAGCAATCGACGGCGCCGCAACGATGATCGCGGCAACGGCCGCAAGCACATATCCAAACTTCCTCATAGTTCTCATCCTCTTTCAATTGAGCGGAGATGTAACATTGCGGTGACACGAACGTTCCCGAGGGAACTCGAAGAGAATTCTGAATGTCTATTAAGCAAGGATCTGCGGATGCAATGCGTGCGTTGGTTCCAGGCACGAGCACGTTTCTTTAGTCCAATGAATCACGCTCGACACATTGCGTTTGCACGTAGCCGTTCCGGACAATCGCGATCCCACGGACCGTCCAGCCGCATGGTTATTGATACCCGTGTGGGTTGATCGCATGCGCCGGCTTGCGGAAAGCCCGGTCCCGGCGCATCATCGCGCCATAAAAATCATATGGGGGAGCGATGCCATGAGCGGGTTTTCACGCCGTGATTTTCTGAGCCTGACCGGGTCAGCCACCGTTGCCGCGATGTCCGCACCGGCCAATGCCGCGATGGGACCGAACGACAAGTTCGACCTTGTGATCAAGGGTGGCGATGTGCTCGATCCCAGCCAGTCGCTGCGAGGAAAACGTGATATCGGCATTCGCTGGGGGATGATCGAGGCGGTTGAGGCCGATATTCCGGCGGCACGAGCCTCCAAGACCATCGACGCCACCGGCAAACTGGTGACGCCGGGATTGATCGACCTGCACTCCCACGTCTATCCCTATGGCTCGGGGATCGGCATTCCGGCCGACGAATTGGTGCAGGCCCAGGCAACGACGACAGTGGTGTCGGCAGGGGATGCCGGCGTCAACAATCTCGCCGCGCTCCGCCGTTACATCGTGGCGCAATCGCGCGCGCGGATTTACGCCTTCGTCCATATCGCCAATCACGGTCTGTCGGGCTTCCCGGTGGCCGAACTCTACAACATCGACCACGCGCAGCTCGACGCCTGCGCGATGGCGCTGGCCGAGAATCCGGACTTCCTGCTCGGCGTCAAAGTCCGGATGTCGGAGAATGTCATCGCCAGGCACGGTCTCGAACCACTGAAGCGAGCCATCAAGGCCTGCGAGATGTGCGGCTGGCCGGCCAAGATGATGGTGCATATCGGTGGCGTCGAGACCAGGGAGTTGATGTCGCAGATTCTCGATCTGCTGCGGCCGGGCGACGTGCTGACTCATGCCTATTCCGGCGCACCGAACATCGGCGGCGTCTTCACCAACATCGTGCAGGATGGCAAGCTGCTGCCGGCAGCGCTTGCCGCCAAGCAGCGCGGCGTGATGTTCGACGTCGGGCATGGCGGCGGCAGCTTCGATTTCACGGTGGCTGAGCCCGCGATCGCGGGCGGCTGCCCGCCCGACACGATCTCGTCCGATATCCACGTCTTTTCCGGCAACTCGCCCGGCATGCCGTATCTGCCGAACGTGATGAGCAAGTTCATCCCGCTCGGATTTACCGTGGAGCAGGTGGTGGCGATGGCAACCTCGGCGCCGGCCAAGATCATCAACCGCGCCCCGAAAATCGGCACGCTGCAGGTCGGCGCGCCCGGCGACGTCGCGATCATGGAGCTGGTGGAGGCGCAGGTCTCGTTCGTCGATACCCGCAACAACAAGCGTGAGGGCAAGCTGCTGCTGAAACCGGTGCAGACCGTGATCAACGGCGTGCCGTTCGGGAGGCCGTATCAGGCGCCGTTCGCGGTGCGGTAGAGTCTCATATGCGCGCCCGTTTCTCCACGTTGGCGCTGCGCTCGGGCACGCCGAATTCCTTGCGGCAGACTTCCGCGAGCACGGCGACGCCTTCGCGGATCTGCTCATGGGAGGGGCTGGCAAAGCACAGCCGCAACCGGCTGCCGGCATAGGACTTGTCGGTCGACCATTCCGGCCCCGGGTTGATGGCGACGCCGGCGGCCAATGCAGCCTGATACAGTTTCAGCGTATCGACATTGTCGGGGAGTTTGACCCACAGGAAGATGCCACCCTTGGGATCCTCGAACTCGGCTGATGTGCCGAACTGCTCGTTGAGCGCCTCCATCAGCGTGTCGAGCTTGGCGCGCAGGCCGCGTGTCAGCTTCGGCACGTGGGTTTCGAAATGCGGCGCGCAGAATTCCGCCAGCACCATCTGCTCCAGCGCGCCACTTCCGGCATCGGTCTTCAGCGCCAGCATCCGCGACATCATCTCCCAGGGCGCGACGATGAATCCGACCCGCAGCGCCGGCGCAATCGATTTGGAAAACGAGCCGATATGGATGACGCCGCCTTGCTTGCTCATCGCATATATCGCGGGCGGGCGCTGGCCGTTCCAGATCAGGTCGGCGTAGCAATCGTCCTCGAAGATCGGCACGCCGTACTCCTGCGACAGTTTTATCATTTCGGCGCGCCGCTCCTCCGGCAGGATCGAACCGGTCGGGTTCTGCACGGTCGGGATGGTGTAGATGTATTTCGGCATGATGCCGCGGCGCTTGTGGTCGGCCAGCGCGGCCGCCAGCGCATCCATCCGCATGCCCTCGTCGTCGAGGGGAATGCCGACTGTCTTGACGCCGAGCCGGGTCAGCCGGCTCAGCGAGCCCTGATAGGTCTCCTGTTCGATCAGCACGGTATCGCCGCGCGCCAGGAGCGTCGCGTTGACGAGGTCGAGCGCCTGCAGCGAACCGGAGACGATCATGACGTCGTCGGCGGTGCAGCCGATGCCGGCATCGCGCTTGAGTTTGCCGGCGAGGAATTCGCGCAGGGGGCGGTAGCCCTGCGGGCCGCTGGCGAGGCCGTAGGTCGCGAGCGTCTTGCCCTCGCGCTGGAGCACGGCAGTCATCGCCTCGATCAGGCCATCGACCGGCACCTGGTCGGGATCATTGTTGCCGCCGACGAAACTGTATTTGGCCAGACCCGTCCACCGCGCCGCCGGCGCCGGCAATCCGGCCGGCAGCAATGGTGCGAAATCGAAAATTGATGCGGTAGACATTGGACATTCACTCCCGTTTTGTTTTTCGTTGAGACGGCCGCTGGCGCGGCCCTCCGGTATTTGGTTAGTTCTTGCCGGTGATCTTAGTCGGTCGCCGCCGGGGGATGAAAGCGGAATGTCTGCTATCGATGCTGCCCGATATGCGGGGGTGCGTGCGGGGTTCGCCGTCAGGAACCTTCTAAAATTGCCGGATGCTGCCGGCCGCCTGCGCCTGAGCGTCCGGTGCGGAAAGGATCGACAGGCAGGCAAGAATCGCTAGAAAGAGACCTGTCAGGCGGATATGACACATTGCTCGTTTGACCATTGCGCCCCGGCCTCTAGGTTGCAATGAGGAAAAGTCAGGAAATATGCACGAGCTTATCGGCGATATCACTTTATGCATCCTGTTTGCCTGGGTGCTTGGCTTGCTGGCCCATTTTACCCGGCAGCCGCTGATCCTCGCCTACCTTATCGCCGGGTTTGTCATCGGTCCATTCGGCATGAAATGGGTCCATTCCAAGGACTCGATTCACGTCATTTCCGAACTCGGCCTGATCTTCATGCTGTTCATGATCGGGCTGGAAATCGACCTGAAAAAGATTGTGCGCGCCGGCAAGGTCATCTTGTTTGCCGCGGGCGGGCAATTGGTCGGCGGCTGCCTGCTCGGGATCCTGTTCTTCTGGGGTATCGGGCTGTCGATGGGGGCGGGCCGTTTCGACGCGCTGTATCTCTGCGTCGCCTGCGCGCTCTCCTCGACCGTCATCATCGTCAAGGTGCTGTACGAGAAGCGTGAACTCGATACGCTGCCCGGCCGCATCACGCTCGGCGTCCTGGTGCTGCAGGACATCTTCGCGATCCTGTTCCTGGCGGTGCAGCCGAGCCTCGACAATCTCCAGGTGAGCGTGATCCTGATCTCGATCGGCCGGGTCGGCGTGCTGGTCGCGACCGCGTTGGTGTTGAGCCGGTATTTGCTGCCAAGACTTTTTCACCAGATCGCGCGGCGGCCGGAGTTGATCCTGCTCGGCGCCCTGGCCTGGTGCTTCCTGATCGGCGAGATCGCCGAACGCTTGCATCTGTCACGCGAGATGGGCTCGCTGGTCGCCGGCGTCTCGCTCTCGACATTCCCCTATGCGCTGGACGTCACCGCCAAGGTGACGACGCTGCGGGACTTCTTCATCACGCTGTTCTTCGTCGCCTTGGGCATGACCATTCCCATTCCCGGCGCGTCGGTGATTTGGCTGGCGCTGCTGATTGCCGCCTTCACCGTCGTGAGCCGCATCGTGACGACGTTTGTGCCGCTCTACCTGATGAAACAGGGTCTGCGCGCCAGCCTGTTGCCGGCGATCAATCTGGCGCAGATCTCGGAGTTTTCGCTGGTCGTGATCCAGACCGGTGTGGTCGCGAACCATATCGGCACTGAGACTTCGAGCGCGGCTTCATTCGCCTTCGTCATTTTGGCCGTGATCAGCACCTTCGTGATGGGCAAGAGCGATGAGATCACGCGAGCTCTGATCAATCCGATGAAGAAGATCGGCCTGCGCGATCTCGATCACGGCCAGGGCGAGGCCGTACATGAGGGCGGCCACGAAGCCCGCCGCATTGTCATTCTCGGCTTCTTCCGCGCTGCGAGCGCGCTGCTGGCCGAAATCGAGCGGCAGAATCCGCTCGTGCTCGAACAGATCACCGTGATCGATTTCAATCCCAACGTGTTCCGGACGCTGGCCGATCGCGGCCTGCACGTGATCTATGGCGATATCAGCAATGTCGATACGCTGCTGCATGCCGGTATCGGCAAGTCGGAGCTGATCATCCTGAGCGTGCCGGACTCGCTGCTGAAGGGCGCCAACAACGAAAAGCTGGTGCGGCACGTCCGCACTCTCAACCCATCAGCCAAAATCGTGGCGACCGCGGATATGCTTCGCGACGTCAATGATCTCTACGCAGCCGGCGCCGATTACGTGACCGTAACGAGGGTCAGCGACGCCCACGAACTCTATACCGTGATCGAGGCAGCGCAGGCGGGATTGCTGGGCGAGAAGCGCGCCGAAATGGACACGCTGCTCGCCGAGCGCAAGGAAGTGCTGCCGTAAGGCCTTCTGCTCGCAGATGGGAGCGGGATGTGGACGTGTGACGTCCCGCACGCATCCGCTTGAACCGGATTTAATGCAGCCGACACTGAGTACCGTATGGCGCGCCATTTCCTGGCGGCAAAGAAATTTCATTCGGTATGCGGTTATCATTATCGTCATCAAACAGCGCTCGTGCATCGGGCCTGGCGTCCCCGTCGTCCACGCTGTTCGGTTGCCTGATGGCGGGAACGGCCGCGATCCTGTTCCAGCTGACGCTCGGCACGCTGGTCGTTGCGTACACGCCGGTCGTGCCGTGGATCATCGGCGTGTTCCTGCTCGGTCTGCCGCTGGCCTTCGGCGTCACGCGATCTCGGCCCGGCCTGTTCATGCCTGCGGTCGCGATCATGACGTTGACGGGCGTGTCGCCGGTCTTTGTCGTGGATGCCCCCTTGTGGGGCCGCATCGTCAATCTGCGTCTGGTCGACGATATTCCTGAAGGTGTCGGCGTTGCCGGCTACACCGCGCCGCGCTGGCGCGTTGCAGGCGAGTTCGCAAGCGAGGCGCGCTTGAGCGGCGGTCGTGGCAGCAAGAGTTATGGCACCCGCCGTCTTGCGCCGCTGGTCGGCGAGGGCTGGAGACCGGAGCTTCTCGTCGAGGTCTGGGTCGCGGGCGAAATCAGGGATTCCGGACGCATTCTCGCCTCGCATCCGCAATTCTGGAACGAATCCGGCGGCGAATATGTCCGGTTCGTCGGCGTGGCCGTATCCGGTGCGCAGATCATCGCGCACGATGCGGCCATAAAATTCGGCCTCAAGACCCTGGATGAGCCGCTGATCGTGACCCGTGCCCCTTCGGTTGCAGGCGCCCTCGCAGCGCAATACCGGGCCATTGCGCGGATCGCCGCCGTGCCCTTGCTGGGGTGGGCCTTCTGCATCATCCTTGCTGCAGGCTTCGCCAAATGGCGCGAGCAGCGCGGGCGGTGAGTTCTCGCGCTACAGGCTGCTTTCCTGCGCTGGTGCGCCAGCGCTGAGGTCGTGCCGAGCCCGATCGTGTAGCCGTCCGGCTGGGCGTGGATGACGGCCCCCGTGCCGATGGTGGCGGAAGCGGTGGGACTGGCCTGCGGCCCCTGCCATCAGGGCGAACCCCGCCCATGCCGTCAGCTGGAAATTCAACCGAAAATGCATATGTCTCTTCCCCGAGTGCCTGCCGATTTCGTACAGCGAAACGCTTCGGCGACGTTCTGCCCCGCGTATTGATGCTGGCGCGGGCCCATGAGTCCGGCTAATGCACTCCCTGTCCAAAGCGAGAATTTGAGAAAATGGCCGATACGATCCAGGAAGTTCTGCAAGCCTTTGCCAAGGGCGAACTCGTCGTCGTCACCGATGATGACGACCGGGAGGGTGAGGGCGATCTGATCGTCGCCGCCTCGCTCTGCACCGCCGAGAAAATGGCGTTCATCATCCGCCATACCTCGGGCATCGTCTGCGCGCCGATCACGCAGGAAGACGCGCGCCGGTTCCGGCTCGATCCGATGGTCGCGCATAATGATTCCAACCACACCACCGCCTTCACCGTCTCGATCGACTACAAGCCCGATGGCGGCACAGGTATTTCGGCTGACGAGCGCGCCTCCTGCTGCCGGGCGCTGGCCAACCCGAACGCCGGCGCCAGTGATTTTGCCCGGCCCGGTCATATCTTTCCGCTGATCGCCCGCGACGGTGGCGTGCTGCTGCGTTCCGGTCATACCGAGGCCGCGGTCGATCTTTGCAAGCTCTCCGGCCTGCCGCCGGTCGGCGTCATCTCCGAGTTGATGAACGACGACGGCACCGTGATGAAGGGCATGCAGGTCGCAAAATTCGCCGCCACCCACAAGCTCAAGCACGTCACGATCGCTGACATGATCGCCTACCGCCAGGCGCGCGAGAAGCTGATCGAGCGGGTCGCAACGTTTACGACGGATAGCCCGATCGGGCCGCTGCAGGGCTACGCCTACCGTTCGCCGTTCGATGAGATCGCGCATGCCGCCTTCGTCTATAACGGCATCGGCGACGGCAAGAACGTGCTGACGCGGCTGCACAAGCCCAACATCGTCAAGGACCTGTTCACCGGCCAGGCGCGCATGCAGATCGTGCTGAACCATTTCAAGCAGGCTGGCCGCGGCGTGCTGGTGTATTTGCGCGACGGCGCCGCCGGCGTTCCGGTCGAGCCGGTCGGCGAACAGAAATCCGCCGAGGCCGATCGCAACCGACAATGGCGTGAAGTGGGCGTCGGCGCGCAAATATTGCGCGACCTCGGTATCACTTCGATCCGGCATCTGACGTCGTCGGTACACGACTACAAGGGACTGTCCGGTTTCGGGATCGAGATCGTCTCCAACGAACGGCTCGAAGGGTAGCCCGTCATTCCGGGGCGATGCCAAGCATCGAGCCCGGAATCTCGAGATTCCGGGTTCGCATCTTCGATTCGCCCCGGAATGACGGCGAGGCCCAATTCAATTGCGCTTCGGACGATAGCGCACTAATTTGGCCGCCAATTCCAATCAGGACAGTGATGCGAAAGGGATTTTTATGAGCGTGCGCCCTCAGTCCAAGGACAAACCGACATCGGCGGGTTTCCAGTGGGACGATCCGTTCCTGCTCGATGAGCAGCTTACCGAAGACGAACGCATGATCCGCGACACCGCGCGTGCCTATGCGCAGGACAAGCTGCTGCCGCGCGTCACCAAGGCCTATCTCGAGGAAAAGACCGATCGCGAGATCTTCAACGAGATGGGCGAACTCGGCCTGATCGGCATCACGCTGCCGGAAGAATATGGCTGCGCCAGTGCAAGCTATGTCGCCTATGGCCTGGTGGCGCGCGAGATCGAGCGCGTCGATTCCGGCTATCGTTCGATGAACTCCGTGCAGTCCTCGCTGGTGATGCATCCGATCTACGCCTATGGCGACGACAGCCAGCGCAAGAAATATCTGCCCAAGCTTGCGACCGGCGAATGGGTCGGCTGCTTCGGGCTGACCGAGCCGGATGCCGGCTCCGATCCCGGCGGCATGAAGACCCGCGCCGAGAAGGTCTCCGACGGCTACAAGCTGACCGGCAGCAAGATGTGGATTTCCAACGCGCCGATCGCCGACGTGTTCGTGGTCTGGGCCAAGTCCGCCGCGCATGACAATCAGATCCGCGGCTTCATCCTGGAAAAAGGCATGAAGGGCCTGTCGGCGCCGAAGATCGGCGGCAAGCTTTCGCTGCGCGCCTCGATCACCGGCGAGATCGTGATGGACGGCGTGGTGGTGCCCGAGAGCGCGCTGTTGCCCAACGTGTCCGGCCTGAAGGGACCGTTCGGCTGCCTCAACCGCGCCCGCTACGGCATCTCCTGGGGCGTGATGGGCGCCGCCGAGGATTGCATGGCGCGCGCGCGCCAATACACGCTCGAGCGCAAGCAGTTTGGCCGGCCGCTGGCGGCAACCCAGCTGGTGCAGAAGAAGCTCGCCGACATGCAGACCGAGATCTCGCTGGGCCTGCAGGCCTCATTGCGGGTCGGCCGCCTGATGGACGAGGGCAAGGTCGCGCCGGAGATGATCTCGATCGTCAAGCGCAACAATTGCGGCAAGGCGCTCGACATCGCCCGCGTCGCCCGCGACATGCATGGCGGCAACGGTATCCAGATCGAATATCACGTGATGCGCCACTCCTCGAACCTGGAAACCGTCAACACCTATGAAGGCGCCCACGACGTCCACGCCCTGATTTTGGGCCGCGCGATCACGGGCATCCAGGCGTTTTCGTAAAGGCAAACTCTATCCAATCGTCATGGCCGGGCAGAAGCGCGAAGCGCGTCTTCGCGCTAGATGTCCCGGCCATCAACGTCTTGGACGCCGCGAGAAGAAAGACGTGGATGCCCGGGACAAGCCCGGGCATGACGGAGCAAGAACCCCACGCTGCGAGCATTCCTGCATGGCCGAAACCGAAGACGAAACCATCCCGTTCAACCGCGACTTCCCGCTCAAACCTGGCGTCGTCGACGAAGCCCGCCCTGGCGTACGGCGGGTGCTCTGCGACAATCCGAGCCCCTTCACCTTCACCGGCACGGTCAGCTACATCGTGGGCAAGGGCAAGGTTGCGATCATCGATCCCGGCCCGAACAATGAGGCGCATGCGAAAGCGCTGCTGGACGCCGTCCGCGGCGAAACCGTGACGCATATCCTGGTCACCCATACCCACAACGACCATTCGCCGAACACCGCGCGGATCAAGGCCGCGACCGGCGCGCCCGTCTACGCCGAGGGGCCGCACCGCGCCTCGCGGCCGCGCTTCGAGAGCGAGAAGCACAATCCGGAATCGGGGGCCGATCGCAATTTCCGGCCGGACATCGAGGTCAAGAACGGCGACACCATCGAGGGCTCCGGCTGGGCGCTGGAAGCGGTGGCAACCCCCGGCCACACCGCTAACCATCTGGCGTTCGCCTGGCCCGAGCGGAAGATCAGTTTCGTCGGCGACCACGTGATGGGCTGGTCGACCTCCATCGTGGCCCCGCCTGATGGCTCGATGATCGACTACATGGATTCGCTGGCGCGGCTGGAGAAGCGCCCGGAGGATCTGTATTTCTCAGGCCATGGGCCGGAAATTCCGGAAGGCCCGCGCTTTGTGCGTTTCCTGACCCGGCACCGCCGCGCCCGCGAAGCCTCGATCCTGCATCGTCTTGCCAAGGGCGAGACCGACATCCCGAACATGGTGCGCGCGATCTATATCGGCCTCGATCCGCGGCTGACCGGTGCCGCCGGCTATTCCGTGCTGGCGCATCTGGAAGACCTCGTGTCACGCGGCATCGTGGCGACCGACGGCGATCCCGTGATCGGCGGGACCTATCGGATGGCTTCCTAGAACGAACCATCTTTCGTCACGTTCGAGGTACAGCAGTGATCCGCGCCATGGTCCGACGTGCGCTTGTACTGATCGCGGCATTTGTCGCAGGGCTGACGCCGGTCACGTGCCTTGGCGAGGGCAACAATCGGTTACCGACCAAGGCAACAAAGGAACTTCCTCCTGAACTGCTCTCGCTGCTCCAACAGAAGAAGATGCCCAAATATTCACCTATCGTGGTGCGCCTTTTCAAGGAAGAGGCGGAGCTCGAAGTCTGGAAACAGGACACCACTGGCCGTTTCCAGATCCTCAAGACCTATCCGATCTGCCGGTGGTCGGGCGATCTTGGACCGAAGCTGCACGAGGGCGACCGTCAGGCTCCAGAGGGATTCTATACAGTTACACCTGAGTTGATGAATCCCAACTCCAGCTTCTATCTTTCGATCAACCTTGGCTACCCCAACAGATTCGACAAGGCGAACAACCGCGACGGCAGCTTCCTCATGATCCACGGCGACTGCTGGTCGAGCGGTTGCTATGCCATGACCGACGAACAGATCAGCGAGATTTATTCGCTGGCACGCGACTCATTCCTCAGCGGGCGACCGTCGTTCCAGGTCCAGGCCTATCCGTTCCGCTTGACGCCGGCGAATTTGGCGCGGCATCGAAATAGTCCGAACCTGGCCTTCTGGAAAATGCTCAAGATCGGCAACGATCATTTCGAGACGACGCAACTCGAACCCAAGGTGGACGTGTGCAATCGCCGCTATGTATTCGATGCGCAACCTCCCCCAAATTCGCCGCATCCTCTTGTGTTCAATGCATCGGAAAAATGCCCCTCCTTTGTCGTCAATCCGGAAATCGCGCGGCGGGCGCGGGAAAAAAATCGCATCGACGAGCTCGAATACTCCCGATTGGTTGAAGACAATTTGCCGGTCGCCCCGATCTACAGCGGTTTGGACGGCGGAATGAACAAGGCTTTTCTGGCGCGGTTTCCGGGCAGAGTGACGCTTGCGAAAGTGATGCCGTATGCATCTTACCTGCCGCAATTGCCACCGATCCCCTGGATCGACAACGATGGCTCGTTGACGAGCAAATGGTTTGGCGTCTCGTTCTCCAAGCCGATTGTGTGCGATCCGGCTCGTGCCAGCTTCCCATCGGGCCGGTGCTGAACTCTTGTCCAACGTCCGCCATGGGCCAGACGCTGACTTAAAAGCGGCGACCCGAATGTTGCAGACGAAGGACGGAGGACTGAGTTACTGGACCTCGGCGATCTTCGGTCCAGATGACGGCATCTGCGCGTTGTTTGTCGGGGGCCGGTTCGACGGCAATGCCGGGTCCGGCAATCGGAAAGCGGCGCCGGGCGGCGCTCCCTGGGATGGTCGACGGGCAGCGGTTACAGGAAGCACGATCACTTTCGCTCCGACTTTCACCCGCTCATAAAGGTCCACGATGTCCTCGTTGGTCAGCCGGATACAGCCGGACGAAACCTGCTTCCCGATCGTATCGGGCTTGTTGGTGCCGTGAATTCTATATTCGGTCTCGCCCAGATACATCGCCCGGGCGCCGAGCGGGTTGCCGGGGCCGCCTGCCATGAACCGCGGCAGATAAGGCTGACGCACCAGCATATCTGCAGGCGGACGCCAATCCGGCCATTCTGTCTTGCGGGCCACCGTCTGTTCACCGGACCAGGTGAAACCTTCGCGGCCAACACCGATGCCGTAGCGCATTGCTTGCCTGTCGTTCAGAACGAAATAAAGGAATGTGTTTTTGGTATCGATGATCACGGTGCCCGGCGTTTGGTGGCTGGCGTAGTCAATCACCTGCCGAACAAATGCTCCGGGAGCGTCAGCGGCTTTTGGCGGTTCGACCGGAGGCGCGGGAGGCAAAATCGGAGCCGGAGCTGGAGCTGGAGCCAGAGCCAGAGCCGGAACTGTCGCTGATGCATGAACTGGAGTTGCCACGTAAACCGGAGTTGACGACGCCAGAGCCTGGTGCGCGGACGGCTTTCGGGTCGGTTGCACGCTCGTCGGGCGCCACAGCAAACTGTACCCCAATGCGGCGAGCGCCACGGCGCCAACTGCAACTCTCGCGACCATTGGTAGTGCGAGCGTCGCCTTTGCCTTTCCACGTTTGGCCCGCTTGCTCATATCTTTCTCCAGGTCACCATGCCCAGAAGAAGTACCCAGCAAAATTTAAGAAACTTCGAAGCGATTGCGCTCGCACTGGAACCGTTAGCGGTGGTTAACGCCGAACTCTCATTCGGCAACATAAAAACTGGGCGGAGCAGACACGCTCCGCTGGGTCAATAGCGTCTATGGGCCCAGGAAGCGCCAAGTTCGCAAAGGAGGATTGAGCCGCAGCCAGCGCGCTACTGCTTCTTCACCGTCTTGGCCGGTGCCTTCGCGGGCGCCGCCGGTTTCTTGGCGGCCGGCTTGGTGTCGGCCACGGTGTTGATGTCCGCGATCAGCTTGGTGATGCGTGAGGCGTTGCTGCCGAGATCGCTGTCGAAATAGCGCGATGCGGAGCGGATATCGACGCGGGAATCCTCGCCGTCGGCCTTGATTCGGATCGAGACGTCTTCGCGAAATCCCATGATCATCGTTTGCGCGATCGCCTCGATGCGTCCTTCGCGGCGCGCCTGCGGCGGGCGCTCGTCGACGACGCGCCATTTGCGCTTGTTGACGAGCGCGAGCGTGATCTCATAGGCGCGCTGCGGCGGGACTTCGAGTTCGACGGTCTCGACATCAGGGTAGGCGATCGCCTGCTGCTCGGCTGAATAGAGCCCGGCATAGACGGCGGGATTGGTGCCATCGCCGGCACGCAGCGGCGCCAGCGCCTGGAAGCGTGGCGGATCGATCGAATCGGTGGTGATGTCGTAGATCCGTGGCAGGTTGCGGTATTGCAGGGCGAGATAGGCGGGGTAGGCGAGGATGGCGGCGTCGAGCAACAGCGCCAGCAGGATGCGGCCCATGCCGCGCGAACCGTTTTGCCAGATCGCAGCAAACGCGGCGAGGCCGACCAGGATGGAGAGGCCGGCCAGGGCCAGGGCGCCGAAGAACGTCGCCAGCGCCGGCTTCATTTCGAGGAAGCCGAAGCGGACGATCATGATCGACACCACCACCGCAACCAGGGAGAATATCGCGAGGTTGCGCGCCCACGTGGCGAGGCTGGACACGGGCTCCGTCTGGTAGGGAGCGGAAAACCTGCGGGCCATCCCTAGACTTCCATCATGAATTCAGTTGCCGTTGCGGTCGCAATGCTGGAGACCCGGCGCCTTGAACTAGCGCATTTTTCGCACCTGTGGAAAGCAGCTTGCGCCGGAAAATCAGTCCAAATGGTGGTGCAAGTAGCGTCATGGCGCCTCATGCCGGATGGCTGAACTGCGCCACCACAAAGTCGATAAAGGCCTTGATGCGCGGAGCGCGGTGGCGGCCCGGGACAGTCAGCGCATGGATCGCAAACGTCTCGGGGATGTGGCTATCTCCGAGCAGCGGAACGAGGGTGCCTTGCTGGATTGCTCGCGCGACCATGAAATCCGCCAACCTGGCGATGCCGAGCCCGGCTACCGCCATATCAAGCAGCAGGTCGGCATTGTCGCTGGTAAAGGTGCCTGACACGGCGAGGCGATTGATGCCTTCATGGGTGTGGAAGGGCCATTGCGACCACGCCGGCCCGGGTAGCGTCAGGCAATTATGCTGCAGCAGATCGGCCGGCACGCGCGGCGATCCGTGTTGCTTCAAATAGAGCGGACTGGCGCAAATGACCCGTGTCGCGTCACCGAGCTTGCGTGCCACGAGGGTTGAGTCGCCGAGTGCGCCGGAGCGGATGGCGACGTCGACCTGTTCGGCAACCAGGTCGACCTGGTGGTCCGAAACATGAAGCTCGACGCTGATGTCTGGATATTTGGCGAGGAAATCTGGAAGGGCGGGCCCGAGTATCTGTTTGGCGAGGGCTGTTCCGACGCTGATCCGCAAATGGCCGCGTGGCAGCCGGCTTGCCGCCGTTACCTCGGCTTCAGCGGCTTCGATCGAAGCGAGGATGTCCCGGCTCCGGGCCAGGAACAGATCGCCCTCGGCGGTCAAAGCGAGCCTGCGCGTGGTCCTGGTCAACAGGCGCACCCCCAGCCGGTCTTCGATGCGGGTGACCAGCTTGGACAGGGCAGAGGGGGTCACGCCGAGGTCGTCTGCCGCGGCGGCAAAGCTGCCGCGTTCGACCACCCGCACGAACCCGTTCATTTCGGCCGAGGCCGCGTTGATATTCATGAATTTATTTCACGAGTGAATATGAATACCCACCAATTATATCACGTTAGAAACGTAATAAAAGGTGGTCGCAGACAATGAAGGAGCGCCCACTATGTCTTGGGAAAAGAAGCTGCACGGTCACGTAAGGGGTGTTGAAGGCGCGCTGCGCCATCCGGACGGCAGCCCCGATATCGCCGCTTACGGCAGGATCGCTCACCGCGAGCGGGACGCAGCCGTCCTTGCCGCCGTGCAGGACACAGCCCGCAGCCTGCGCGCGATGTGGTCGGCGATCTGGCGTGTCTTGGGTGGGTCCTCGGGCCGGTCGGGGCGCATCCGGTCGAACGCGCCCCTCCGGGGTTAAGCCGCCGCGTTCGGAAAACTGTAGCTCTTGAACTGGTCGCGTAGCGCGGTTTTCAGGATCTTGCCGGTCGCGGTGTGCGGAATGCCCTCGACGAAGGCGACGTCGTCGGGCATCCACCATTTCGCGATCTTGCCATCCATGTATTTCAGGATGTCCTCGCGCGTCGCTTGCTGGCCGGCCTTGAGCTGCACGATCAAGAGCGGACGCTCGTCCCATTTGGGATGATGGATGCCGATCACGGCGGCTTCCGCGACCGCCGGATGGCCGACCGCGAGGTTTTCCAGATCGATCGACGAAATCCATTCGCCGCCCGACTTGATGACGTCCTTGGAGCGGTCGGTGATCCGCATATAGCCGTGCTGGTCGATGGTCGCGACGTCACCGGTGTCGAAATAGCCGTGTTCGTCGAGAATCTCGCTGTCGACCTTGAAGTAGGCCTTCGCGACGGCAGGTCCTGCGACTTTGAGCCGGCCAAAGGTCTTGCCGTCCCACGGCAATTCCTTGCCGGCATCGTCGGTGATCTTCATCTGCACACCGAACGGCGGATAACCCTGCGTCTGCAGGATATCGAGCCGCTCCTCGCCGGAGAGTTCGGCAAACGGCGGCTTCAGCGCCGCCACGGTGCCGATCGGGCTCATCTCGGTCATGCCCCAGGCGTGGCGCACGCGAACGCCCATGTCGACGAACGACTTGATCATCGAGCGCGGCATCGCCGAGCCGCCGCACACCACGCTCTTCAGGTGGGGCAGCTTCAGGTTTCCGGCGGCCATGTGATTGAGCAGCATCAGCCACACCGTCGGCACGCCGGCGGTGTGCGTGACCTTCTCGGTGTCGAGAAGCTCGTAGACCGAAGCGCCGTCGAGCTTGGCGCCCGGCATCACGAGCTTGGTGCCCATCGAGGGCGCGGAGAACGCGATGCCCCAGCTGTTGGCGTGGAACAACGGCACCACCGGCAGCATTGTCTCGGCGGCGCTGGTGCCGAGCGCGTCGACATTGTTGGCCATCAACCCGTGCAGTACGTTGGAGCGGTGCGAATACAACACGCCTTTTGGATCGCCCGTGGTACCCGAGGTGTAGCACATCGCGGCTGCGGTATTCTCGTCGAAGGTCTTCCACTCGAACTTGCCGTCGGCTTCCGCGATCCAGTCCTCATAGGCGACCGCGTTCTTCAGCGTGGTCTGCGGCATGTGGGCCTTGTCGGTGAACACGATGTAGCGTTCGACGCTGGGCAGGCTGCCCGCGATCTTTTCCAGGATCGGAATGAAGGTGAGATCGGTCATAACCACGCGGTCTTGCGCATGGTTGATGATCCAGGCGATCTGGTCGGGGAACAGCCGCGGGTTGACGGTATGGCAGATCGCGCCGATGCCCATGATGCCGTACCAGGCTTCAAGGTGGCGCCAGGTGTTCCATGCGATGGTGGCGACGCGGTCGCCGAGCTTGATGCCGTCGCGATCGAGCCGCTGCGAGACTTTCAGCGCGCGATCGCGAATTTCGGCGTAATTGGTGCGATGAATGGGCCCTTCGACCGACCGCGTGACGACCTCTTGCGTACCGTGATACTGCGCCGCGTGTTCGATAATCCGGTGGCAAAGCAAAGGCCAGTCTTGCATCAATCCGAGCATACGCACGTCCCTCCCAAAGGTTATTTCCTCGCGCATGATCCGCCAAAGTGCTGGTGTTTTGGCGCGCGATCATGGAATTGACATGAACTGTAGCGCGGAGAAAGCAAGCCGAAAATGGGCTTATGGCGCCTTTGGCCGCACGGCGGCGGCAATGGTTACCGTTGCGGTGGGCCTGCTTCTGCCCGGCGTGTTCTGCGAACCGGCCTTGGCGGCCAAAGCGTCCCGATCGACGCCCTGGGGCGACCTGTTCGGGATCCACCCGCCGAAGCCGCGGGCAAAGGTCCACCGGGCGGCGGTGCCGCTCCCGCGGCCGCGCCCGGCCGATGCCCCCTCCGCTGAGGAGCTTGCCAAAGAAACTGCCAAGGAGACCACGAAGGAAGGCAAGCCCACCGAACAGGCCACGCCCCAGCCACCTCCGCCCTCGGCCTGCCGGCTGGCGCTGACGGAGGCCATCGCCATTGCTCCCAGCATTCCCGATATCCGTGGCGCCGGCGGCTGCGGGGGCGAGGACTTGGTGCGACTTGAGGCGATCGTGCTGCCGGACAAGCGGCAGGTCTCGGTGAAGCCGGCGGCGATCCTGCGCTGCGCGATGGCCTCCGCATTGGCGGACTGGATCCGGACTGACATCGCGCCGCTGGCGGTGCGTCTCGGCAGCACGATCAGTGATCTCGACAATTTCGACTCGTTCGAATGCCGCGGCCGCAACCGCATCGTCGGCGCAAGACTCTCCGAACACGGCCGCGCCAATGCGCTCGACGTCCGCGCCCTCAAGCTGTCCAATGGCCGCTCGATCTCGCTCACCGATCGCTCCGTGCCGCGCGAGGTGCGCGAAGCCGTGCTGCATACGGCGTGCGCGCGATTCTCGACGGTGCTGGGTCCGGGGTCGGACTGGTACCACGAGGACCACATCCATCTCGACCTCATGGAACGGCGGAATAACTACCGGATCTGCCAATGGGACGTGTGGGACCCGCTGCCGCAGACCGCGCCGCTGCTGCCGGCCGAGCGGCCGGAAGAAGCGCCGCCGCGCGAGGTTGCCGCCAAACCCGACGCGGCCAAACCCGACGCGGCCAAATCCGCTGCGGGGAAATCCAGCGCCGCTCCGGCGGATGAGAAATCCGATGCGGCAACGTCCAAACCCGAACCCAAGCCCACAACAAAAAAGCGCCGGCAAAACCGGCGCTCGTGATCGTCCTTTTGCGGCGTCGCCAGTCGCGCCCAATACGTGACGATTCATTGGCGTAACTCCAGCGTTTACGTGCCCTTTGGGCTCTTCGCTGAACGATAAGTGTGTCTTTCTGGCCGCATTACCGCACCCCCGTGGGTTCCGGTCGATATTTTGGCCACGTTCCTCACGTCCTGGTTTTCAATCCTGCCGATTGCACGTGTTCAGCGCGATATTGTGCGGCCAAATAAAAAAAACGCCGGCAAAGCCGGCGTTCTGATCTCGTTGCGGATGGTGCGATCGATCCGCTATTGCATCACGTTGCCGCTGCCGCCCTGGAGCGCCATCTTCGAATTGTACGGCGAGTCGCCCTGCTTGGGGTCCAGCACCACCACGATCGTGCCCTGCTTGACCTTGCTGTAGAGGTCGATGACGTCCTCATTGGTCATGCGAATGCAGCCCGAGGAAATCGATGCGCCGATATATTCCGGCTGGTTGGTGCCGTGAATCCGGAACAGGGTGTCGCGGCCGCCCTGGTAAAGATAGAGCGCGCGGGCGCCGAGCGGATTATCGACGCCGCCGGGCACCGACGCGGGCAGGCCTTCAATGCGCTTGTGGATATCCGCGGTCGGCGTCCATTTCGGCCATTCCGCCATGTTGCCGACCTTGGCAATGCCGGAGAAGGCCAGCGCTTCTTCGCCGACGGTAATGCCGTAACGGATCGCCTTGCCGCCGTCCTGCACCAGGTAAAGATAGTGGTTGTCGGAATCGACCACGATCGTGCCGGGTAGTTCGCGGCGGTGATAGTCGACGATGGCGCGGCGGAACGGTTCGGCCACGGCGACCTTGGCGTAACGCGCCTTTGCCAGCTGGACCTTGTCATTCGGCTTGAGCGTGGCCTCCGGCGCGGCCTGATAGCTCGTGGTCTGCATGCAGCCCGACAACATCAGGCCTGCAGCCAGAATTCCCAACTTTGCCTTCAGCGACGTCATTGCGCACTTCCAATCGAACAATATCGCGGTTACGCGCCAATTTGCGTCGCAAACGCCACGATTCCAATAATCCCATTATTGGCAAAAACCGGTAATTATTCCAGTGCTTAGACGCTGTTCGGCGCTGCGGGAGCCTGGCTGTGGCTTTTTTGCCGCAAGTTTTTCGATTTCCGGTTGATTTATAGGCAACGCTGGCGTCCTTGCCGAATCGTGGCCACGCTACCGCCACCCCACCGCCATAAATGTGGATGGCGGGTTAATACGCCAGTCATCAAGCGCTTGCCAGAATCGCGTTTAGTCCGCTCGGTGCCTGTGGCGTTTTCGTGCGGAGCGGGTACGGGTTTCGCGTGAAGAAGACACGTCAGAACCAACGACCGCTGCCCTGTTCCGGAGTTTCCTATGTTGTCAGTGTACGTCCCCTCTGAATCCACCCTGAAGAAAGTCGAGGTGGCTGAACCGGCGAAGTTGCCGGAAAGCGCAGTCTGGATCGACATGGTGAAACCGACGGGCGAGGAAGACCGCGCGGTGGAGCGGCTGACCGGGATCGCGGTGCCGACCCGGGAGGACATGCAGGAGATCGAGATTTCCAGCCGGCTCTATATCGAGAACGGCGCGCGCTACATGACCGCGACGCTGATGTGCCATTCCGACACCGACATGCCGCGGACGACGGCCGTCACCTTCATCATGGCCGGTCACCGGTTGGTAACCGTGCGCTACGACATGCCGAAGCCGTTTGCCCTGGTGGAGAACAAGCTGGCGCGCTCGTGCATGCCGGGCATAACCGGCGAAATGGTGCTGATGGAACTTGTCGACGCGGTGATCGACCGTTGCGCCGACATTCTGGAGAAGGTTGGCGCCGACGTCGATCAGGTTTCCCATGACATCTTCGAACCCGAAAGCGAGCGTCACGGCCAGGCCAAGCGATATTCGCAGATCCTGATCGCGATCGGGCGCAAGGGGGATTTGACCTCGAAGGTCCGCGAGAGCCTGGTCTCGGTCGGCCGCGTCGTCACTTTCCTCTCGGCGGTCATGGAAGGCGTCAAATGGTCCAAGGACATGCGCGAGCAGCTCAAGACCATGCAGCGTGACGTCGCCTCGCTGACCGATCACGCGTCCTACCTCTCCAACAAGATCACCTTCGTGCTCGACGCCATGCTCGGCGTTGTCAATCTCGAACAGAACAACATCATCAAGCTGTTCTCGGTGATGGCCGTGGTCTTGATGCCGCCGACGCTGATCGCCTCGATCTACGGCATGAATTTCAAGGCGATGCCGGAGCTCGAATGGGCGCACGGCTATCCGATGGCGCTGGTGATGATGCTCATGGCAGCCGTGCTGCCTTACTTTCTTTTCAGATGGAAGAAGTGGCTGTAGTCGCAACCTGATTGTTCGCGGCGGTGACTGTCGTCGCCAAGGTGACTGTCGTCACTGAGGTGACTGTTGTCACCGAGGTGGCCGTAGTAACCGAGATGTTAAGGCGCGCGCATGATCTCGGGGGCATTCATGCGCCAGCAAAAAAAACAGGAAGCTGCCCCATTTGTACGAGTAAAATTTGAGCGTCGCGATGAACCTTTGCGCGACGGCTTTCTGCGATAACGCTGTCACAAGCCGCGAGGACAGCAATGGTTGAAAAATTCATAACGTCACCCCGCAACGTCATCGATTTTGCGCGCTACCAACAGGACCGCATCGTTGGCAAGGCGCAGGCGATCGCGGCGCGGCTCTGCCGGCATTGTGGTGCGGCGCTTGCCGATGGCGAGAACGAAGACGAATGCTCGAGCGCCTTCAATGTCGAGACGCGTGATCTGCGAACCACGCCAAGGAAAACGCGAAGCAAGTTTTACGCGGATTGAAGCGCGCCAGCGTTTCGCGCGAAGCATGCCCTCGGACTTGATCCGGGGGAGCATGCCGGTTCGCGCAAAGAAAACGCGTCAAAAAGAGAATCCGGAGCTTCGGTTCTGATTCAAATCAGATCGCGCTCTAGACGTGCTGGCCGCCGTTGATGTGGATCTCGGCGCCGTTCACGTAGCTGCTGGTTTCGGTGCACAGCACGTAGATGATCTTGGCCACCTCGTCCGGTGTGCCGAGGCGGTGCATCGGGATCTGCTGGTCGACGATCTTCTCGGTGCCCGGCGACAGGATCGAGGTGTCGATCTCGCCCGGTGCGATCGAATTGACACGGACGCCGACGCGGCCGAAATCGGAGGCCATTTCACGTGTGAGTGAAGCAAGTGCCGCCTTCGACGTCGCATAGGCCACGCCCGCGAACGGATGCACGCGCGAGCCCGCAATCGAGGTGACGTTCACTACCGAGCCCTTGGTGGCCTTCAATTCCTCGATCAGCCCGCGCGCCATCATGATGGGTGCGAAGAAGTTCACCCGGAAAACATGGCTCCAGGTCTCGATGTCGGTATCCATGGTGCCCATCCGCGTGCCCGCTGCGGTCTTCGGCGAAATCGCGGCATTGTTGACCAGCGCATGCAGCGCGCCGCCTTCCAGCCGTTGGCGGATTTCCGAAATCGCCCGCGTGGTATCGGCATGGTCGGCAAGATCGACCTGGATGTGATCCTCAGGCCCGGCGTCCCACGGGCAGTCTTCGGGGAAAGGATGCCGCGAGCAGGTGATGACGCGCCAGCCGGCGGAGGAAAAGCGGATCACGGTGGCATGGCCGATGCCGCGGCTGGCTCCGGTCAGGAGCAGCGTGCGTCGCGGCGCATTGGTGGAAGTCGACATGCAATACTTTCAGGCTTCAGGGATAGAGCCGCACTTTGGTCCAAGGCTGAACTTGCCCCTGGACCGGCGCGTCGCGGCGGAATTCGATGCGGTCGTGGAGGCGGAACGGACGGTCGTGCCAGAATTCGAAACGGACCGGCTCGATGCGCCAGCCGCTCCAGCCCGGCGGACGCGGCACCTCGCCGATGACGTGCTTGGCGGCGACCAGCGCGATCGCCTGCTCGAAGGCAAAGCGGCTTTCCAGCGGCTGCGATTGCTTAGAGGCCCAGGCGCCGATCTGCGCCTGCTTCGGGCGGGTGGCGAAATAGGCGTCGGCTTCTTCCGGCGTCACAGGCGACACGTTGCCGCGGATGCGCACCTGACGGCGCAGCGATTTCCAGTGAAATAGTAAAGCCGCTTTAGGATTTGCGGCGAGTTCGCGGCCCTTCTGGCTGGCGATGTGGCTGTAGAACACGAAACCATCCGCATCATAGCCTTTCATCAGCACCATCCGCACATCGGGAAGGCCGTCGGCATCGACGGTTGCGAGCGCCATCGCGTTGGGATCGTTCGGCTCTGCCTTCACCGCTTCGGCGAACCACGCACCGAACAATGCAAACGGTTCCTCGGCGGCGGTAAAATCACCCGATGTTAACGGTGTCGGGTGTTTGATGGAGGTTGTGTCGGTCATGCCAGGAGTTCCAGTTGCGTCCGTTCGCGTTAGAGAGCGCGCTACAGCCCCAGTATAGGTTCGCCCTATATAGGACATGGGGACGCATTGGCCTATCGGCGATCCGGCCGGCGGGTGCGGTGATGACGATGATTTTGATCGGCCTCGGCGCGGGCGGTTGCAGCATGTCCCGCTCCGACGTCCTCGCCAAGCTGGAAGAAAAAGACGTCACGGGGTCGGTGACACCACCGGCCGCCCCTCCGGTGCCGACCGAGAGCGATCTGGCCTTTGCCCGCACGGCCGCTTCCGATGTGTTGACCAAAGGCGGCAAGGATTCCAGCCAGCCCTGGGAAAACCCCGAAACCGGCGCGCGGGGTTCGGTGACGCCGCTGTCCCAGGCCTATGCCTCGGACGATGGCCGCACCTGCCGGGATTTCCTGGCCAGCTACGTCAAGGATCGTGCGGAAAGCTGGCTGCAGGGTGCCGCCTGCCGGGGTGAACAGGGTCGATGGGAAATTCGTACCCTCAGGCCCTGGAAACGGAGCTAAACTACCCCAAGAATCTTGAGCGCCCGTTTTGGGGCCAGTTTTCAGCAGCATGGGCAGTTGCAAAAATGCAACTGGCTCCCCAGATGAAGGCAAAGCGGGCGAATAGCCCTTTGGTTAGAACCGATTTCCCGTGAAGGAGACGTGACGGATGCGCGACCCCTATGAGGTCTTGGGGGTGCCGCGGGGCGCCAGCGCTGCGGCGATCAAGAGTGCTTACCGCAAGCTCGCCAAGAAGCATCACCCCGACAACAACACCAACGATCCGAAATCCGCGGCGCGGTTTTCCGAGATCAACTCGGCCAACGAGATCATCGGCGACGAGGACAAGCGCAAGCAGTTCGATCGCGGTGAGATCGACGCCGAGGGCAAGCCGCGCTTTCAGGGTTTTCCCGGCGGCGGCCCGCGCGGCCGTGCCGGCCCCGCCGGCGGCTTTGAAAGCCATACTTTCCGCAGCGGCGGCGGCCCCGGCGGCGGCGGCTTCGAGGACATCCTCAACAGCATGTTCGGCGGCGCGGCCCGCGGGCAACGTCCCGGCAGTGGCCGCGCATTTGAATTCGATACCGGCGGGATCGGCCTCGATCTCGATCTCAGCGTCGCCATGACGGTGTCGCTGGAGGAGTCGGTCAAGGGTGCCGAGAAGCGCGTCCGCTTGCCGACCGGCAAGGAGCTCAACGTCAAAATTCCGGCAGGCGTCGCCGCCGGTCAGCAAATCCGGCTGAAGGGCCAGGGCGAGACCGCGCAGGGCCATCCCCCGGGCGACCTCCTGATCACTGTCAGCATTGCGCCGCATCCCTTCTTCAAGATCGACGGCAGCGACTTGCGGCTCGATCTGCCGATCACGCTCTATGAGGCGGTGCTCGGGGCCAAGATTCGGGTGCCGACGCTGGGCGGCGCGGTCGAATTTCCGATCCCGAAGAACACCTCCAGCGGTCGCACCTTCCGTCTCAAGGGCAAGGGGTTGCCGAAGGCAGGCGGGACCGGCGACCTGTTCGTCACGACAAGGATTATCCTTCCCGACGGGAACGATGCCGAGCTTGAAGCATTGATGCAAAAGTGGCGCGACGGCCACCCTTACAACCCGCGCAGCGATTTCGGCTGACCAAAAACACGGCTAATAAAACAGCGGAGTACGGCAGGCCATTTCCCGAACCAATTCAGGCGCTTCCCTTTAAAAGGGCGGCCTCGAAAGGGGGACCAGCGCGGTACCAAACCCCGATCGAGGCCGCTTGCGCCGATCGGCGGATCGAACGCCGCTCATTTTCGCGTGATCACCCAGTGCGATAATGAGACGTGCCGATGTCTTGATTCCAGATTTTCGATGTCAGAATTGGGACAAACGGCTTGACCTACGGCGTTTTCGAACGACGCCGTGCCGCGCACCCGACGCGGAGTGAACAGCGGCTCGCGCAAGGAAAACGCCAAGGAAAACGCATCGAACAACAGGCTTGTGCAACCTTGATGGTGAGCGCGCTCAACCCCCGGGTTTTTCCATCTGGTCATACACCGATTGGGCGATTTGCGTCAGTCGGCCACGGTCGCCGATGCTGCTCACCACCACATAGGCCACGCCGCGATCGGCCCAGAACAAGGCGCTCTCCTTGCCCTCCGACGAAAATCGCATCTGCGTCGCCTCGGCTTCCGACTTTGCCGTGTAGATCGTGAAGCGTTCGCCCGATGTGCTCTCATACATCATGAAGGATGCAGGTCCGCCGGAGCCGGGCAACAGCCGTCCGCCGACCAGCTTCAATCCTGCCCCGGTCAGTTCCGGCGCACGCACCAGCCAGCCGCAGCGCTTGGTCAGCCAGGCCTGCAGATGCGCCCGTTCGCTGCCCGGCACTTCGACGGGATGGCGCACCTCGACCACATAGAGCCGGTGCGCTTCGAGCGCATGAAGCGTGAAATTCTGGATCGCCGACGGGGCCGCCGCGGACGCACCGCGCGCCATCCAGCCGACACCGCCGCCGACAATGAATGCCGCCAGCGTTGCGGCAATCGCGGCGTAGAACCATTTGCGCGGCTGGCGCACCAGCCGCTCGATCTCGAGCCGCCCCGGCACCGCCTCATCGACGATGCCGTCGTAGCGGACATGCAGCGCTTCCGCCATCGTGCGCCACGACCGCACGCGCGCCGCATCGTCGGGGTGCGTCGCGAGCCACGCTTCGACATCGCCGCGGCGCTCCGCCGGCAACTCGTTGTCGACGTAAGCATGCAGCTCGTCTTCGGTGACGGGAATATGGGGGTTGGTCATCGTCGTCGTCTCTGTCTATTCCGGATCGGAATCTGCCTATGCATATCGCCTGCCATCACGCGTCTTCTTTGCATCGCCTGCATCACTTCACCCGTCTCAGCGCGGTGCGCTCGCCCTCGAGCGAGGCTTTGACGTGCGCGCGCGCCCGGGCAAGCCGGGACATCACGGTCCCGATCGGTACGCCCTGGATGTCGGCGACCTCGCGGTAGCTCAAGCCTTCCAGCATCACGAGCAGCAGCACCGAGCGCTGCTCTTCCACCAGCGTCGACAGCGCGCGGGCGATGTCGCGGCCTTCCGCTTCGGTCCCGCTGGCGTCCGGGTTGTTGTCGAGCAGCGGCATGAACTGCGGCCGCCGCGCCAGCGATCGCCGCCGGTTCTTGTTGAGGTTGGTCAGGATCGTATAGAGCCAGCTCCTGACGTCGCCGCCGAGAAACAACCGTTCCGAACGCAACGCGCGCACCAGCGTGTCCTGCACCAGATCATCGGCGATATCGGCGTCGCGCGCGAGCGCTCGCGCGTAGCGGCGCAACGCCGGAATCATGGCTTCGACACTTTGGCGAAACGCGGTCATTGTCACCAGATATTCAGGTCGGTACGGCGCGAACGCCTTAACCAACATAACACCTAAACGACGCGTCTATTCCGCCTGTTGAGGCTCAGGCAAGACAGCGTTAATCCCAGGGTTAATCCAAGGATTACCCTCAAGCGGATTTGGACTGTACCACGCTGGGGCGCTGGTGTACCTCCAACCGTAATGCCAAGCGCGACTGGAAGCCGCATGCCGCGCTCTCCCATTCGTCGCCTGAGGAATAGCCGCCAGTCCGATGCCTGCGCCTGTCATCTATTACATTCGCCATGGCGAGACATCGTGGAATGCCGAAGGGCGGCTGCAAGGCGTGCAGGACATTCCGCTGAACGATCTCGGCCGCAGGCAGGCGGCCCATGCCGGCAATGTCCTCGCCGATCTCCTTTTGCGCAACGGCCATGACAAGAATTCGCTTTCGTTTGTCGCAAGCCCGCTGATCCGCGCCCGCGCGACGATGGAGCTGGTGCGCGGCTCGCTGGAACTGCCGCGCGACGGCTACGCGCTCGACGACCGCCTGCGCGAGATCGGCTACGGCGAGTGGGAAGGCGCGACGCTGCCAGAGTTGCAGCGGCGCGACCCCGATCTCTATGCCAAACGCCAGGCCGAGAAATGGACGGTGTCGCCGCCGGGGGGCGAGAGCTATGTCGACGTGCAGGCGAGGATGCAGGATTGGTACGCGTCGGTGGCGGCCGACACCGTCGCGGTGGCGCATGGCGGCACGGCGCGGGCCCTGATGGTGGCGCTCGGCATCGAGACGCCGCTCAGCGCCGCCGACCTGACCATCGAGCAGGGGGCGGTTTACGTGTTCCGGGATGGGGCGCTGCGGAAGTATAGTTAATCCAGCCATCGTCATGCCCGGGCTTGTCCCGGGCATCCACGTCCTTCATAACGTTGACAATCAACGTGAGCGTTGCCTGTCAACGAAACCAGCGCGAAGCACCATGTCCTTCAACACCTTCGGCCACATGTTCCGGGTCACGACCTTCGGCGAGAGCCATGGGATCGCGATCGGCTGCGTGGTCGACGGCTGCCCGCCGCTGATCCCGCTGACCAACGAGGACATCCAGCAGGATCTCGATCGCCGCCGTCCCGGCCAGTCGCGCTTCACCACCCAGCGCCAGGAACCGGACGCCGTCAAAATCCTGTCCGGCGTGATGGCGCATCCCGAGACCGGGGTGCAGGTGACGACGGGAACGCCGATCGCGCTTCTGATCGAAAACACCGACCAGCGCTCGAAGGACTATTCCGAGATCAAGGACAAGTTTCGGCCCGGCCATGCCGACTTCACCTACGAGGCCAAATACGGCCTGCGCGATTATCGCGGCGGCGGACGCTCGTCGGCGCGCGAGACCGCGACGCGGGTTGCGGCCGGCGCCATCGCGCGAAAGATCCTGCCCGGCGTCAAGGTGCGCGGCGCGCTGGTGCAGATGGGTCCGCACAAGATCGATCGCGAGAAGTGGGACTGGGACGAGATCGCACGCAATCCGTTCTTCTGCCCGGACAAGGACAAGGCCGCGTTCTTCGAGCAATATCTCGACGGCATCCGCAAGAGCGGCTCCTCGATCGGTGCCGTGATCGAAGTCGTCGCCGAAGGCGTGCCGGCCGGCCTCGGCGCGCCGATCTACGCCAAGCTCGACGGCGAACTGGCGGCGGCGATGATGAGCATCAACGCGGTGAAGGGCGTCGAGATCGGAGCAGGTTTCGGCGCCGCCGAATTGTCGGGCGAGCAAAACGCCGACGAGATGCGCACCGGCAATAACGGCACGCGCTTCCTGTCAAACCATGCCGGCGGCGTGCTGGGCGGCATCTCCACCGGCCAGCCGGTCGTGGTGCGCTTTGCGGTGAAGCCGACGTCGTCGATCCTGTCGCCGCGCCAGACCGTGGATCGCTCCGGCGCCGACACCGACATCATGACCAAGGGCCGTCACGATCCCTGCGTCGGCATCCGCGCGGTGCCGGTCGGCGAAGCCATGATGGCCTGCGTGCTGGCCGATCACCTGCTGCGCCATCGCGGGCAGGTCGGCTGAACAGGTCTTGTAGTCTTGTAGGGCGGATTGGAGCGAAGCGTAATCCGCCGTTTTTGGATCAGCCAAGGCGGCGGATTACGCTTCGCTCCAATCCGCCCTACGGTCGACGGGCTTAATCCTTGCTGCCGTTATTGTTTGCGCACTGATCAGCAGATATGTCGGGGACATTGAACAAAGCAGCTGGCTTGGTCCGCGTGATCATTGCGTCGTAATTGCCCGCAAGGCGTAATAGGCGTTGCTTAATGAATGGATCGGCTTGAGTGGCGAGTTCACGTATTTGTCGTGCTCGCTCCTTATAAAAATCATCGTCCATCTGGGATCCCCACTAAACACCTCGATGGCTTATAGAGACGATCTCGTCTTGTTCATGTGATTGAGGACACAGTTCAGGCATTTTTTGCGAGTGCTAGCGGCGCCGGTGAAGCGTCCGAGAAGCATCCGAGACCGGTCGCGAGTAGCGGCTCGCACAACCGCGGGCCACCGATCATTTCGACCGCCATGGGGTCATCCGCGGTATCCAGCGCGGGACGGCGGCGCGGAACGCCTCGTACTCTCTCCCAAACGTCTGCTCGAGCGTGGGTTCTTCGTAGGCCACGACGAAGGCGTGGAAGGCGAGCCAGAGCAGCGCGCCGTAGACGATGAGGCGCCAATCGCCCATCAGCACCGCTTGACCCAGGATGATGGCAACGACCGCGACGTATATTGGATTACGCACATAACAGTAGAGACCGGTCACCACGAGATTCCGGGTTGGCGCGATGGGCGCGGGGGTGCCGAGACCCTGCAGCGCGAAACGCGCAAATGCGTCAACGAGCCCAGGCACGCCTGCGAGAATCATTATCGCGCCGATGCCGCGCGTCAGCTCCAGACCAAGGAACGGTGGCCGGAGTTGCCAACCCGTGATCGACCATGGAACGAGCCCCGCCAGCGTACATGGGGCGACCACGAAGAAAACCGCCGAGCCCAGCACGGCAATGGTTCGTTGCACGGCGGTTCCCGACACTCGCTGCGAGCTCATTCCAAGCTCCCTTGGTTTCACGCTCGCCAAGTTATCCCAAAAGCGGAAACCGCGCACGACCAAAGCCAATGCCACGACGGCAACGAGGCACGGCTCGCAGGGCAGATTGAGCCGACTTGTCCGCCGTAGCTCGCAGAGCGAAGGCGGAAGGCGTAATCCGCTATCCAGGTTATCGTCAGGCGATCATCTTCGCTAGAATCTCCGCTGGTCGATCGCGTGACGATCATTCGACATAGAGCTTTTGATAACACGGACCCCGTTTGCGATGTAGCCAAGGTGGCGGATTACGTCCGACAGGTCCGCTTTGCGCGGACCCGTTGGGCTCCAATCCGCCCTACCGACGTTGCTGCGTCCCCTCGCATGCAAGCGTAATCTTGAGGACTGCGTGCGACAAATCAACCCGACGGGCAAATCACTTCTGATTTATCGAAATCATGTCAAGTCCTAAATTTCCGAAAATCAAAACTATTTCGCTTTCCTTCCACCCAAATCACCGGCACATTCTCGCCATCCCGTCCCACTCAGAGGGCGTTGGCCATCGTCACGACGAGGGGCGGGTCGCGGTGGACGCCGATGTTGCGATTGACGGTCGCGGCTGAAGCGTACGGTGAAAGCGTGTGGTCCTGGCGCCCGTAACGGCGTCAAGTCCTGCGGGAGCTAACGCTTCCGAGGGGCGACGGTGGCAATAGAGGCCGTCTCACCGGGGAGAGCACGTCATAAGCCGTAAAGCCATTGCGCAGGGAATGTCGGATGTTCTCCGCTGCCCTGTATGCTCGTGTGCAGCTGTCTTAGCACAATCGCACGCGAGACCGCGGGTGCAGCGCGCATCCGGCATTCCCTGCGCCCTCTGAATTGAGAGGGTGGAGAATTTTCAACAACTCGGGCGCAATGCGTCGCGAGAATGCGAACACATATTCAGTTGTCGTCACCCGCGAAAGCGGGTGACCCAGTATTCCAGAGACGCTGATGATAGAACCGAGAAGCTGCGGCGTACTGGATCCCCGCCTGCGCGGAGATGACAGCGTCGTGTGGGGCCGCACTATCTCCGTCATTGCGAGCGCAGCGAAGCAATCCATGCATCTGTTATGCCGAGACGTGGATTGCTTCGCGGAGCCTGTCATCGGGCGGCGCTGCGCGCCGACCCGTTGGCTCACAATGACGCGGATAGACCCCCGGCGTGTTGCGATGTCAGCCTTGACGCGCGCTGAACTTGCGCGACAAATGCATCTGTCATGAACGCATCTGAATTGCAGAAACTCAAGGACTGGCTGGTAGATGGCGCGCGGTCGGCGGCGAACCCGGCGCTGGCGATGGCGGAAGTTTGCGAAGGGCTGGTCAAGGCGGGCATCCCGCTGTGGCGCGTCGGTGTTTTCATCCGGACCCTGCATCCGGATATCTTCGGCCGCAATTTCATCTGGAAGGCCGGCGCCGAGGTCGAGGTCGGCACGGTCGATTTCGGCATCCAGGATACGCCGGGATTTCACACCAGCCCGCTGTCAATCGTGTTCACGCAAGGACGCGAGGTCAGGGCTCACACCAACGATCCGGAGGCCGCGGCGCGTTTTCCAATTGTCGAGGATATGCGAGCCGAGGGCGCCACCGACTACGTCGCCCTGCCGCTGCCGTTCACCGACGGCGCCATCAACGCCTCGAGCTGGACCACCAGGCAGCCGGGCGGCTTTACCGATGAACAATTGAACGCATTGCGTTCGGTGCTCCCGCCGCTGACGCGTTACATCGAGATCATCAGCCTGCGCCGCACCGCCATGAGCCTGCTCGACACCTATGTCGGCAACCGCGCCGGCGAGCGGATCATGGCCGGGCAGATCCGCCGCGGCCATACCGAGTCGATGAATGCGGCGATCTGGCTGTCGGATCTGCGCGGCTTTACGGCGTTGTCCGACCGCCTGCCGTCGGAGACGGTCGTGGACATCCTCAACCAGTATTTTGACTGCCAGGTTGCGGCGATCCGCTCCCATGACGGCGAGGTCCTGAAGTATATGGGCGACGGATTGCTGGCCGTGTTTCCGATCGACGAATATGTCGGCGACGAGCAGCAGGTGTGTTCGAAGGTGCTCGAAGCCGCCCGTGAGTCCCGGGCCAGCGTGATGGCAATGCGGTATGCGATCGGGGACACGATCGAACGTTTTCGCTTCGGTCTCGCCCTGCATGTCGGACCAATTCTCTACGGCAATATCGGCGGCGGCAACCGGCTCGACTTCACCTGCATCGGTCCTGCCGTGAATCTGGCGGCGCGGCTGGAAAAGATCGCCAGCCGTCTGCAGCGCACGGTGGTGGCATCGGAAGGATTCGCCGGCATCTGCCGGGGAGGGTGGAGCGATCTCGGCGAGTTTCCGATTGCCGGATTCTCGAAGGCGGAGCGTGTCTTTGGCCTGGCCGACGAAACGCCGGCGGCCTAGCCGCGGTCAACCTGTCCCGCTATTCCTCGGGCTCGGTGGTGAACAGCAGCGGATAGCCCTTGGCGCGGCCGGCGTCGGTGGCGCGGGTCGCTTTGGTCTCGGCGACATCCTTGGTGAAGACGGCGACCACGCACACCCCGCGGCGGTGTGCGGTGATCATGACCTTGTGGGCCTGATCTTCGGTCATGCGGAATTCGGCTTTCAGCACCGTGACGACGAATTCGCGCGGGGTGTAATCGTCATTGACGAGGATAACCTTGTGCAGGCGCGGCCGTTCGGTCTTGGTTTTGACCTTTGTTTTTGGCTTGGCGACGGTATCGATCATTCCTGTGGCGGCTCCGAGCAAAACAGCTCCGCGCCGTTGTCAGCCGGCGCGGCAATCCGCCAGGCGCTGCGTCATGCTCTGATCGCCGCGGCTGACGGCCGTCTCGATCAGTTTACAGGCTCCGGGCCGGTCCTGAAACTGGGCGTTCTGCGACAGTTTCAGGTCGATCAGCGCGGCCATCGCGCCGGGTTCGTCGAGTTCCGCGGCCTCGGTGGCGTAATAGAGCAGATGTCTGGGATTCTTGATCCGGACTTCGGGGTTGCCTGCGAGGATGCGCACCACGTCGATGCGCGCGTCGAGGTCCCAAACGCCGGCCTGGTCGAGCAGGTTCGCCGCCTGCTGGACGTCGCGGGGCACCACCTTGCCTTCGAGATAGAGCCGTCCCAGCACGCCCTTGACGCCTGTCGTGTCGGTGCGTGCCGTGAGCAAAGCAAGGGCGCGCTTGGGATCGGCGGGCCCGCCTTCGCCGGCGATCAGCATTTCGGCCAGCGGCGGCGGCGCGCCGCCGGGATCGGACCGCAGGGACTCTTCGAGCAGCGTTCGCGCGCGAACCGGGTCGTCCTTGCGGATGGCGATCGCCAACTCCCGCCTGGCGCCGAACACGCCGGCCGCTGCCATTCGCTCGAGGATGTCGATGCCGCGGGCGCGTTCGTCCGGCCTGTCCGACGTCACCAGCAAGCGGCCGAGCAGCACCAGCAGGTCGGCCTTGCTCGCGTCTTTCGCCGGGTTGGCGACCGCACGCTCGGCCCAGTACCGCGCGGCAACCGGATCGCGTTTCACCGTAGAACCACGGTCCAGCAGGATCGCGAGCATCTGCGTGGAAAAGGCATGTCCGAGTTCGGCCGCCTTGCGCAGCGACTGATCGGCCTCGGCGCGCGTCACCATCGGCACCTTGTCGAGGTCGCCGCGGTCCCAGGATTTGTGATGCTCATAGAGTTCGTAATAGGCCTCGGCGTTGCCTTGTGCGGCGGCCTCGCGCAGCAGGGCCAGCGCCTCGACCTTCCTTGCGTAGGGCATCGACCGTGCCACCGCGACCTTGAAATGGGTATTTTCGGGCTCATTGACGAATGCCAGGGTGCAGCTCTCGCTCCGCAAGGTCCAGCGGCGCAGCGCCTCGTCGCTCATGTAGCCCTTGGGATTTTCGGAAAGGCGCAGACAGAGCTCGCCGGCATTGGCCGAATTCAGCGCCGGTTCCGCTGGCGCAGCCTCGGGCTGCGCCGCGCCCGACAATTTCGGTGGCAACAACAGCGCCGCCGCGACGGCGAGCGTGGAAAACAGCAGGACCGACGGCACGACCGCGCGCGGCGACATTCGCCGACGCGCAATTTCGGGACGTTTCGGGGGTATGTCCATGTCCACGCCATCTGCGGCCTGGTCGCCGCACGCCCCTTCTGTCGCGGTGAATGCCGGATTTGTTCAATCGGAGATCACGGTATTGCTTCGCTCTGTGACTGATCCTCACCATCGCGAATCGAGGCGCGGCAACGCTTGCCTCGAATCGAGGCAGTGGAGAGCTAACCCAAATGTGAAGGACAGATGATATCTGCCCTTTGCGCGGCGCAATTTGCGTGTCACCATTGTCGCCAGTCGACGGGAGGGCAGCTGATGCGCTGGTATGTCTCGATCGGAGCTGTGCTTGTGGCAGGCGTGCTCGCCGGTGGCGATGTCGCGGGGGTCGCCGCGCCGGGCACAAGGAACCAACTTGGCCATCCACCGAGCCGTCAATTGGCGGACAAAGCAGCCAACCCGACCGTCGATGTCGAACTGGTACTCGCCGTCGACGTCTCCTATTCGATGGACATGGACGAACTTGCGATCCAGCGCGAGGGGTACGCCCAGGCCATCGTCTCCAAGGAGTTCCTGCAGGCGCTGAAGACCGGCCCGCACGGCAAGATCGCGGTGACCTATTTCGAGTGGGCGGCTTCCACCGACCAGAAGATCATCATTCCGTGGCGATTGATCGATGGTCCGGAAACGGCGGATGCCGTTGCCAACGAGATCATGAAGACCCCGATCCGTCGGGCGTCGCGCACCTCGATATCGGGTGCGATCAATTTCGCCATGCCGCTGTTCGACGAGAATCCGCATCGCGGGTTGCGGCGCGTGATCGATATTTCCGGCGACGGTCCGAACAACAACGGTGGTCCCGTCGTCGTCGCCCGCGATGCCGCACTGGAGAAGGGGGTCGTCATCAATGGTCTGCCGATCATGGTGAAGGAGCCGTCCTATTCCACCATGGATATCGACAATCTGGATGCCTATTATGAGGATTGCGTGATCGGGGGGCCCGGCTCGTTCGTGGTGACGATCAAGGAGCGCGAGAAATTCAAGGAAGCGATCCGGACCAAATTATTGCTCGAAATCGCGGGCCGCACGCCGGAACGGGCGGTGGTGCCGGTTGCAGCCAAGGAGAAGGAGCCGCGGGTCAATTGCCTGATCGGTGAGAAGATCTGGCAGGACCGCTGGGGGCGGTGACGTCGTAGGATGGGTGGAGCGAAGCGATACCCATCATCGCTACTGCAACGGCGGTCGATGGGTTTTGCTTCGCTCAACCCATCCTACGATTTTTTCCGCACGAAGCGCGCCACCAGTTCGATATGCGGCGTGTGACGAAACTGGTCGACCGGGGTCACGCCTTCGATCGTATAGCCGCCGTCGATCAGGATTTTGGCGTCGCGCGCGAAGGTCGTGACGTTGCAGGACACCGCTACCACTGTCGGGATTTTGCTCGCCGCGAGCTGCGTCACCTGCGCCTGCGCACCCTGCCGTGGCGGATCGAACACGATCGCATCGTAATCGCGCAGTTCCTGCGGCATCAGCGGCCGGCGGAACAGATCGCGCGCCTCGGCCTTGACCGGCTTCAGCCCCGACGTCGATGTCGCGGCCTTCTGCAAAGCTGCTACCGCATTTGCGTCGCTGTCGAAGGCGGTGATCCGCGATCTGGTGGCGAGGCGAAGCGCGAACGGGCCGACGCCGCAAAACAGGTCGGCGATATGTTTAGCGCGCTTGCAGTGGCCGGCGACCAATGCCGCGAGCGCTTCCTCGCCGGCCACGGTCGCCTGCAGGAACGATCCGGGCGGCAGGGCTAGCTGGGCGGCACCGATGCTGACGACCGGCGGCGTTCGCATCAGCACCAGTTCGCCATGGCGCGTCAGCCGCGCCAGCTTGTGCCGCTCGGCGACATCAGACAATCTTGCGATCAACGCGGTCGCAAGCGCGCCGGAGCCACGCACGTCGACATCGAGGCCGCTGCTGGTGGCCGTGATCTGAATGTCGAGTGGCTTTCCAACCGAGATCAGCGGTTCAGCGATCGCCCAGGCGGCCTCAAGCGCGCCGTCCAGATGCGGGTCGAGGATCGGGCAACGGTCGATCGGGATGATATCGTGCGAACCGGCCGCCGCAAAGCCAACCTTGAGCACTTCATGCGTACCCATCCGCGCGTGCAAGGTGATGCGGCGTCGGCCAAGGCCATGGGCGTCGATCAGGGGGGCGACGTCGCAAGCAATCCCGGCTTGCGCCAGCGTCGTGACCACGATTTCCCGTTTCCAGGCGCGATAGGGCGCAGCGTCCCAATGCTGGATGGCGCAGCCGCCGCAGACGCCGAAATGCGGACAGAAGGGTGCTATGCGCGCCGCGCTGGCGCGTTCGACCTTGATCAGGCGTCGGCGGTCGGGATGACCCGGCACGTGCTCGACCTCGACGGTTTCGGTGCCGAGCGCGTAGGGCACGTAGACGCTGATGCCGCCGGCCGTGACGACGCCGTCACCGCGGTGGCCGACATGGTCGATGACAAGTTGTTCGGCTTCAGCCACGGCGCGCACCGAGGAAGAATTCGAAGTTGCCGTCGCCGCCGGTGATCGAGGATGGAAATACCTGGATGTCGGTGCAGCCCTGCGAGGTCGCGAATGCCGCGATGTCGTCGCAAATTTCCTGATGCACCATCGCATTGCGGATGATACCGCGCTTGGAGTGCTTTCGTGCCGCCTCGAACTGCGGCTTGATCAGCGCCAGCAGATGCATGGGGGCGGCCGCCAGCGACAGCGCCACCGGCAGCACCGCCTTCAGCGAGATGAAGCTGACGTCGATCACGACGATGTCGGGTCGTGCGGGCAGGCGCTTGCCTTCGAAGGCGCGAATATCGGTCGCTTCCATCGAAACGATCCTGGGATGGCCCTGCAGCGAGGGATGCAGCTGGCCGTGGCCGACATCGATCGCGAACACGAGGCTGGCGCCGTTCGCGAGCAACACCTCGGTGAAGCCGCCGGTCGATGCGCCGACGTCGAGGCAGACATGGTCTTCGATTTCGATCGGATATTGTTCCAGCGCGCCCGCCAGCTTGACGCCGCCGCGCGAAACATAGGGATGCGCGGGTTGCCCGGCGAGATTGGCGTCGGCGGCGATCAGGTCGGACGCCTTCGCGACCGGTTTGCCGTCGGCCGTTACGCCGCCGGCCTCGATCGCGGCGCGGGCGCGAGCCCGGCTTTCGAACAGGCCGCGTTCGACCAGCAGTACGTCCGCGCGCTTGCGGGAAGCAGTCTTGTTGTCGTGCGTGTCAGCCAATTTTCAGCTCGATTTACCTTTGACGTGATCCACCGCCAATTCGACGCAGGCCTCGAACGCGGTGAGGTCGTGCCAGACATCCGCAGACAGCTGACGCGGTGTCACCAGCGGGCAACCGTGCAGATCGAGCGCATGAATCATCATGAGATTATCCGGCCAGCCGAAATCTTCCACCGTAAGCCCCTCCGGATCGACGAGCCGCCCGTCGGCAGATGTCGTCACGTCGCACATTCGCGCGACGCGATCGCGATAGACAGTCGGGTCGTTGCTGTAGGCGAGACAGAATTTGCCGCGACCCGCCGCATAGCCGAGTTCATAGACCGTACCGGCGTCGGCACTGGGGCCCCGAAATGGCGTCAAATTGGCAATAATGGCATCCGCCGCATCCATCATCGCTTCATTGGCCTTGAAGATCGTAAGCGAAGCGTCGCTGGCCGACAGGTCGACGAGATTATCGAGCGGATAAAGTCCGGTCAGGCCTTGGCGGGCGCAGATTTCGGCCTTGCGCCGTCCGATCTCGATCGCGTCTGGCAGGAATACATCGGGGCCTGCCAGATAGATCTTCATGGGCTCACCGGGTATTTCAGACGCGTTTTCTTGACGCGAACCGGTTCCCACCCCGGATCAAATCCGGGGCAGGCCTTCGCCTGAAAACGCCATGCAATCTCAGGCGAGCTTGACCGTCTCGGCCTTGTAATCCTTGCCGAGCGCCTCGAACACCTTGGCCACGATGCCCTTGGCGTCGAGGCCGGCATAGGCATACATCGCGTTCGGCGAGTTATGGTCGATGAACTCGTCGGGCAGGATCATCGCGCGCATCCGCAGTCCACCGTCAAGCATACCGTTGTCGGACAACGTCTGCATGACGTGCGAGCCGAAGCCGCCGATCGAGCCTTCCTCGATCGTGAGCAGCACTTCGTGCTCGCGCGCCAGCTTCAGCACCAGATCGACATCCAGCGGCTTCATGAAGCGGGCGTCGGCAATCGTGGTGGAAAGGCCGTGCGCTGCGAGTTCGTCGGCCGCCTTTTCGCATTCGGCCATGCGCGTGCCGAACGACAACAGCGCGACCTTGCTGCCCTGGCGGACGATGCGGCCCTTGCCGATTTCGAGGGGAATGCCGACTTCGGGCATCTCGACGCCGCGGCCTTCGCCGCGCGGATAGCGCACCGCGCTCGGACGGTCATTGATCGCAACCTGCGTGGCGACCATGTGAACCAGTTCGGCTTCATCGGAAGCGGCCATGATCACGAAGTTCGGCAGACAGCCGAGATAGGCGTTGTCGAACGAGCCGGCATGGGTGGCGCCGTCGGCGCCAACGAGACCGGCGCGATCGATCGCGAAACGAACCGGCAGGCTCTGGATCGCCACGTCGTGGACCACCTGGTCATAGCCGCGCTGCAGGAACGTCGAGTAGATCGCACAGAACGGCTTGTAACCTTCGGTGGCGAGGCCGGCCGCGAACGTCACCGCGTGCTGCTCGGCGATACCGACGTCGAAAGTGCGGTTGGGGAAAGCCTTGTTGAAGATATCGACGCCGGTGCCCGACGGCATCGCCGCAGTGATAGCGACGATCTTGTCGTCCTTCTCGGCTTCCTTAACGAGGCTCTGGCCGAATACGTTCTGGTAGGCGGGCGCGTTCGGCTTGGCCTTGGCCTGCGCGCCGGTGGCAACGTCGAACTTGACGACGGCGTGGTATTTGTCGGCGGAGGCTTCGGCCGGGCCATAGCCCTTGCCTTTCTGCGTCACGACATGAACCAGGATCGGGCCGGTCTCCATGTCGCGGACGTTCTTCAGCACCGGCAGCAGATGGTCGAGGTTGTGACCGTCAATCGGACCGACATAGTAGAAGCCGAGTTCCTCGAACAGCGTGCCGCCGTCCATCATGAAGCCGCGGGAATATTCCTCGACGCGGTTGGCGCGGTTGGCGATGATCTTCGGCAGGCGCTTGTTGATCTGCTTTGCCGCCTCGCGCAGCGTGCGGTAGGTCTTGCCCGAGTAGAGTCGCGACAGATACGCGCTCATCGCCCCAACCGGGGGCGCAATCGACATGTCGTTGTCGTTGAGGATCACGATCAGGCGCGAGTTCATGGCGCCCGCATTGTTCATCGCCTCATAGGCCATGCCTGCTGACATCGAGCCGTCACCGATCACGGCGATAATGTTGTTCTTGCCGCCGGAGAGGTCGCGCGCCACGGCCATGCCAAGGCCGGCCGAAATCGAGGTCGAGGAGTGCGCGGCGCCGAATGGATCGTAGTCGCTCTCGCTGCGCTTGGTGAAGCCGGACAGACCGCCGGCGGTGCGCAGCGTGCGGATCCGATCACGGCGGCCGGTGAGGATCTTGTGCGGATAGGCCTGGTGGCCGACGTCCCAGATCAGGCGGTCACGGGGAGTATCGAAGACGTAATGGATGGCCGTGGTCAGTTCGACGACGCCGAGGCCGGCGCCGAAGTGCCCGCCAGTCACCGAAACCGCGTCGATGGTTTCCTGGCGGAGCTCGTCGGCAACCTGCTGGACCTGCTCGATCTTGAGCTTGCGAAGGTCATCGGGGGTGCGGATGGTATCGAGAAGGGGCGTCTTACTAAATTCGGTCACAGCGATATTCCAATTTTGCATGTCGGAGCGAATGGTCCGACGCGAGATGGATTGCGCGTTAACCGCGCAGCGAAAATCCAGAGCCCGGGTGCCATCTCGGCAGGCCGATTTCTGATTTGAAAGCCAAGATACACTCCGGATCGAGCCATGTGATCTACATCACGCTGGTCCGTTTAACCCTTCCCGGTCAGTTTCTTCAGCCATTTGAAGAACTTGCTTCCGTCGGAAATGACCGGCAGACTCTCCACAGCCCATAGAATTGCAAGCTTTACACCAAAGCGGCGGCCAAAGCCAACCCGCTGCTAGGTCAGGGTTCCCGGCCGTTCGGTTCAAAAACCTCGATTTTTTAACCGCTCCGGCGGGCGGAAGGTTCCATGCCGCCTAAATCGTCGGCATCCGGCGCGCCGGTCCTGGCGGTTTCGATCCGTTTCCAGGCCCATTCGCGCGCGGCCGGATCGCCGGTTGCAACCGCCAACGCGGCATCCGGAACGGCCATGCGCGCGCTCAGGGGGATCGGTCCGCAGACGATCATGAAGAAATCGTAGGCGTCGGGCTGTTCGTTGGCCATCACGAACTGGAAATGGACCCGGAAGAACTGCCAGCGGAAGGTCTCGTAATGGTCGGCCCGGACGATGTCGCGGAAACGCACCGCCACGATGGTGGGATTGCGCCTGATGGTGCCGACCTCGATGCCGTGGCTCTTGATCGGATCGAACTGGTAGAAGTTCATCACGTCCTTGCGTGCCTGGCAGTCGATCCAGTCGATCGACGGCTCGACGGCGAGCTGGCGCAGATGCTCGCGGAAATCCTTCGCCGCCGCGTGGAAGCCGATGATTGGTAAATTGCCGCCGATCGTCAGCAGTACGATGCGCGGACCGTGACGTCCCAGTGCGGGGTCGAGCTTAAGCGCGCGCGCCAGCATTTCGGTGCCCAGGAATGATCCGGAACTGTGGCCGACAACGAGGATCTCTTCGGCGTCACTCGAATGCGCCACATTGACGAGGTGCTGCGCGAAGCGGTCGAGGCGCTGGTCCCAGTCGGGGCGGGCGCGGTGCGCAAAGTCCCAGGTCCAGATCCAGTCGGACAGCAGATAGAGCACGTAAGTGCTGTTCTCGGTGTATTTCAGCAGGGTGCCGAGCAGTGCCACGAATATCGCGATCGAAGCGGCAATGCTGAAGGGCGCCGGGATACCCAGCGCATCGAGGCCCTTCATGAATACGAAGGCGATGCCGGCCGAGCCCAGGGCTTCCAGCAGCAGCACAAAATGCGGGTAGGTGATGAAGGCCGCGAAACGCCAGTTCGCACGTGTGAAGCGCGCGAGCGTGCCGTTGAACACCAGCCGCCAATAGATCCAGACCGCGTTGAGAACCGTGCGCCAGATCGGCGAGGCGAGGTCGCGCTGGATGAAGTCTTCGAAGCGCAGGAAGTCGTAGCTGGTACGGGTCTGCCAGTCGTCCGCCTTGGTCTCGATGGTCCAGGACGCCATCTCGTCGTCGGCTGCTACCTTGGGCCGGCTGATGGTGGCGGAAAGCTGGTACAGCCGGCCGAATTTCCGCAGTTCGGTACGGAACATGCGATAGTATTGCGCCAATCCGCGCGGATCGTACCCCTGTATGTAGATGATATGGCGGTGCTGAACGCGCACGAACTGTCCCCGGGTGCTGGCCGGACTATATCAGGCCGTTTTGCGCGCCAAGAACTAATTCGGCGGCTAATTGGGTAGCTAATTCGGCCGCTACTCGGCCCCTTGCGGGATGGCGGGTGTCACATTCGCCTAATGTTCCCGATTATTGCACGTCGAGCGGCTCGGTGCCGGTCACCTGTCCGCTGGCATCGGTGGTGATCTTGTCGACGCGGGCCTCGGCCTGCCGCAGCAACTCCTCGCAGCGCCGCTTCAGGGCCTCGCCGCGCTCGTAGATCGCAACCGATTCCTCAAGCGGGACCTTGCCGTCCTCGAGCCGCTTGACGATCGATTCAAGTTCCTCGATCGCGCGCTCGAAGCTCAGCTTTTTGACGTCCACTTGGGTGTTTTCGGCCATATTGTGTTCCCGGATGCGCAGATCAAATCGTGATGCGCAGAATCAAACGAAGTTTTTGCGGGCGTATTGTGGCGAGGTTTCAGGCGCCCATCAATGCGGTGACATGGGATGCGACCGACTCTTTCAGCCCCTGCAGATCGTAGCCGCCTTCCAGCACCGAGACCACCCGGCCACCGGCGCTTGCATCCGCGACATCCATCAGCTTGCGCGTCACCCAGCCGAAATCCTCCGCCTTCACGTTGAGCGAGGCCAGGGGATCGCGGAAATGCGCGTCGAAGCCGGCGGAGATGATGATGAGTTCGGGGCTGAATTTCTGCAGCTGCGGCAGGATCAGGTTTTCGAACGCCATGCGGAACTTGACGCTGCCGTCCTCCGACGCCAGCGGCGCGTTGACGATGGTGTCGTGCTCGCCGCGCTCGCCGGAGGCGCCGGTGCCGGGAAACAGCGGCATCTGGTGCGTCGAGCAATACATCACGGTCGGATCGGACCAGAAAATATCCTGAGTGCCGTTGCCGTGATGGACGTCGAAATCGACCACCGCCGCGCGCGCGATGCCGTATTTCCGCTGGGCATGGCGGGCGGCGATCGCGGCATTGTCGAAGAAGCAAAAGCCCATCGGCTTGCTCACTTCGGCATGATGGCCGGGCGGGCGGACCGCGACGAACGCGTTGTGATGGGCGCCGGACATGACCGCGTCGGTCGCGGCCACCGCACCGCCGACGCCGCGCATCACAGCTTCCCACGTCCCCGGCGACATCGAGGTGTCGCCGTCAATATAGATCAGGCCGCTGGTGGGCGCGATGTGGCGGAGTTCGCCGACATAATGCTCGCCATGGCACAGCGTCACGGAATCAAGACTGCCTTCCGGCGCTTCGCCGCGCACCAGCGCCTTGAAGCGGTCCTCGCCGAGCACCTCGGCGACCGCGCGCAGCCGGTCGGGACGCTCGGGATGTCCCGGCGGCGTCAGATGGTCGAGACAGGCGGAATGCGTCAGTAACAGCGTCATGCGAAATCCTGGCGTGCGGGCGGGCCGCGAACGCACAATCTAGGCGCTCGGCGGCCGCTCGGAAAGGGCCATGGTTCCTTCCCGCGGGGGAGGCGGACTGCACCTCAGTTGATTCGAGCGATGCGATTGACCGCACCGGGGGCGACCGGACTGTTGGCCAGGAAATAGCTGTTCAACGCGTCGATGTCGTAGACGCCGATTCGCGGGGCGGTTCCTTGGGTGAGGACCGTAAAGCCGTCGCCGCCGACCGCGAGGAAATTGTTGACAGTCACGCGATAGCTCCCGGCGGGGTCGATCGGCGCGCCGTTCAGCGCCATTCGCTCCGGGAGAATGCGCTCGCCGTCCGGCTTGCTGTTGTCCCAGGCGTAGCTGAAACCCTTCGAGACCTGCAGGATCCGCGGCCGTTTCGGATCGAACCATTGCTGCTCCAGCATGTCCTTGATCTGCTTTCCGGTCAGCGTCAGCGTCACCAGTTGGTTGCGGAACGGCTGGCTCGCGAACAGATCGGCATAGGTCACGGCGCCATCTTCCTTGCGCGTGATGTCGATGCGCACGCCGCCGGGATTGGTGAAGGCCATCACCGCGCTGCCGTTCGCAGGCGCACTGGTCGCGGCCAGTTGCGCGTCGGCGATGACGTCGCCGAGCGGGCTCTCGCCGGCATTGTTGGGCACGCGCGACAGCGTTTCCGTGATCGAGCCCGCCGGACGGTTGGCGATCGGCGCGGCAACCCTGTCATAGGCTTCGATCAGCGCGGTCTGCTCGGGATTCTTGGCGTAGGCCTCGGTGCGGACGATGGTGTTGTTGGCCCTGGCGCTGACGATGTCGCGGCTGGCCGGATCGAGCTTGACGTCGATGGCGGTAACGATGGTGCCGTATTTGTCGCCTGACGTGACCAGCCTGCCGTCGATCTCACAGACATAGGCCTGATGGGTGTGGCCGGAGACGACGATGTCGACCGCCTTGTCGAACTTCCTGACGATATCGACGATCGGGCCTGATATGCCCGGGCACTCATTGTAGTCGCCGGTCGGCAGGCCGCCTTCGTGAATCAGCACCACGATGGCCTCGACGCCGCGCGCCTTCAGTTCGGGGATCAGCGCGTTCACCGTCTCGGCCTCGTCGCGGAATTCGAGGCCGGCGGCGCTCTCCGGCGAGATGACGTTGGGCGTGCCCTTCAGGGTCAGGCCGATGAAGGCAACCGGAATGCCCTCGAAGGTTTTGATTTCATAGGCGGGAAGCACGGTCTTGCCGGTCGCCTTCTCGAAGGTGCTGGCGGCCAGATAGCGGAATTTCGCGCCGAGGAAGGGATGCGGCCCCTGACATTTGTCGACGGGATGGCAGCCGCCGTTCTGCATGCGCAGCAGTTCGGCCTTGCCTTCGTCGAACTCGTGATTGCCGACCGAGGAAATATCCAGTCCCATCATCGACAGCGCCTCGATGGTGGGCTCGTCGTGGAACATCGCCGACAGGAACGGGCTGGCGCCGATCAGATCGCCGGCAGCGACGAAGATCGAATTCTTGTGGCCGTCGCGAAGTTCCTTGACCAACGTTGCCATGTGCTCGGCGCCGCCGGCGGCGACGAACATCTTCTTGGTCTTGTCCTCGGGATCGGCGATCCGGATCCCGAACTGCGGCGGGCGGAGATAGCCGTGAAAATCATTGATCGCGAGAATGCGCAGATCGATGGGGGCGGGGGTTTGGGCGAGGGACGCGGCGGGAGCCAGCATGATCGCCGAAACAAGGATGTGACGAAGGAGAATTTTCATGGAGCTAACATGCGAGAGCGGTTTTCTGATTCCCCGTCATTGCGAGGAGCGTAGCGACGAAGCAATCCATTCTTCCTTTATGCGGCGCGATGGATTGCTTCGCTGCGCTCGCAATGACGGATGGGGAGGGAACGTCTTTCCCTCTACCCCTTCTTGCGGTCGAAGAATTTCTTGAACGCTGATATCGCTTCCTTGGAGCGCATCCGTTCGCCGAACAAATGGCCTTCCTGGTCGATCCGGCGGGTCATGTCCTCCGGCTGCAGTTTCAGCAGCTTGCGCGAGATCGCCACCGCTTCGGCCGGCAGCGCGCAGATTTCGCGCGCCACCTTGCGCGCTTCGGCCTCGGTATGCCCCGGCGCCACCACGACGTTGACGAAGCCGGCGGCGTGCGCATCGTCGGCGCTGAATTTGCGTCCCATCACCAGCATCGCGAACGCGCGCTGGTGTCCCATGGCGCGGGGCGCCAGCAGGCTGGAGGCGCCTTCCGGCACCAGCCCGAGATTGATGAATGGTGTCGAGAACGTCGCGGTATTGCTGGCCAGCACGTGGTCGCAATGGAACAGCATCGTGGTGCCGATGCCGATCGCGATGCCGTCGACGGCGGCGATGATCGGCTTGGTGTTGTGCGCCAGCGAATAGAGAAATTTTGCGGCGTTGGAGGCGCGGGGCAAATCGGGATTGGAGGTGCCGTCTTTGAGGAAATCCTCCAGATCGTTGCCGGCGGTGAACACGCCGGAGCCGCCGGTGATGATGAGGCAGCGGATGGCTGGATTGTCCTGCGCCTTGTTGATCGCATCGCTCATCGCGCGATACATGTCCTGGGTGATCGCGTTCTTCTTCTCGGGCCGCCGCATCGTGATCACGCGCGTTGCGTCTTCGTCGGACACTATGATGTGTTCGGTCATGGAGTTTGTCCCTGAACAGGCCGGCGACAGGGCCGCTGGCGAATAATCACACTATATCCTACATGATCATATCCTACATGATCCCGAAGACCCAAATCGCCGCGTTTGTTTTTCCTCGCGATAAGGATGATGCCATGCAGCTCACCGGAATTCACCACTTGACCGCGGTTTCGGCGAAGCCGCGCGAGAATCTGGCCTTCTACACCGGCCTGCTCGGCATGCGGCTGGTCAAGAAGACGGTCAACCAGGACGACGTCAGCGCCTACCATCTGTTCTATGCCGACGGCAAAGCCAATCCCGGCACCGACCTCACCTTCTTCGATTTTCCGGCGGCGCCGGAGCGGCGCGGCACCAATTCGATCTCGCGCACGGGCTTGCGGGTCGCGGGTGAAAAGACGCTCGGGTTCTGGCGCGACCGCCTCAAGGCGGCGGGCGGCGTGACTGGCGATGTCATCGAGGTCGACGGCCGGCTGACGCTGCCGTTCGAAGACGGCGAGGGGCAGCGCCTGGTGCTGGTCGATGACGGCGGGGCTGGCGCTTCCTCGCCCTGGGAGCGCAGTACGGTTCCGGCCGAGCATCAGATCCGCGGTCTCGGCCCGATCGTGCTCACCGTGCATGATTTGTCGCGTACCGCGTTGGTGCTGACCGAGGTCATGAACATGCGCCGCGTCCGCGACTATGCCGCGCACGGCGCGCAGATTCACGTGTTCGCGATGGGCGAGGCAAGGGACGAGAACAATCTCGCCGCCGAACTGCATGTGCTCGAGGACAAGGCATCGCCGATGGCGGGGCAGGGCGCCGGCGGCGTGCATCATGTCGCGTTCCGCACGCCCGACGAGGCGCAGTATCATGCCTGGACGCAGCGGCTGAACGAGCTGCGCGTTCGCAACAGCGGCGAGATCGACCGGTTTTACTTTCGCAGCCTCTATTTTCGCGAACCCAACGGCATCCTGTTCGAGATCGCAACCGACGGCCCCGGCTTTGCGACCGACGAGCCGATGGAAACGCTCGGCGAGAAACTGGCGCTGCCGCCGTTCCTCGAACCGCGCCGCGCGGCGATCGAAGCGGGGCTGAAGCCGATCGGGTAAAGGCATGACCATCGCTCTTTCTGCGAATGAAGCGGCGGCGTTCGCCGAGATTGGCGCGCTACGCATGCACGCGGCTCTTGGCGCGTCGGAATTGCGGGACCTTGAAGATTCGGTCGCCAATTTGCCCGCGGATCAGGCCGGCATCAGGCTTCACGGCAATGCCGAGGTGCGGCGATTTCTTGCGCCGCCGGGAGCCGTTTGGAAAGTCGTTGCCGCGGTCCTCGGTGAAAGCTGTCATCCCGTCAGAGCCATTCTTTTCGACAAGACAGTTTCGACCAACTGGGCGCTTGCCTGGCATCAGGATCGAACGATCGCCGTCGCTGGACGCGTCGAGGTCGCGGGCTTTGGTCCCTGGACCGTCAAAAGCGGATTGCTTCACGTCGCGCCGCCATTTGACCTGCTGGCCGGCATGGTGACGCTGCGCGTTCATCTCGACCCTGTACCGGCGACGAACGCGCCCCTTCTGATCGCGCCGGGATCGCACCGGCTGGGTCTGATCCCCGAACCCGAAGTAAAGAGCGTGGTTGAAAAATGCGGGAGCGCCGTCTGCCTGGCCGAGGTCGGCGATATCTGGCTCTATGCGACGCCTATTCTGCACAGCTCGGAAGCGGCCAGCGATCCGGTTCATCGAAGGGTCCTGCAAGTTGATTTTGCCGTCGGCGATCTTCCGGGCGGCCTGATCTGGCTCGGGGTGTGAAGAGCGCGCAGCCTGCTTCTTGCTCGGTGTCGTCCCGGCCTTGAGCCGGGACCCATATGTGGACGGCCCCCGTGCCACAAGAGTTTTTTGACGGTCTGATCGGATCGCTTGCATCCATATG
>NZ_JAFCMC010000038.1:0-66902 GCF_018130085.1 Bradyrhizobium sp. AUGA SZCCT0169 | reverse complement strand
GCCAGGACCACACGGTTTTGCCGTACGCTTATCCACGCCGTCGTCGAGGCGTAAACCAGCGTCCACCGCAACCCGCCCAACGTCCGTGACGACGGCCGACGCCCTTCTGACCAGGACGGGATGACGATAGATGCGCACTGATTTGGGTCGGCCGACAACAGAAATATTTTTGATTTACGGAAATTTTCTACTTGACACGATTTCTGAAACTCAGAACTGATTTGCCCGACGGGTTGATTTGTCGCACCGCGCATCTCACCACGCGTACCGCACCACGCCCTTGCCGGCGTAGCTGCGCGTCACGTTGGAGAACTCGCCTTCGAAGGTGGCGGCCGTCGACCAGCCGTTCATCCACTTGGTTTCGGCCGAAGCCGTAACGAGCGCGGAGTTGGCAGCTTGCGCCGCGCCGTTGACGAAGAAGCTGGCGCCCGGCAGCGTCTGGAACGTCGCCCCGATGCCGCGGTCGGGATTGAAATCATGCGCCCATGCCACGCGGCCGCGCAGCGTCAGGATCGCGGCCTGCATGGCGAACGATTTGTCGGTGCGCAGACCGAGTTCGCTGCGGGTATCGGTCACGCTCTTCGCACCATAAGCGAGGGCAAACGTGTTGGTGCCGGAGATGACGCCTTCCGCATAGGCCGGCAGTTCGAACGTCGTGAACTGGCCTGCCGCGTACGGCGTGAAGCCGATCCCGCCGATGACGGGGGCTACGAAGCGATAGCCGCCTTCGACACGGCCCGACCAGGCATTGGCGTTGAACCGCGCGCGCAGTTGATCAATGCCGGCGATGGTGACGGTGCGATCGGTGGTGACGTCCTGCCAGCCATAGGCCAGCGCTCCGGACAAATAGGCAGCTCCGACATTGTGCCGGATGAACGCGCCGGCCTGGAACAAGTCGGAACGTCCGGTGCCGTTATTGGCAACGCTGAAATTGGTGCCGCCGCCGGCCAGCGAGAAGCCGGCGATGGTGAACGGCGAAAAGCGATAGTCGGCACCGATGGCGGTGCCATAGATCCGCGACGTCGCCGTATTGGAGCCGGCCACGGTATTGCCGTCGGTGGTCTGCGAGCCGCCGAAGCCGGCCGCCCACACGCTCCAGCGCTGCTGGAACGGCACCATTGGCGGCGCCTTGGTGTAGATCGCCGCCAGCGCGTCATTCGGATTACGCTTCTTCGCGGCATAGGCCAGCGCTTCCTCGCCGGCGTAACCGGATGCGTTGCCGCCGGCAGTTGCGCCGTCACCGCGCCCCGCAATGAACGGGTCCATCATCACGCCCATGAACTGGTTCATGGCATTGAAGGTGGACTGCTGCGATCCGGTCGCGGTCTCGCCGGCCGCCTGCGACAGACCGTCGGCCGACATGTTGGCGAAAACAGCGGGAATGCCGCCGGTGGTGTTGAAGAAATTGGTCAGCGCGTTGGCGACGTTCTGCTGATTGCCGTTGAGGCCGCCCGGAATGGTGAAATCCAAGGTCATACCGAGATAGACGTTATTGGCGTCGTAGCTCAACGTCGATGTGGCGTTTGATGGCGCATTCTCGGTGAGAAACGAAGAGAAGGTGCCATTGATGCCGCCGGTCGCGGTGAGGATCGTGTACTGCTTTTGCACATACGCGCCGTTAGCAAACACGACGCCTGCGGTCGCGCCACCAAGGGTAGCCGTGCCGGTGACATTGGCAAATGACGTCGTGGCCGGATTGACGAAAACTACATAGAGCGCACCGGACTGGAACGCGAGATTGCCGACAATCCTCATCGATGTGCCCGGCATGTTGAAATCACCAGCAAAAAATGCCCTGGAAATCGTGCTGTTGGCGCCCGTCACCGTGCCGGCACCACTCAGCTGAAGGAACGTCTGGTCGAAGCCGTTCAAGTCCACGGTCGCGCCGCCTGAAACCGCGAGTACATTGAATATTCCAAAAGCGCGAGCGGATCCGGCACGCAACGTGCCGGCGTTCACGATCGTGAAACCAGAATAATTATTCATCCCCGCCAACTCGAGGGTTCCGGCGCCGGTCTTGGTAAAGCCGCTTCCGACCAGCCCCGTGGTTGTGATCACGCCCTGGATTGTGCTGGTGGTGCCCCCCGCGATATCAAAGTTGGGATTGCCGCTGATGAAAAATCCAAAGTTATTGGCGAACGTGGCATTACCCGTAACGGCCAATCTCGCGCCATCGAGAATTGAGATAGACTTGTTGCCAATGCCGAGGTTGGTGTCGTTTGTGATGGACAACGTGCCAGCCCTGATGTTGACGAAATTGCCAAAGGTACTGGCTCCGGACAGGGTCAGAGTGCCGGCACCTGTCTTCTCTATTGCACCCGCGAAGCCGGTGATAGATGCGGCGAGCGTTGTATCGGTTGATTGCGCGAAAGTAAGTATGCTGGCCCCGATGTGAATATTTCCAATGATGCCCGCAGTCGCATTGCCGAACGTTATGGTGTTGACGTCGGCAGCGCCGCCCGTAAGGCGGATCGCTTCCGCCCTGGTTACGCCATCACCATTCAGTCCGCCGCTGATCGTGCCGTTGTTGATGATCGTCAGTCCCCTTCCGACAATACCGACACCACCCGCTCCGTTAGCGCCATTGCCGGCCCCGCCCATGCCACCGGCACCACCGGCCCCGCCGCTCAGCAGAGCTCCTGTCCCCACGTTCACGGTTCCACCGGGGTCGACAAATATCACCCCGACCCCTCCTGTGCCGCCTGAACCACCAAACCCCGCTGCGCTCGACCCGCCTGCTCCGCCAGCACCACCTGTTAGCTGAACGTTGCTGGAGGCGTTGAAGGTAGCATTGGGGAGTCTAAACCCAGCTTGTTCTCCGCCGGCGCCACCCCCGCCACCGCCGCCGCTGCCATTCCCTGCACCGCCATTACCGCCGGCGCTTCCAGTGAAGTTTGTGTTGGATATCACGAGGGTGGCGTTCTGGAACCAGTTCTGGAATCCGCCGCCACCTCCGCCGCCGCCATCTCCGACAAGCCCACCGGCCGCGCCATTGTCACCAGACAGCATCAAAGTGGCCGCTCCCGATCCGCCCGAGGCGCCGCCGCTTCCTGGTCCACCTCCCCCTGGAACGCGCCCACCGCCAAGGCCACCACCAGCGCCGCCGCCGCCGCCGCCACCGCCGCCGCCCGGATCGGCCCCGCCCGCAACCCCGTCATCGCCCGTGTTTCCCGTTATCATGTCCGCGCCACCGCTTCCCGCTCCGGCACCCGTTGCACCGGCGCCGCCCGCGCCGCCGTCCGCGAACGCGGGAGCGCAACCGACGCCAACAGCAACCACCGTGATGGAAAGCGACAACCGCACCAGCGCGGTGCTTCTCAACAGGGCTGTGCGAAGCTGCGAAGCCGCAAACGATGATTTTTGGGAGAACGACATGGGCCGAGACCTCGAAGTAAAAACTGAAAGTTCAGCGAAACGACTGAACGTGGCGGTGGCCCAGGAATTCAGACGGGGCGATGCTGGTATACCGGGCGTCGCTGCGCATCATCGGAACCAATGAGGTCGACGAATTGAGAACATGTGTTGCATAAGGGTGCGCGGTGGGTTCGCTGATGCCGGGCATGTCGGCCGCCACCAAAGGCTCACCTGACATCCGCGGGGCTTCGACGAGATCAGGCTCCGAAGCGCCTCGCATCACACCAGCCAGAAATCGGCGGCCATCGGCGGATGCTGAAGGACGCTGAGGTCCAGGACATCGGTATCGCTGAGCGATCCGTCGCTGCTGGTCATGGTCAGGTGTTCGACGCCGCTGAAATCGAACGCGCTGTGGTAGAGCACGTTGTTGGCAACGCCGAGCACGGCATTGATCTGCGCCACACTGCCGGACAGCGTCACCGTGGCTGACCCGCTGCCGACGACGGTGGCGCCGCCAAATGCCCCGACGCTCAGCGTGCCATGATCGACGTGAAGCGTGGTGGTCAACGACGTGCCATCGGCGTCGCCGACGGCGAGCCCCGAGATCGCGATGTTCATGTTGGTTGCGACATTCCGCGACGCCGGCATGGTGTTGACCGGCGCGTCGTTGACACTGAGCCTGGCGCCCGCCGCAACGGACTCCAGGCCGTCGGTCACCTGGTAGGAGAACGCGACCGGAGCGCCGTCATTCGCCGCCGGCGTATAGCTCCAGGTGCCATTGTTGTTGTTGAGGAGCGCGCCGGAGCCTGCCGAGATTTGCAGATTGGTCGCCACCAGCACCGACGGACCGTCGGGATCGCTGGCGTTGACCAGCAGTTCGGCCTGCGTGATCAGCCGCGTGCCGGAGTTCGCGTTGATCGCCGCGAGCGCCGCATCGGCGCTCACCACCGGCGCATCGTTCACCGGCGTGATGTCGAGCGTCGCACCGTCGGTCACCGAAGTCGTGCCGTCAGTGACCGAATAGGAGAAGGACACCGAACTGTCATCGTTCGCCGCCGGCGCGTAGCTCCAGGTCCCGTTGTTGTTGTTGACCAGCGTGCCCGCGCCGGAAACGATCGCAAGAAAGGCTGCGGTCAGCGACGGCCCGTCGACATCCCCGACATTGCCCAAAAGCTCGGCCTGCGTGATCAGCCGCACGCCGGAGTCCTCGGCGATCGCATTCAGGGTCACGAGGCCGGTCACGACCGGTGCATCGTCCACCGGCGTGATGTCGAGTGAGGCGCTGTTGGCCACCGAGGTAAAGCCGTCGGTAACCTGAAAGGAAAACGATGCCGACGCGTCATCGTGCAGCGCGGGTGTGAAGCTCCAGGTCCCGTCATTGTTGTCGACCAGGGTGCCCGCGCCGGCAATGATCGCAAGATTGGCTGCGGTTAGGGATGGCCCGTCGACGTCCGTGACGTTGACCAGCAGCTCCGCCTGCGTGATCAGCCGCGCGCCGGAATCCTCGGCGATCGCACTCAGGGTGACCGCACCGGCGACGTCAGGCGCAATGCTGTTCGTCCTTCCCTGGATGATGATTTTGAGGCTGGCCGAATTCGTGCCGCCATGTCCGTCGCTGATGCCGTAGGTAAAGCTGTCGACGAGCGTCTGGCCCGTATTCAGCGCATCCACAGCCGGATTGGAGTTGTCCAGCGTATAGGCGTAGCTGCCGTCGGCATGCATGACCAGCGTGCCATGGCTCAGATTGAACGTGCCGGAGCTTGTTACGGTGAGCGCGTTCCCGTCGGGATCGCTGTCGTTCGTCAGCACATTGCCCATGATCAGGTTGGGTGCGGCGTCTTCCGTTACGGTGCCGGCATCAGCCACGGCTACCGGCGGATCGTTCGCCGCAATCGCCGTGAGAACGACATCATTGCCGTCGCCGCCGTGATAGCTGATCGCGTACCTGACGGCGCCGGAGAAGAATGTGCTGCCCTCGGCGTGACCCGCGAAGGTGCCGGTCACCGCATCCGCGGTGCCGTTGTTATCGATGATGCGGAAGCTGTTGCCGACAGCGGGCACGAACCCGCTGAATAGCAACAGGTTGAGCGTCGCACCGCCCAGCGCGACGGTGCCGTTGACGACGACCTGATCGAAAACGCCGGCCTGGGCACCACCAAGCTGGACCGCGAAGCCCGCGCCTGACGAAAACGACAGGCTGCCCGTGTGCATATTGCCTGCAACGGCATCGAACGTGAGATCGAACACACCGCCGCTCCGCACTGTGACCGCGCCGGTGGTGCCGCCGCCCGTCAGTGTGGCGCCGCTGTGCACGGTGACGGCGGATCTCGCGATCGAGCCCTCCACGTCCAGCGTTCCCTGCAGGACCGTTGTCGCGCCCGAATAGGTGTTGGTCGTAAGAAGCACGAGCGTGCCGGTGCCGTCGACGACGATACCGGTCTGGCCCATCGTATAACCGGCAGCACCGGCATAGCCGGCGGCGGCGGCGGAGCCGGCATCGTCACCGATCACGTCGAAGATGTACTGTCCGAGGAAGCCCGTCAGGTTGCCATTGGCATCGCGTGTAACCCCGGTGCCATCAGGCCGAAAGGTCAGCGTGTTGTTGCCTTGCAGGTAGATGCCGCTGCCGAAGGCCTGGCCCGTCGGAATGCCGGCGATGATCGCGGGTTCGCCTGTCTGGACGACAGCTGGGGGGTTGGCGGTGCCGCCTCCCGTGACCGAATTGAAGACGATGCCCGTCGAGCCGGCGAAGCTCAGCGAGGCACCTTCTTGCACGAAGACGGCGCCACCCGCGCCAAGGCCGCCGCCGCCGTAGCCCCCGGTGAGCGTCCCGCCGCCCCCGAACCCGGCTGCGCCGTTCGTGACGGAGCCTCCTCCGCCGCCGCCGCCAAATCCGCCCTTGCCGAGGCCGGCGCCGCCGCCGCCGCCAAACCCGCCGTCCCCGCCGCCGCCACCGCCACCACCGCCGTACCCGCCGTCGCCGCCGGTAAATGGGCTGCCCGCAGCGCCGCCGACGCCGCCGCCACCGCCGCCGCCGGGGCCGACGCCTCCGGGCTGATTACCAACCAACCAGCCAGCAAAAGTCCCATCGCCACCGCCGCCGCCGCCACCACCACCGCCGTTCAGGCCGCCTGCGCCCGGGGTGTAACTCCCCTGTTCGCCTATTCCGCCACTGGCACCGCCGGCGGCGCCGGAAACGAGGCCGGTCTCGCCGCTGCCACCCTGGAAATCATCGGCAGTGCCGCCGTCGCCCCCGATGCCGCCGCCTCCGCTGCCGCCTTTAAAAATGTCCACGGCGCCGCCGTCGCCGCCGAGACCGCCGCCGCCCCCCGCAGCGGATCCGATGATTGCATTGAGCGAGCCCAGACCGCCCTCAGCCGCGTTCTGGGAGAAATTGACATTGCTCAGCGTCACGTTTCCGGGGTTGCCGGCCACATTGGCGCCGACGAAAAGCCCGCCGCCCAGCCCGGCTCCGCCACCGCCGCCTCCGCCGACATCCGAAGTACCGCCGTCGCCGCCCTGCGCCAGCATGTTGTTGATGAGAAGGTCGTTGATCTCGACCGTTCCGGCGTAGACGAAAAAGCCGCGCTGGATGCCGCCGCCGTTCAGCGTATGGCCACCGCCCTCGATGACCAGCGTGACGCCGACATGCAGGTTGATCGCCTGCATCGCCGTGGCGCCGAGGCTGATGTTGTTGCCCAGCGTGATGGTGACGACGGTGCCGGGTGCGGTGACGCCGGCGGCCGACACGATGGCGGCGTTCAACTGGGCAATGCTGGTGACGGTGGTCATTTCAAATCTTTCGACAGGGGAATGCGTTCAGCGCCCAAAAATTCGGACGGGGGACGTTGGAACGTCCGGCGCAGCGGCACATCATCGGAACCAATGAGGTCGACGAATTGCAGCTCGAATTATTTGGTTGGCGGGGTCGGGGCGGGGATGCGCAAGATCCGACGCCTGCAGATCAAGCGGCTACGGCGCGCGAACCGCCGGCGTCGAGGCCTGCAACAGGCGCAGCAGGTCGGCCTGCCGCAGCGTGTGGGTTTTCGCGAACATGTGCTGCAGATGGGTGCGCACGGTAGGCTCGCTGATGCCGAGCATGTCGGCCGCCTCCTTGGCGCCCAGCCCTTGGGCCAGCGCCAGCAGGACGCGCAGTTCTCCGCCAGTCAGCTTGTGAAGCCTGGCAAAGGCCTCCCCCGGCATCATCGGGGCTTCGAGCGGATCCTGCATGAAGATCGCGACGGAAGCGGCGAACGGCGCCACGATGTCGGCTCGCTGACCGCGCTGAACCGGCAGCAGGGTCGCGATATAGCCCGCGCCGGTTCCACTGGGGATGGCGAGCGAACGCTGGCCCCCACCATCATCATCGCGGGCCGCTCGGTCGATCGCCATCGACAAGGCGGCGCTTGCGGCCGGATCGACGGGCTCGAGGCGGTTGTTCAGGATGCGAATGGAGGTGCCGGCCTTGACCTGGCGCTCGGCCGCTTCATTCATGTACACGACCCGGCCATCGCGCGCCGCGAGGAAAACGCCGGCGGCGAGGACATCGAGCGTCTTTTCCAGCATCTCCGAGCGCAGGGTGCGGATATCGAGCGCGTCCGAAATCGTCAGCGCGCGACAGACGTGCGGCGACAACAGCTTGAACAGCCCGATCTCGAGCTGCTGGTAATGCGGCGCCTGGTCTTTCCGGGACGCGTGCATCGAAGCCATGCGGCCGCCGGTCCGCAACGCCGGAAACCAGATCATGTCCGTCAGGGCGAACGGCTCCAGCACATCCCGGTAGAAGCGGCTATCGAGCAACTCCTGGCGATCGGTAGAGAGGATGTTGACGTCGCCGACGCTGGCGACGATGTCCGCCGCCGCCATCGGGCTTTGCGCATACTGGCTTCCCAGCTTTTCAAGGAATTCCGGTTGGTACCCGAACACGAACAGTTGATCGTTCTGCACGTGCCGCATGTCGTGCACGCAAATGCCGCCGCCTGTGCTTTCACAGAGATCGGCGATCTTCCGGCAGGTCTCGGGCCAAAGCTGCGGATCGAGCGCGCAGTCATAGATCGCGCCGATCGTATCCGACAGCGCTTGAGCTGAGACGCCCTCCAGGTCGATCATGTTGACATAACGGCTGCATTCACGGCCCACAGGCCGACCAATGCACGGACCGCGTGCAGTAGATTTTCTTTACAATACATGGGGTTCACCAATGAAACGACTGTTTCAGGTTTGGGAAATCGGGTCAAACGATATTGCGCGGAACTCGCCAGCGCGCAGCCAGGCGCAACGGCTTGTTGGCGTGCTGCAGGTTGAACCAGCCGACCGTCATCGGGGTAACAGCGGTGCCTTGCTCTCGCGATTGGCCAACGCTGCAACAATATCGTCCTCGAATGCGAACGAAGATGTCGGTGGCTTTGAGCCCGCGCCGGACCATCGCTGACCACTGTCAAGCGGCCAGCAGCAACTCACATCTCGATCCCGCTACTTCTCGCGCCCGCACCGCTCGACGGGCTCGTCAGCGAGAGGGACCTTGCGTCTCGGAATTCGGCGTGCCGGACGCATGATGCGTTGCACGATCACGATCATCGTTCGGGACCCATTCCTCCGCGCTTGAGTCCCAATGATGGGTATCGTCGAAGTGTTTCCAGAGTGGCGGCCTTCGCTTGCTTTCACCCTTCTGTCGCAATGCATTCAGGGCGCGGAGCACAACGAGCGCGCCAGCCATCGTCACCCATCCGCGAGCATTATATCGGGAGTTCCATTTGAATGTCTCGAGCATGATGCCTCCTTCAAGAAAGAAGCCTTCCGCCATCCTAGCCCGGGCCAAGAACACAGGAATGTAAAGTACTTCACAGTCCGTCGACATCTTCGACATCGCCAGAGGCGAACCCATGAGGGCATGCGTCTGGCGGCGCCGGCGGGGACTGAGTGTCCCGGATCATATCCGCTCCATCATATCCTTTCTACGGCTTGAATACGGAACCTTTCGGGAAACGTCCGTTTTTACCAACGCCCGACGGAGTCCACGATGAGCGTTGAAGCCGAACTGAAGTTCCGTGTTGCGCCCCGGAAGCTGTCATCTGTTGCGAAGACCCGCCTGACGGGCGCGCGCCGCGGCGGCCGGTCCGAGCAAAATCTGGTGACAATCTATTTCGATACGGCCAAGCACAAGCTGAAACGCAACGGACTTACCCTGAGAGTCCGCCAGGCCGGCGATGACTATGTGCAGACGGTAAAGGCGGTAACGTCGGGAGTCCTCGCCCGCGGCGAGTGGGAAACGAAACTGGATGGCGCGACGCCCGATCTCACGAAAGCCAAAGACACGCCGCTCGACAGGCTGATCACCAGGAAGTTGCAGCGAAAGTTGAAACCTGTCTTCCGGACCTCCGTTCGTCGGATGGCGCTGCCGATCCGCACCCGGCGCAGCGAAATCGAACTCGCGGTTGACCGCGGAAAAATCGCGTCAGGCGGTCGCTCGAGACCGATCTCCGAATTTGAGCTCGAACTGAAGGGCGGAAGTTCCGCCGATCTGTTTCGGATAGCTCGCAGTTTCGAACGCAAGACCGGCGCCGAGCTTGATTTGCAATCAAAGTCTGAAAAGGGTTATCAGCTCGCCGGAGGCGGTCGCGAAAGCGCCAGCCATGCCGAACCGATCCACCTCGACAGGAAATTGTCAGCCAACGATGCGTTCACCGCAATTGCCTCCTCCACGTTCCGGCATTTCGCGGCCAATGCGGACGCCATACGCAACCTGGACGCAGAAGCCATCCATCAAATGCGGGTAGGCCTGCGACGAACGCGTGCAGCCATCTCGCTTTTTGACGACGTGCTGCCGCGCGCGAGTACCGCCGGCATCAAGGAGGAGCTCAAGTGGCTTACAGGCCAACTCGCACGGGCTCGTGAAATCGACGTCTTTCTGGAAGAGCGCGTTTGCCCGGTAGTGAAAGCCGGCCCACCCAAGCGAGGGTCTCGCGCGATCGAGAAAAAGTTTGCGGCGCAACGCACCAAGGCGTTCAAGCGCGCCGGTCAAGCCGTCGGGTCACCCCGGTTCCGTCGCCTGCTGATCGATATGCTCGAATGGATCGAAACCAGAAAAGCGCCAGCCGACAAAGACAGATCGATTGGGCCGTACGCCGCCGAACTTCTCGATCGCCGCATCAGAAAGGTGCGCAAGCAAGGCAAGCGCCTGGACGAACTCTCACCCGACCAACGCCATAAATTGCGGATCAGGATCAAGAAGATCCGTTGCGCCCTCGATTTCTTTGAAGGTCTCTACGATGACAGCGATCGCAAGGAGATTGCGCAACTGTCAAGCCGGCTGAAAAACGTTCAGTCGGCGCTCGGAGCGTTGAACGATTTTATGGCGCACCGAAAGATGGCCACAGAAGCCGCCCTGACTGCTCCGCAGGCCAATCGAAGAGCCCAGGCCTTCGCGTCCGGTTTTCTGGTCGGTCAGGAGCGGGAGGCCGCAATTGGTCTGTTGAAGGCGGCACGTCGTGAGCTTCAGCACCTGCGTCCGCTGACCGTCGAGCCACTCCGATGAGGAAGCGTTGCGGTGTCCGCGGTTGACGAGATTGCGCTCTCAGGCCTTGGAAGGCCGCAATGACCCCGCCAGGATGCCGGTTCTGATGTCCAACCCCTCCCACGCGTACGTAGCGCGCGTCATTTCGCAACACGCGCTTCCTCCTTCCTGGTCACATGCCAGATCACGAGGTGGTAGTGCGGCACGTCCACGCCGGGGTGACCAGGGTTGAAATAGATGCTGACGTGGTCAAGCGGTGCACCGGCGAACCCCGGCGCCTCCAATGGCTTGTGATCGTCGATATCTTTTGTCGGGACCATATACACGGTCGCCATCAAGCGATCCTTGCGGTCGAAGGTCACGAATGGTCCGAGCGGCAAGGTTTCGGGTTTGACAAAGACGATGCCCAGGCTGGGAAAGAACTTTGGGAAGTTCACGAGATCGCTGACGCGCTTGTATCCGTTCTTCTCGGCCATCTTCCGCTGATTTGGCGGCGCACGAACGACGGCGGGCTTCCTGTGCGCTTTGGCTGCTCTGCGAACGGCTGGTTTGGCTTTTCTGACCTTGTCGGCCGTTTGCACCCTGGTCGGTGCTTGCACTTGCGGTGCCGCGCTTTGCGATGGACCAAATTGGGGTTGACCAAACGGGGGCTGAACAAATTGTGGTTGACCGAATTGCGGTTGGCTCAATTGGGGTTGGCCAAATTGGGCGGCAGGCTGCCGCACATCGGCGATCAATCCGAGCGAAGCGACGAGAGCTGCGGTCACCAGCGCATTGCGCATCGTGATCTCCCAATCTCACCTGCCCTGCTTGCGTTCCTGCCACCGCATGAAATCCTGGAACAACTCTTCGCGGTCCGGCGGATTGCTGGCTGGCTTCTGCTCGAGGAACCGGCCGAACGCCTTGCGAAGCGCAGCCTCTCCGCCCGATTGCCGCTGCAGCCAGCGCTCTGCCGGACGAAATCGCCGCCACCCCGGCAGCACCTCAGGCAAATTCACCTCGCGCCATTTGGGGTGGTGAGCGTCACCGAGAAATTCGGGAAACCGCGAGAACAGCGTTTCGACAAAATGTTCCAGGAGCTGAAACCGCTCGCTTCGGGTCGGCCAGTTGTAGGCGAAAAGAGCGCATTTGATCGCGATCGTGTCGACGCTTTCACCGGTCCCAACGATGTTTGGGTAATCCTCGCGGCGGAACGTCGATGGCAGATAATCTTGCTGCAGCGCCCGGGAATACGGTATCGGCAGCAGGTGAATGCCATCCATTTGCGCGGTGCGGGCCAGGGCGCTGACCGGCTTGCCCGAAACCAGCAGGCTGGCGAAGATTTGCCCCTTCCTCATGCCATCCAGCGCGGCGTCCAGCCCCAGGTTCAATTCGCTGAACTTAACCTCCAGACGGTTGAGCACCTCACGGCCAAGCAGCGCGGCAGCACTGCCTTCTTCGCCGAGATTGACCGTCTTTCCCTCAAGATCCGCCAGGCTCTTGATCTCGGAGCGCGCGAGGAGATGGAACTCTTCGACAAAAAGCGGGGTGATGTAGACGAGCTTGTTCTGGATGTCCGGGATCGTCCTTGTATCCCGCAGCCGGTCGACCAGGACGACAGGCGCGATCGCCATGTCGGCACCTGCCAGCGTCAGCACGTCCAGGATGTTGCGGATACCACCGTTTCCCACCATCGGGAGCACCCGTAATGCGACCTCGCCGCGCGGACCGGTCTCCTGGCCGGTGGCCAACGTGGTCGCAATGTCCTGCGTGATGGCGAACTCGGTGCTTTGCGGCGGACCGGTTACCAATCCCGCGGTGTAAGGGCTCACAGCTGCTCCCGCTTCCTTCCGGGGAGCGCTTGCCTTGGGCGCAGATGCTTTGGCGGGTTCACTCGCAGAAGCGGATGGTCGGGTTTGGGCGAGGCCCTCCCGGACCGGTTGGCCGAGCCAAGCCGCCGCAATGAATGCGGTCAACAAACCGACCCGCACCACTCCGCAGACCCTCATTGTTCCCACCTGTTCGACCAGACCAGCCCCGGGCGTGACATTCGCTCGCCGTCAGGGAAAAGGCTTGGGCCGACAAATCGTCACCCCGCGACGTCACAACCACGACCGGGCAAAGTGGATTTGCTTCGCCTTTTCTAACGCGCCCGAACCAGTGGCGTTCCTTTGTCGGGGATGCCTATGAACGGACGTCGTCCGGCCGCTTCGGCAGGCCTGAAAACTGCCGATAGCAGGCTCGTGCACTGCAGCGAAGAGCAGGGCTATTCAATTACGGCGTCAGCGCGCGCAAGAAGAGGGGCCGGGACTTCGAGACCGAATGTTCTGGCAGTTTTGAGGTTGATGTGAATCTCGTATCGATCTGGTTGTTCGACCGGGAGGTCGGCGGGCTTGATCCTTGGGCGGTCCGATCGCGTACCACCCTATTTTGATGTGTGCTACTTAGATGGGTAGCAAACTGGCAGCAGGAGAAACCGATCATGACTGACGATCAGGTCAATCTCGTCGTTCAGCATCTTTGCGAGCAATTGCACCTGGCGCTCCGATTGAAGGGCAGCGAAGCACATCCACCAAACGCCAAAGAAATTGGATTTGATCCTGCCTCTGTGAGAACTGTATTGCTGACCGGATTGCGTTCGGCAGGTGTCACGACCCACCACGAGGCAGCCGGGGCCAGCGAAGAGCCGCCGTGGTCCTAAAACAAGGCATTTTCCGCAGCGTCGTTTGACTCACCATACGTAACAGCGCGCGAGTGTTTTCCGGTCGCCAAGCCCGGGGCATCTGGCGCGATACCGCGCCTCACTGCGGAGGTCGCAGCTCGATGCCGTAGCGGGCGTAGATCCGCGCGATGGTGCCATCGGCCAGCAGGGCCTCGATCGCCGCATCGACACGCGCGCGCAGCTGGTCGTCGGGCCGAAGCAGCCCGGCGGCAATATTCCAGTTCAGGTCCTGATCGTCGCCGAACGCCGGAATCAGGCGCAACGGCTTGTCGGCGTGCTGCAGGTTGAACCAGCCCACCGTCATCGGGGTGACGGCGGCGGCCTCGATCTCGCGATTGGCGAGCGCCGCAACGATATCGTCCTCGAAGGCGAACGGAGACGTGGCGGCACCGCCCTTGGCGAGCGTCATCGAGACCACCGAGCCGACCGGTACCCCGACCCGCTGATCGGGACCGAGACCGGCCAGCGAGGACGCCTGTGAATCGCCGCGCACCGCGAGCACGACGCCGCTGCGGTGGTAAGGACGCGACGTCCGCACCCCGCCGGAGGGCGGCGTATCCTTGCGGGCGATGACGTCGAGCACGAGGTCGCAATCGGCGCGGCGATACTGGATTGCGCTGATCACCCATTCCCGCGTCAGCTTGACACCAAGTTGCTGGGCGATTTTTTCGCCGAGTTCGATCTGGAATCCGTGGACCGGTCCGGACTTGCTGGCAAACGGCAGCGCGTTGGGGCTGGCGCAGAGCGTCAACGCACCGCGCTCGATGACGGCTTCGAGCGAGCGGGCATCCGCCGGCGCGCTCCAGATCATCAGCAGAGCGAGACCTGCCGTATATCGCGAGTGGCGATATCGCGGTTTCCACGCCGCTTTAGTCATCGAGCCCTCGAATGTAGGCCAGGATCGCGATGATCTGGCCATCGCTGAACACCGAACCATAGGCGGGCATGGCGCCTACCTTGCCCTTCTTGATGCGCTCGATGAGGTATTCGTCGCTGCGCTCGGACTTCGACAGCTTCGGGCCCCTGCCCGCATGGCGGCCGCCCTCCTGGTGACAGAAGCCGCAGGTGGTGGCGAACATTTTCCCGCCCTCGATGTCGTCAGGCGAGGCTTCGGCCTGGGGCAGCGGATTTGCAGCCTGCTGGGCCAACGCGGCGGTCGACAGAAATGGCCAGATGATGGCCGCAACAATCAGCAACGGTATTCGCATTCCAGCATCCGTATTGACCTCGGGAGCAGCAGCGCAAGGGCGGCAAGGAGATCGATCCCTGCCGCCCGCGCCACCATCATTGTCTGAGTGCGTAGACAATCAGAGCGCCGGTATTCTTCGACATGCTCTTGAAGGGCTCGCCATAGAGCGCAACGAACTCGTCGGCCACCAGGCTGCCCCAGCCCGCCGGTACGGCGACGTACTGCTTGCCGCCGGCCATGTAGCTGATGATGCCGGCGTTGTGCCCCATGCCGTTGTTGCGCGACCAGAGCTCTTCGCCGGTATCGGCATTGTAGGCGTGCACGATACCCTCGGCGTCCGGCACGAAAACCAGATTGCCCGCGGTGGCGAGAACGCTGGCGAGCGGCGGCTGCTTGTAGGCGACCTCCCACTTCTTGGCGCCGGTGACCGGATCACGGGCGCTGAGATGGCCACGGGCCGGTCCGTCCGGCGGCGCCACGATCTTGAACGTGGCGCCGAGGTTGAGCTGGGCCATCGGCTCCGTGATCGGCGTGGTCTTCTCGACCGTCATCTCCATGCACCACTCCTGCCCGATCCGGTAGAACAGCCCGTTCTTGGGGCTGTAGGCGCCGGAGTTCCAGCTGATGCCGCCGGCGATGGCCGGGCACAATGGCGGGTCGACCTTGCCCTCGACGAGGTCGCGGCGACCGATCAGTTCACCGGTCTTCGGATCGATGCTCTTGACGAAGTTGATGTTCTTTACCAGCGGCCAGACGTTCTCGACCTTGGCGTTGGAACGGTCATAGACGAAGATGTATCCGCTCTTGTTGGCATGCACCACGAGCTTCTTGCCGCCGCGCTCGATCATGACGAACTCGCCCACGGAAGAGTCGAAGTCCCAGGCATCGTGCGGCAGCTCCTGATGATAGAATTTGAGCTTTCCGGTATCGGGATCGAGCGCGATGACCGATGTCGTGTGGAGATTGTCGCCCGGCCGCGGTCCACTCTTCTTCCAGTCCGCGCCCGACCAGTCGTAGAGCGGCGCCGGGTTGGCAGTGCCCCACCACACCGAATTGGTTTCCGGGTCATAGGTTCCGGGCATCCAGCCGCCGCCGCCGCCGGTCCGCCAGGACTCGCCGCCCCAGGTCTTCATGGCCTCTTCGGTCCCGGCCACCGTGAAGAATTCCCATTTCTTCTGGCCGGTCTTGCCGTCCACGCCAAAGATCGGTCCGCGACCGGTCCATTCGCCGCCCTGCGCGCCGATGATCACGATGTCCTTGACCACCAGCGGCGCGCCGGTGAAGCCGACGGTCACCTTCTTGGAATCCAGCAGCTTGGTGTCCCACACCGGTTTGCCGGATTTCAGATCGAGTGCGATCAGGCGCCCGTCGACGGTGCCGACATAGAGATTGCCGCCCCCGATGGCGATGCCGCGATTGTAGGGCGAGTGCGTTTGCTTCGCGACCAACTCCTCGTCGAGCTCCGGCGCATAGGCCCAGATCGTCTTGCCGGTCGCGCCGTCAAGCGCGTAGACGCGGCTGTAGGAGCCCGAATAATACAGCACGCCGTCAAGGGCGAGCGGCGTCGACTGCAGGCCGCGGGTGGCGCGTTCCGGGAAATGCATCCAGGCGACTTCGAGATTCTTGACGTTGCCGGCGTTGATCTGCTCGAGGCCGCTGTAATGGTAGGACTTGTAAGTGCCGTGATATGTCGGCCAGTCGTTCATGGTCGCCTCGGCATTCAGCGCCGCAGGGTTCTGCGCGCGCGCCGGCGAGACGGTGACCAATGCAGCCACCGCCAGCGCGGCGCAGCCGACAACAGATCGTCCATAGAAAATCATCTGCATCCTCCCTTTGTGTTTGTTTGTTGGGCCGAATTTCCGTCGCGACTCGTGCAGGATGTTCTGGTGTCAAAGCCTCATCAGGTATCAAAGCCTCATGGGGTCGGCAGTTCGAGATGGATGGCATGGACCGGCGGGACTGCCGTCGTGGGGCGGCAGCACTTCATGCCGCCTGATTGAGAGGCGGCCGTGGTCCGGGATTGTTTTCGAGGCGGGGACGATTTCAGCGCAGCGCGGCACACGCGGTCATGGCCGGGGCTTGCCTGCCCCAAACGGTCCCCGGCGACGTCGGTGCGGTGCACCATGACATGTCCCTCGATGCGCCACGCTATTAGCTGACCGGATTGTTGTTTTTTTGTGGAGCACCGTCGGCTTTGGCAACCCTAAGCTGAATTGCCTGATCCGCAAAAAATTTCCTGTCGGCTTCTTTGCAAATTTCAGTCAGGCTCGCACGCGCCGCCATCACGGCAACGACCACACGTCCGGCGACAATACAATCAGCAGGAAAGAGACCAGCGATGCGGCCTTACATCATCTGCCACATGAGCACATCCATTGATGGACGCCTGCATCCCAGCCGCTTCACCCGGGCGGCCACGGGCATCCCGGGGGATGTTTTGCGAGGACATTATGAAAAAATACATGAAGGGTTCGAAGCCGAGGGATGGATCGTCGGTCGCAAGACCATGAGTGAAATGGCCAAGGGAACCGAACGGCGCCTTGCCGAAGCGCCAAAAGCGCCACGTCAGGCGCATATCGGCGAACGCCGTGGCCGCAAGCTCGCTATTGCCATCGACCCGTCGGGGCGGGTCCATTACGGCAATGACAATGTCGGCGGCGACCACGTAGTTGCGGTACTCGGCGAGCAGGTCGCCGACGCTTACCTCGCCGAACTTCGCGAAGACGGGGTTTCCTATGTCTTCGCCGGCGCGAAAGGCGATGATCTGTTGCACGGGATGGAGCAACTGACCGCTGTTTTGGGCGTCGAGAAGCTGCTGCTCGAAGGCGGCGGCAGGATCAACGGCGCATTCCTCAAGCACAGACTGATCGACGAGTTCAGCACATTGATCTGGCCCGCCGTCGACGGCGTGGCCGGCACGCAAAGCATCGTCGATTACGACGGCCCGGAGGGCGACCGTCCCGGCGCGGGTCAGTCGTTGCGGCTCACCCACTGCGAGACGCTGGAGGGCGGCATGATCTGGCTCCGTCACGCCGTGGAGCGCGCGCCCGGGTAGGGCCGCAATGCGCAACTCGCCGACCGAGCCATCACCGGCGCGTGTCAGCGACACATTCACCTCTTCGTCACTCAAAGCCCGGCCGCGGTACCAAATTCATCAGCATGTTGGCATAGCCGCCGTCGACGGTGATCTCGTCGCCATTGACGTAGGACGAGCGGTCGCTGGCGAGGTAGAGGATGGCGTCCGCGATGTCCTGCGGCAAGCCGACCCGCCGTAACGGCACCACGGCGGAGCGGCGTTCGGTGACACCGGGTGTGTCGTAGAACGCCTGGCTCATCGGCGTGATCACCATGCCGGGGCTCACGACGTTGCTGCGGATGCCTGCCGGTCCCCACTCGCTGGCGAGCTGGCGCGAGAGCATGATGACGCCGGCCTTGCTGACGCTGTAGGCGCCGCTCTGGCCCTGCGCATGGCTGCCGGCGATCGACGACACGTGAACGATGCTGCCGCGCCCGGATTTACGCATCTGCCGGCCGAAACTTTGCGCGCAGAGGAAGTAGCCGGTGAGATTGACCGACAGCACGGCGTTCCATTCGGCCAGCGTCAGGTCCTCAAGGCCGCCCGGCCGCAGCACCGCGGCGGTGTTGACGAGGACGCTGCATGGCCCCAGCGATTGCTCGACCGCCTCGGACACGCCGGCAACGCTCTCGGCATTCGCGGTGTCGCAGCGCCCGACGAAATGCCCGGCGCCGAACTGGCGCAGCTCACTGCGCGTGGTCTCAAGGCCGCGCTCATCGAGGTCGATCGCGGCGACGCGGGCGCCGGCCTGCGCAAGGCTGAGCGCCGTGGCGCGGCCGATGCCGCCGCCGCCGCCCGTCACCACGCACACGCGGCCGGTCAGGCCGAGCCAATCGGGTGGATTTTGTCCGGTCATGATGGCGATGCTCCCTGTGATTTTTTCTATTTGCGAAATTTCCTCATGGCCGCGGCGGTAATATAGCCGCCGCGACCTGTTCGTAGTTCGTAAGATGGGTTGAGCTCTTGCGAAACCCATCAGTTGCCGATCGAGATGATGATGGGTTTCGCGAAGAGCTCAACCCATCCTACGGTTCACCCCGTAATCCCCGCCGCGACCTGGCCGCGCAGCCGCTCCAGGCTGTGCAGGGTGTTGGCGCAGGCCTCGGCGACTTCGATGCCCTTGATGACGAAATGCTTGCGGAAGAAATCGTGGTGCACGGCGCTTTCATGGAACTGCTGCGGCGTCAGCACCGCCGAGAAGATCGGCACTTCGGTCTTCAGCTGCACGTCCATCAGCGCCTTGATCACGGTGTCGGCGACGAATTCGTGGCGGTAGATGCCGCCATCGACCACCAGCCCCGCCGCCACGATCGCGGTGTAGCGCCGCGTCTTGGCGAGCAACTGCGCATGCAGCGGTATCTCGAACGAGCCCGGCACCTCGAACAGATCGACCTGCGCGCGCGAAATATGCCGCGCCTCGATCTCTTCGAGGAAGGCGATGCGGCATTCCTCGACCACGTCGCGGTGCCAGGACGCCTGCACGAAGGCGACCCGCTGCGGCTTGACGAAACGCGGATGCACGGGCGCCGGCGGGCGCTCGGGCGTGTCGGGAACGCCGGTGCGTTCGGGAACGCTGGTGCGTTCGGGAACGCTGGCTTGCGTTTCCTGGGGCTGGGCCAGCTGGGTTTGGGCTTCAGGCTCTTGCAACATCTGATTCATGGCTTTCCTCTTTCAGGACCAGAATCAGGGCACACGGAACGACGATTGACCCACGCAAACGCGCGGGCCGCCGCAACCGTTCTCTTTCATCCGGACTTTAACCGTCGGCTTCGGAATCACACCGAATCTGCTGACCCTTCTTCGGGAGAAGAAGGCGCTCGCGGGCTTGGGCTACGTCACCCTTACCGCCGGTGGGGATTTTCACCCCGCCCTGAGAACATCGGCCGCCCGGAATGGACGACCTGACGACAAATATGACCAAAGGCCGCGGCATCGGCAAGCGCCATCAGCACCGGGAATCTGCATGATCCCCATGACGGCGGGACAGGGCAGCGGCGGGTTTCTCTTCACCTCTCCCGCTTGCGGGGGTCGAGACGAGCGAAGCTCGCTCTTAGGTCGACGCGCGAAGCGCTGCGGGTGGGGGTCTATCCACTCGATCGACGGTCCGTCGCCAGCGCGCGCTCGATCGCGCGCCGGGTTTTTTCGCGCCCGACGAAAATCGGCGCGACCATCTGCGGAAACACCACGAGGTCCCGCATCGGCACGATCGGGATGCCCGCGGTTACCGAATTTGTTGCTCCGGTCGGCATGAGCGGAGGCAGGCTCGACTCGATTCGCGCGGCGAGATGATTCCAGTCGGGCAAGCCCAACGTCCTGGCGACAAGTTCCAGGCTTTCGCTGTGGGTGAGAGAAACCGATTTGGCCTTGAGAGCCTCGCGCAACGAATGCGCCATAGCCTTGGCATCGCGAAAATCGCGCATGGGATACGTCCTCTGCATTGGCGAACAAGATGTGTCAGGCGCTTGCGTTTCTGACTCGTTCGCTCTCGCAAAGGAGGCCTCGAACGGCTCGATACGTTCACCGTACCCTCGAAGGGGCGCAAGCAGCGGGTCGTATCCACCCTGTGGAAAAATATGCGCCTCTGCGGAAGCGGCTGTCAATTCAGGTTAAGAAAAAATTAACCATTGTGGCGGGCCGGTGCTCTTCCGGTGGCCGCCGACACCAATCCACAGAATCCGATTCCGATTTGTTCTCAAATCAATAATTACGACCACGAAGAGCTGTGGACGGCCCGCGCATTGGCTGTGGACGGACTCAGGGGTCGGTTGCGCAGATTCCGCAAATCACATCACTTGAGCCGGCAAGCCTCGGGACGATCAAGAACAAGGTCAGGAACGATCAGGGGATTGCAATCGGCCGCGACGCATCAGCTCCCGCGCGCGCCGGTCCCCGTGTGCGTATCAACTCACGTGAAATGGCAAGGTCGAGACGGAATGTCCCTCCTCGAAGGCATCATCGATTCCCCGAACAACCCGCTCGCGGTTGTCGAGGACATCGCCAGCGACAACAACTGGGCGTATGAGCGTTCCGGCGAAGACGAGGTGACGATCGTCTCCAAGGGCGACTGGACCGACTATCAGCTCTCCTTTACCTGGATGGCCGAGATCGAGGCGCTGCATCTGGCCTGCGCCTTCGACATGAAGATTCCACCCGCGCGCCGGCCCGAGGTGCAGCGGCTGATATCCGCGATCAACGAGCAATTGTGGATCGGCCATTTCGACATCTGGACCCATACCGGCATGATCATGTACCGGCAGGCGCTGGTACTGCCAAACGGGCTCACCGCCTCGACCGCGCAATGCGAAGCCATGCTGGTCGGCGCCATCCACGCCTGCGAACGCTATTACCCCGCGTTCCAGTTCGTGGTCTGGGCCGGCAAGACCGCCGCGGAAGCCATGAGCGCCGCGATGTTTGATACCGAGGGCGAGGCGTAGGCGCTTTAGCCCGAACCGCCACCACATATTCGGTGTCGTCCCGGGCTTGACCCGGGACCCATACGCCGTGACGTGAATGGCTAAAGCAAACTGCTTGTGGCCTGTCCTTCGCTTCACTAGAACCGCTGGTGGTTATGGGTCCCGGCTCCTGGTGCGCAATTGCGCACCGGGCCGGGACGACAGCGAATTCGTGGTGAGCACCTTGAGCACAACCAACGCACTCAAAAACGTCCACGGCACCATCGCGCTCGCGGGCGCCGGCAAGATGGGCGGCGCGATGCTGACCGGCTGGCTGGCGCAGGGGCTCGATCCCCAGCGCGTCGTGGTGATCGAGCCGCATCCCGCCAGCGAGATCAACGCGCTGGCGGCGCAGGGCATCCGGCTGAACCCGACGCCGAAGGATGTCGGCGAGGTCGATACGCTGGTGGTGGCGGTGAAGCCGCAATCCTTCCGCGAAGCCGGTGCGGCGCTGAAGGCTTTCGTAGGATCGTCGACGCTGGTGGTCTCGATCATGGCGGGTACGACGATTGCCGTGCTCGAAGCGGTCGTGGGCGGCAGCGTGGTTCGCGCCATGCCGAACACGCCGGCCGCGATCGGCCGCGGCATCACGGTCGCGGTCGCGGCGAAGAAAGTCAGCGCGGCGCAACGCGGAATCGCGGACGCGCTGCTGCGCGCGACGGGCTCGGTCGAATGGGTCGAGCAGGAAAGCCTGATGGACGCGGTGACGGCGGTGTCCGGCTCGGGTCCGGCTTACGTGTTCCTGCTCGCCGAAGAACTCGCGCGCGCCGGCGTCGCGGCCGGCCTGCCGGAGGAACTGGCGACCAAGCTTGCGCGCGAAACCGTCGCCGGCTCCGGCGAGCTCCTGCACCGTTCGGACCTGTCGTCGGCGACCTTGCGCCAGAACGTCACCTCGCCCGGCGGCACCACCGCGGCAGCGCTCGAAGTGCTGATGGGTCCTGACGGAATGCAGAAGCTGATGACGCGCGCGGTGGCCGCGGCGACGCAGCGCTCGAAGGATCTGGCGAAATGAACTCTATTGTCATTGCCGGGCTTGACCCGGCAATCCATCCCCTTCGATCGACTCTTCCGAAGAGGGGATGGATGCGCGGGTCAAGCCCGCGCATGACGAGTTAGTGGCGAGTGCAGCTACTTCACGCCCAGCCGCTTATTAAACATCTCGACATTGACGAGGCCGCGGGCGTGGCGGCCGTCGCCGATCTTGCGCTCGCCTTCAAAGGCCTCGACCTCGAAGCGGATCACGCGGCGTTCCACCGCGACCACTTTCGCCGTGGTCCGCACGGTCGCGCCGACCAGCGAAGCGCCGAGATGGCGGATATCGACCTCGGTGCCGACCGTGATCCAGCCCGGCTGAAGATGGTCCCGGACGGCGTCGCCCGATGCCATCTCCATCTCCAGGATCATCATCGGCGTCGCATAGACCATCGGCATATCAGGCACGAAATGCCCGACCGTGCGCTCCGGCGGCACCACCAGCGTGCGTTCAGCGCTCATGCCGATTTTTATGATTTCGCGTGCGTCCATGGGGTCCTGCTAAAACAACAAGCCGTCGTCCCAGACAAGCGAAGCGCGATCCGGGACCCATAACCACCGAACGTTGTTGCTGCGGAAGGTGTCAGCCACCTTGCTCCAACCGAGAGCACAACGCGGCATGGGTCCCGGCATTCGCCGGGACGACAGGCGCCCTACTTCTTCGCGGCAGCCGCGCGTTCCACAAACGTCTTGCCGCCCTTCATCTTGTGGGCGAGCGGGGCTTCGTTGATCTGGATCACGACCGCATCGGCATCGACGCCGAGGTTCTTGACCAGCGCCTGGGTGATGTCGCGCATCATGCCGGCCTTCTGCTCGTCGGTGCGGCCGGCGGCCATGCTCACGGTAATCTCGGGCATTTTTTTCTTTCTCCCTCTTTACTTCGTCATGGCCGGGCTTGTCCCGGGCCATCCACGATCCTTTGCATCAAACAAGACGTGGATATCAGGCACAAGGCCCGGCACCACGTCTGAAATGAATGGCTAGCCCCACTTCACGTCATGGCGCGCCAAAACTTCGCGCACGGCGTCGACGAGCTTGCTGGCATCGACCTCGTATTGGGCCTCGGACTGCTTCTTCAGATACTCCTCGCGGTCCTTGATCTCGGTCAGCCCCGCCCCGAGGATGAGGTCCTTGAGCTGAACCTTGCCGTTGGCCCGCTCGTCCGAGCCCTGGATGATCGCGCAAGGGCTGTTGCGGCGGTCGGCATATTTCATCTGCTGGCCGAGGCTGTGCTTCGGGTTTCCAAGATACAGTTCCGCACGGATACCGGCGTTGCGCAGCGTCGCGACCATTTTCTGGTAATCGGCGATTTCGCCGCCGAACACGGTGACGACAACAGGCCCGACAGCGGGCCTGGTGTCGACCTCGCCGATCAGTGTCAGCGCCGCCTGCAGCCGCGAGACGCCAATGGAGAAGCCAGTTGCAGGAACGGGTTCGCCGCGAAAGCGCGAGACCAGGCCATCGTAACGGCCGCCGCCGCCGACCGAGCCGAAACGCACGGGACGGCCCTTTTCGTCCCTAGTCTCCAGCAGCAGCTCAACTTCGTAGACTGCACCGGTGTAATATTCGAGACCGCGGACGACGGAAGGATCGATCCGGATGCGATCCGATGCGTAACCGGATGCTGTGACCAGTTTGGCAATCTCTTCCAATTCGCTGACGCCAGCCTGACCCACGTCGCTCCTGGCGAGATAAACATCGGCGGCGGCAATGGCCTCTTTCCAGTCGTCGCGTTTTTGCGTGACGGCCAAAACGATGTCGGCATCCGCGGCGCTTAACCCAGCTCCGTTTGTGAAGTCACCCTTGCCTTCTTCGCCCCCATCCCATCGTCCGGGACCGAGCAGTTTGCGAACTTCGTCGGCGGAAAATTTGTCGAGCTTGTCGATAGCGCGCAGCACCGTGAGCCGGCGTCCGGCATTCTCCTCGCCGCCGAGACCGATCGCTTCCAGCGCCCCGTCGAGCACCTTGCGGTTGTTGACCTTCACCACATAGCTGCCGCGCGGAATGCCGAGCGCTTCCATGGTGTCCGCCGCCATCATGCACATCTCGGCATCGGCGGCCGGCGTCGGCGCGCCGACGGTATCGGCGTCGAACTGCATGAACTGGCGGAAGCGACCCGGACCCGGCTTCTCGTTGCGAAACACCCACCCGAAACGATAGGAACGATAGGGCTTCGGCAGTGAGTCAAAATTCTCCGCGACATAGCGCGCCAGCGGCGCGGTCAAATCGTAGCGCAGCGAGATCCACTGCTCGTCATCGTCCTGGAACGAGAACACGCCTTCGTTGGGCCGATCCTGGTCGGGCAGGAATTTGCCGAGCGCGTCGGTGAATTCCATCGCCGGGGTTTCCACCGGCTCAAAACCGTAGCGCTCATAGACTTCGCGGATCTTCTCGACCATCTGCCGTGTCGCCGAGATCGCAGCGGGACCGCGATCCTCCAGCCCGCGCGGCAGGCGCGCCTTCAGCTTCTGGGGTTTTTTGGATTTGTCTGCCATGGGCGGCGTTGCAACTTGTGTAGGGTGGGCAAAGCCGCTTCTGGCGCCGCGCTCACCGGGAAAAACAGGGTGGGCTCTTTGCTCGGCCCATCCCTCGCACTTAGCCCACCGGGCCGGTTTTGACCAGAACGTCCTGCCCGGCGTTTAAGGGGTTTCCATCCTGGCGCGCAGCGCATCGGCGTCGGCCTTCGACATCTTTTTCAGCATCGGCCGGATCGTCTCGCCGCCGACGATCTTGCCGTTCCGCAAGAACATCCAGTCCGAGATGTCGGCCTCCCTGAACTCGGCCAGGTCGCCGGCCCGCTTGCCGCGCAAATGGACGGGCGTGTTGGCGAAACTGCCCGAATAGCGGCCGTTTCCAATCTTCTTCACCTCGGCCATCCAGATATGTTCGCCGCTGTTGTTCGGATAGGGAAAACGCGCCTTGAGAGAGTGACCGGTCTCCGACGGTTTTGGCGCGTCGTAGGAAGCCCAGAATTTCGGCAGCGTGGAACGCGCCTGCGCGATCGCGGCAATGATCTCCGGGTCACCGTTGCGAAAGTCGATCACGGGGGAGCGGTCCTCGGCCCTGACACTCGTTGTAGGGGAGCCGAGAAGCGCAAGCGCCGCCGCGAAGGCAGCCGCCACGACGCATTTCGAGCATGTTGAGAGGGCTGAGCTCATTGTAACCATTTCACGCACCGCTATCCGCAAGTCCGAAGTTGGTCGCGCAAGGGGGCGAAACAGTTCACGGCGGAAGGGCACACCCAAGAGCGAGAACGCGGCCGTTCTTCCCTTCTCCCCTTGTGGGAGAAGGTGGCGCGAAGCGCCGGATGAGGGGTTCTATCCGCATCTCCGAATCTTGCCGTGAGGAGAGAACCCCTCACCCGTCAGCCTTCGGCTGCCACCCTCTCCCACAAGGGGAGAGGGGAAGAGCGTCCTACGCCGCCGCCGCCTTGCCCTTCGGCTGCACTTCGACCGCAAAATCCGCCATCAGCTGTTCCGAAATCTGGCCGGGCGTAAATTTCCACTCGGCGATCTCAGCCACCGGGGTGATTTCGGCGGCGGTGCCGGTGATGAAGCATTCCGTAAAGCCAGAGAGCTCCTCCGGCATGATGCGGCGTTCGATCACTTCGATGCCGCGGCGCTGCGCGAGATCGATTGCGGTGGCGCGGGTGATGCCGGCGAGGAAGCAGTCGGCGATCGGGGTGTGGATCTTGCCATCTTTGATGAAGAAGATGTTGGCGCCGGTGCATTCGGCGACCCGCCCCTGCCAGTCCAGCATCATGGCGTCGGCATAGCCGGCACGCTCCGCTCTGTGCTTTGAGATGGTGCAGATCATGTAGAGACCGGAGGCCTTCGCCATCGCCGGGATCGTCATCGGATCGGGCCGCCGGTATTCGGCAAGGCACATGCGGATGCCCTTCATCTTGGTGGCCGGATCGAAATAGCTCGGCCAGTCCCAGGCGGCGATCGCCAGATGAATGGTGTTCGATGACGCCGAGACGCCCATCATCTCCGAACCGCGCCACGCGATCGGGCGGAGATAGGCGTCAGGCAGATTGTTCTTGTCGATCACGAGCTGCTTGGCGGCATCGATCTCGGCCACCGAATACGGAATCTCGAAATCGAGGATGTTGGCCGAGTTCTTCAGCCGCTCGGAATGTTCGGTGCTCTTGAACACCCTGCCGCCATAGGTGCGCTCGCCCTCGAACACGCAGCTGGCGTAATGCAGGCCGTGGGTCAGCAGATGGACTGTGGCGTCGGCCCACGGCACCAGCGCGCCATCGTACCAGATCACACCATCGATCTTGTCGAAGGAAACTCCCATGGGCTTTCTCCTTTTATTGACGCAGTTCATCAATCGCGCAGGCGCACGGCTCCGCGGGGCGCGCACGCCCGTGCTCACATTCAATGAAACGCTGCTTGTCTTAAGAAGCGGCGGAATAATTCCGCCGCCGGTTAGAGAACCTTTCGGATCCACTCGTGCGGATCTTCCGCGCGGCCGTACTGGATGTCGACCAGCTTCTTGCGCATCCCCATCGCGACCGGGCCGGCAGCACCGCCGCTGATGAGGAAATCGCCGCTTGCCGAACATACCTTGCCGATCGGCGAGATCACCGCGGCCGTGCCGCAGGCGAACGCTTCTTTCAGCTTTCCGCTGGCGGCGTCGCTGCGCCACTGGTCGATCGTGTAGAGCTCCTCGCGCACGCGGGTGCCGGAGTCCTTCGCCAGCGCAATGATCGAATCGCGGGTGATACCCGGCAGGATGGTGCCGAGCGGCGGCGTCAGCAGCGAGCCGTCGTCAAACACGAAGAACACGTTCATGCCGCCCAGTTCTTCGATGTAGCGGCGTTCGACCGCATCGAGGAACACCACCTGGTCGCAGCCGTGCTCGATCGCCTCGGCCTGCGCCCGCAGGCTGGCGGCGTAATTGCCGCCGCATTTGACGGCGCCGGTGCCGCCGATCGCGGCGCGCGTGTAGTTCTCCGACACCCAGATCGACACCGGAGCAGGTCCGCCCTTGAAATAGGAGCCGACCGGCGAGGCGATGACGGCGAAGATGTATTCGGAAGAAGGCTTGACGCCGAGAAAGGTCTCGCTCGCGATCATGAAGGGCCGCAAATAGAGGCTGCCCTCGCCGCCGGGTATCCAGGCGCTGTCGATGCGGACGAGCTGCTCGACCGCTTCGATGAAGACGTCCTCAGGGATCGGCGCCATCGCCATGCGCTCGGCCGAATTCCTGAAGCGCCTCGCATTGGCGTCGGGGCGGAACAGGTTCACGCCGTTGTCGCGCTTGTAGGCCTTGAGGCCTTCGAAAATCTCCTGCGCGTAGTGCAGGACGGCGGCCGCCGGATCGAGCGGAAAATTGGCGCGGGATTCGACCCGCGCGTCATGCCAGCCCTTGGCCTGGTTGTAGCGGACGATCGCCATGTGGTCGGTGAAGACCCGGCCGAAGCCGGGGTCCACGAGCTTTGCCGCGCGGTCCTGCTCGGACGTCGGAGTAGGCGTTGGCCGGATTTCGAATTTCAAACTCATTGTCTTGCTTCCCGCCCTTGCTTCCTGCTGTCGAAACCGGTGCGTTTCCTGGTGCAGGCCTGTTTCGTCAAGCCTGCTTGCTTGATTGGTCCGAACTTCACCACCACCGGCCTTGCCGCTGGTTTCCATCGCTGGCAAGTCCCTTGAGGACACGCTTTTGCGGAATGCCGAAGTCCAGTATGTTTGTGCAAATGCCGCTCGACAATCGCACGGTAGTCCAATTCGCGGCCGTTGCCGCCATCGCTGGCTTACTCCGGCCGCCCCTTACGTTGCCAAGGCCGAAACGACTTAAAGTTTCGTCGTGGCTGGCAGTTTTGTAACATTGAACCCAAGATATGTCAACATGACTGACATAAATTTCTCAAGGCCTGCCGGTGACCCTGATTCGAGGGGGCCTGACGGCGTGTCGCCAACCCTGCGCGCGGGCGAATTGCGCTGGGATATCATCGAGCTCCTGTTCTTCGCCTATCGCGACTTCGTCGGCGATGCCGACCATGAGCTCGAGGCGTTCGGATTCGGTCGCGCCCATCACCGGGTGATGCATTTCGTCCACCGCTACCCCGGCCTCAAGGTCGCCGACCTCCTGGACGTATTGCGCATCACCAAGCAGTCGCTGGGCCGGGTGCTCAAGCAATTGCTGGACGAAGGCTATATCGTGCAGAAGACCGGCAATAACGACCGCAGGCAGCGCCTTCTTTACGCTACGGCGAAGGGCGAGGCCCTGGTGGGCAAGCTCGCCGGGCTGCAGACCGATCGCATCAACCGCGCCATGCAGGATATCGATCCTGCCGGCCAGGAAACGGTGCGGCAGTTCCTGCGCGCGATGATCGATCGCGACGACCCGGACAAGGTGCTGGAGACGATCTTCGGCAGCGGAAAGAAGCCAAGGGAGTGACTGTGGCCCAAGGAACCCCGAACGGAATTCCAAACGCAACTGCCAACCCGACCATCGCCGCAGCCTCCGTGCGGACGCCGCGGCAAATGGCCGACGACGCCCCGCATCTGCTGCTGGTCGATGACGACCGCCGTATCCGCGACTTGCTGTCGCGCTTCCTGTCCGGCGAGGGCTATCGCGTCACGACCGCGGCGAGCGCCACCGACGCCCGCGCCAAGCTGCTCGGCCTGCATTTCGATCTCCTGATCCTCGACATCATGATGCCCGGCGAAACCGGTTTCGATCTCGCCCGCTTCATCCGCACCTCCTCCTCGGTGCCGATCATCATGCTGACGGCGCGCCATGAGGCGGAAGCCCGCATCGAAGGGCTGCAGATCGGCGCCGACGATTATGTGGCCAAGCCGTTCGAGCCGCGCGAACTGGTCCTGCGGATCGGCAACATCCTCAAGCGCACCGCGACGCCACCGGTGGAGACGCTGGAGCAGATCGCGTTCGGGCCCTACGTCTATCATCTCGAACGCGGCGAGCTGCGCGAAGGCGAGGAGATCATCCACCTGACGGACCGCGAACGCGAGATGCTGCGCATCCTGAGCCTCTGCCCCGGCGAGACCGTGCCGCGCGCGGCGCTGACCGGCGGCGGCACCGTCAACGAGCGCGCCGTCGACGTGCAGATCAACCGGCTGCGCCGCAAGATCGAAAAAGATCCGGCCAATCCGTTGTTCCTGCAGGCGGTGCGCGGCATCGGCTATCGCCTGGTGGCGTCGCCGTGAGCCAAACGAACCAAGCGCGATGAGCACGCTCGACACCGGCCTCACGCTGATCCGCACCGCCGCCGGCCGGGTCTCCAAGGTCAATGGCTGGATGGGCAACGCCTTCAAGGGCTGGATGCCGACCGGCCTCTATGCCCGCGCGCTCTTGATCATGATCGTGCCGATGGTGGTGCTGCAGACCGTGGTCGCGTTCGTGTTCATGGAGCGGCACTGGAACACGGTGACGCGGCGCCTGTCGGCCGCGGTGGTGCAGGATATCGCCAGCCTGATCGACATCTACAAGTTCTTTCCGCAGGACAAGGACCGCGCGCAATTGCGCCTCGTCGGGCAGCGGCTGCAGCTGGTGGTCGATTTTCTCCCGGTCGGCGACATGCCGCCGCCAGGGCCGAAGCCGTTCTTCTCGCTGCTCGACCAGACCCTGTCGGCACAGATCGGCCGCCAGATCCGCCGCCCGTTCTGGATCGACACCGTCGGCAAATCCAACCTCGTCGAGATCCGCATTCAGCTCGACGACGCTGTCATGCGCATCTTCGCGCAAAGAAGTGCGGCCTACGCCTCCAATTCGGAGATCTTCATCTTCTGGATGCTGGGCACGTCCTCGATCCTGTTGATCGTCGCGGTGCTGTTCCTGCGCAACCAGATCAGGCCGATCCTGCGGCTCGCCGACGCCGCCGAAAGTTTCGGCAAGGGCCGCGAGGCGCCGAACTTCCGTCCCCGCGGCGCGCGGGAAGTGCGGCGCGCGGCGCAGGCGTTCCTGGAGATGAAGGCGCGCATCGAGCGCTCGATCGAGCAACGCACCGCGATGCTCGCCGGCGTCAGCCACGATCTGCGCACCATCCTGACCCGCTTCAAGCTCGAGCTCGCGCTGATCGGCGACATTCCCGAGGTCGACGGCATGCGCAAGGACGTCGACGAAATGTCCGCGATGCTCGAGGCCTATCTCGCCTTTGCCCGCGGCGACAGCGGCGAGGTCGCGCAGCCGACCGACATGTCGATGGCGCTGGAGGAATTGCGCAGCGATGCCGAGCGCCACGGCCATACCGCCACGGTGGCTTTCCACGGCCTGCCGGTGGTGACCGTAAAACCGGCCTCGTTCAAGCGCTGTCTTGCCAACCTCGTCTCCAACGCCGCGCGGCACGCCAATGCGATTTCGATCACCGGCCATCGCGACCACCGCTATCTGACGGTCACGATCGACGACGACGGACCGGGCATTCCGGCCAACATGCGCGAGGAAGTGTTCAAGCCGTTCCTGCGGCTCGACGACGCCCGCAACCAGGACGAAGGCGGCACCGGCCTTGGGCTGGCGATCGCCCGCGACATCGCCCGTTCGCATGGCGGCGACATCACGCTCGGCGACAGTCCGATGGGGGGATTAAGGGCGGCGGTCAGGGTGCCGGTGTAGGGCACTTCTCCCGCACCACTTCTTGGATCGCTATCTCGTCATGGCCGGGCATAGCCGTCTGAAGGACGGCGTCGCTTCCGCTCGCCTGTGCCCGGCCATCCACGTCTTGGCGGCAAAGGAAGTCGTGGATGCCCGGGACAGGCCCGGGCATGACGGCATTGGTTAGGCGGGGAGATTCAAGCGAATTACTTCGGAGCCTGCTTCGGCAACAAACCCTTCAGCTTTTCCATGTCCTTGAGGTTTATCTTCATGCCGCCCGGCATGATGATGTCGCCGGGCTTTTGATCGGCCTTGCAGGCCCCTAACCACTTCGCCTCGATCGTGGCCGTGGAATCACGCGGCACGCCGGCCGGAGCGCCGGTGCTGTTCGAAGTCGACTTCACGGTGTAGGCGGAGTTGAAGTCGCCGGTGATCTCGGCACGCGATTTGACCGACATGCCGCCGAAGCCGCAGACGGAATCGGTGACGTAGCCGGTCGCGGTCTTCTGGATATCGTTTTTCGAGCAGGCGTCCTTGGTCATCGGCGAGAACGAGGTGCTCATATCCTTGTCGGTGGTCGCGTCGGTGCACTGCTGCATCGTCATCTCGGGCACCGGCGAGCCGGTCTGCACCACCTTCATTTCCCCCAGGCCGGCCTTGCGCACCGGCAGCTCGACGGCGCTGGCATGGCTCGCAGGCCACACCGCGAGCAGGCCAAACGCCAAACAAACGGAATCAAGCTGTCGCGCCATGCTCGCGCTCCCCTTATTCGTGGTTCAGGCGCTCAGGTCCCGCTCAGTAGAGCGTGCGCAGCGGCCGGGCGTCGGTCCCATAGGGCACCCAGCGGCAGGCAAAGGAGACGTATCCGCCCTCATAGGGCTGCACCGCCAGGAATTTCACCACCTTGCCGTAACCGGCGCAGTGATCGACCGCGAGCTGGCGCGCATCCGCCTGTCTCGCCAGCGAATAGGCGATAATGCCGCCGGTATCATTGCCCTTGAACGGCGGCACCCAGTCGGCCTGCGCCGGCGCAGCCGCCAGCAACCCGCATATCGCAACCAGGCACGCGGCCCCAATTCTCTGCATCGCCGACTCCATTTCGCTGGGGCCACCATAGAGTGCGCCGGCGGCCATGAAAAGAATGGGTTACGGCCAAACCCCGACTTGCCTGCAAGGTGTTGCCGCGCTGCACTTGACCTCGTCCGGGCTTCACGGCACGGTCCTGACGGTTGGATGACCGGCGGAATTTCCATGCGCACCCTCTTCACATCGTTGAAAACCCTCGGCTTGGCCGCGGCACTCGCCGTCCTGGCATTCGGCCAGTCGGCGCAGGCCGCCAATCCGCTGGAATTGAATTTCTGGCTGTCCGGTCCCCGCTATGACGGACGCGTTGCGCCGTGCGAATCGGCGCTGCCGACCATCATTTCGCAGTTCCGGGAGAAGGAAAGCACCTTCTGGAATTCGCCCCTGACCATCACCGCCTATGGCCGGATCCACGAAACCACGTTCCGGCCCTGGCAATCCGACAACATTCCGCGCCGCTATTGCACCGGCGACGTGATGCTGAGCGACGGCAAGGTGCGCAACGTGCACTATTCGATCCTCGAGGATGGCGGCTTTGCCGGCTTCGGCCAGGGTGTCGAATGGTGCGTCACCGGGCTGGACCGCAACTGGGCCTATAACCCCGGCTGCAAGGCCGCACGGCCTTAAGCTTACCCTAAGTTTCCTGCCTGAGTTTTTCGATCGCGGTGGCCGGCGCCACCCGATTCGCACCTAGCGCCATTTTTGTTCTTGAAATGTTCCGGTTCCCTGCTAGGCTCGGGTGATCGAGTACCGTCATGCTTTTGCGAGTTAAGGGAGCGTTTGATGTTTCCATCGGTCATTGTTTCGCGGCTGCTGATTTCCCTGGCACTTGTTTTGGTCACCGCGGGCCACGCCGCCGCGCAGGACCGCCGGCAGAACGCCCCTGGCGAGTTCGATTTCTACGTGCTGGCCCTGTCATGGTCGCCCTCCTTCTGCGAGGCCGCCTCCGAACGCGGCAATAGCGGCCGTTCTGCGCAGATCCAGTGCGAGCGCCCGTTTTCCTTCGTGGTTCACGGCCTGTGGCCGCAATACGAGCGCGGTTTTCCCGAATATTGCCAGCGGCCGTCGCCCCGTCTCGACCGCAACGTCATGTCGTCGATGCTCGACCTGATGCCGGCGCCCGGGCTGATCTTCAACGAATGGGACAAGCACGGCACCTGTTCCGGCCTTGGCGCGCGGGCCTATTTCGAGAACATCCGCAAAGCCCGCGCCGCGGTAAAGATCCCCGAGGAATTCCTGCAATTGTCGGAATCGAAGACGATCGCCCCCGAGGCGCTCGAGGCAGCCTTCATCAAGGTCAATCCCGGCCTGAGCAGCTCGGCGATTTCGGTCGTCTGCAGCAGCCGGCGGCTCAGCGAAGTCAGGGTCTGCATGAGCAAGGACCTGCAATTCCGCTCCTGCGAGGAAATCGACCGCCGCGCCTGCCGCCGCGACGAGGTCGTGATGCCGCCGGTGCGCGGGAGTTAGAGGTCCCTCTACCGTCATTGCGAGCGCAGCGAAGCAATCCATGGTCCGGCAAGAGGAAGAATGGATTGCTTCGTCGCTTCGCTCCTCGCAATGACGGTTACTTTCCTCGCCGCGATGTCGTAACCCCTTATCATGAACTACCGACACGCCTTTCATGCCGGCGGCTTTGCCGATGTCATCAAGCACATCGTGCTGGTGCGGATGCTGACCTATCTGCAGGAAAAGCCCGCCGCCTTTCGCGTCATCGACACCCATGCCGGCGCCGGGCGCTACGATCTGTCCGGCGATGAGGCCAGCCGCAGCGGCGAATGGCTGACCGGCATCGCACGGGTGATGCAGGCACGGTTCTCGGAAAATGCGTTGCCGCTGGTGGCGCCCTATCTCGACATCGTCAGGGCCTTCAACGCGCAAGCCGAGCTGAAAGCCTATCCCGGATCGCCCTTGATCGCGCGTGCGCTGCTGCGGCCGCAGGACCGCCTCACCGCGTGCGAGATCGAGCCGAAAGCCCACAAGCAATTGATCGATGCGCTGCGCCGCGACACCCAGGCCCGGGTGGTCGATCTCGACGGCTGGACGGCGTTGCCGGCCTTCGTGCCGCCGAACGAGCGGCGCGGCCTGGTGCTGATCGACCCGTCGTTCGAGCAAAAGGACGAGTTCGACAAGCTCGCCGACGGCTTTGCGGAGGCCTATGCGAAATGGCCGACCGGCAGCTATCTGTTGTGGTATCCGGTCAAGAGCCGGCGCATCACCGACGGCCTGGCGCGACATGTCGCCGCCGTGGCTGAGACCGGCAAGCCGGCCGGGAAATGTCTGCGGCTCGAATTCAGCGTCGCACCGCAGCAAGCCGGCGGTCCCCTCACTTCAACCGGGCTTCTGATCGTCAACCCGCCGTGGACGCTGGCGGGCGAGCTGAAGACCATTTTACCCGAACTGGAAAAGCCGCTCGGCCAGGGCGGCGCCGGCCGGTTCAGGCTTGAGACGCCCAAACCTTGAAGGCTCGTCTTGAACGCAATCCTTGAAAGCAAGCCTTGAAAGCAAGCCTTTCGAGGTAAGCCTTCAAGGCAGGGCATTGGGCCGAAAAGTGCGATTGAGCCATAGTCAATTTGCGCGGAACCGTATTATGCTCGGCCGTTATGACTGGCTTTACGTTCCGCTTCCGCGAATGGTTGCGGCGGAGTGATCAAGGCCTAAAAAAAATCCAGACTGATCGGTGCGTGACCCGATCAGTTCAGGTGGCCAAGCTTCCGGCAGCGAATGTCCGGTCGGCCGATACGCGAATTGCGCGTAGCGGCACAGCAATGCGGGGGAGGAGTTTTCCCGATGGCCATGACTGGTACAGTCAAGTTCTTCAATGGAGAACGCGGCTACGGCTTCATCAAGCCAGATGACGGCGGCCGCGACGTGTTCGTTCACATCACTGCCGTTGAGCGGGCCGGATTGAAGGATTTGACTGAAGGACAGCGCATTACATTCGAGGTTGAACCGGACAAGAAGGGCAAGGGCCCCAAGGCGGTCAACCTGGTGATTTCATCGTAGGCTGACGCGCGAGCTGAAGCTTCTCGGTGAAAGCGGACTGAAGTTTTGCCTGCACCAAATCCCGCTGAGCGCGAGGCGCGGCTCAGAACGTGGACGCGTGCATGATGTGGCCGCCGAGCGCCGGTGCGTTGCGTTCGCTCTCGGGGAAGAACCGCGCCGCGATCCTGTCAGGGCCGACATCATCGACATGCCGGAAGCCGGCCGCGCTCATGCGGGCGCAAAGCGATGCGGTATCAAAATAGCTCTGAAGGCTTTCGCCAACCGCGGCCACCCGCTCGGCAAGCGCTTGATGCGCCGCGCGGCCGGCCGGTGCGACCGAGCTTGCGGGATTGACATAGTCGAACACCACTTCAGCGCCGCCTTCGAGCTGCGCGATATAGCCGAGCGTCGAGAACATTGCCGTCTCGGTCAGATAGGGCACCACGCCGAGCCAGCTGAAGAAGCTGCGTTTGGCGGCGACAAAGCCTGCGGCGTCCAGCGCTTCGGCCAATGTCTGCCGTTCGAAATCGATCCCGACATAAGTCAGCGTGTCCGGCACGGCGATTGTCGCAGCGGCCAGCATGTCGCGCTTGCGTGCTTGCGTGGCGGGAAAATCGACCTCGAAAATCCGCAGGCCACCCGCGAGCGGCGTCCGGTAGGCCAGCGTATCGAGCCCTGCGCCGAGCACCACGAGCTGCGTCGCACCATTTTTCACCGCTTCCGTCAGCGCTTCTTCCGAGATGCGCGAGCGCGCGGCGATGAACCAGCGCAGCCGTGGCCCGGACGTGTGGGCCCGGGCATGGTCGAGCGAGACCTGGATATCGTCGCCGAGAATGCGTAACGCCAGCGGATCCCGAAGGATCGATGCGTTATCCAGCACCTGATGCGCCGCGCGCAAGCGGGCGGCGCCCAACGCGGTCAGACTTGGCTGCCCCGGCTGCATCGACGAGTTTTAGGCGTGCCGCCGCGCACTGTCCACGAGACAAAAAAATCCCGGCGGCTTGGCGCCGCCGGGAGGCTGCAACAGACGGTTTCTTTGCGTTTTCTTGATCTCAGAACCGATAGTTCACGCCGGCGCGGATCAGCCCGAAGCTGTAGCCGTTTGATGCTCCGGTGATGACAAAATTGGTGTTGGCGAGGTCGACATAGAGATATTCGACCTTGGCGCTCCAGTTCGGCGCAAAGCCCATTTCAGCGCCGACGCCCGCGGTCCAGCCCGCCGTGGTGTGGGATTCCGACAGGCCGAACGTGGTGGCGCGCAGTTCGCCGAAGGCGAGACCGCCAGTGCCGTAGAACATCACGTTGTTGAAGGCGTAGCCGACCCGGCCACGCAGCGTGCCGAACCAGGGGTTGGAGAACTTCCACGGCGCGAAAGTGTCCGCCGCGCCGCTCGCGTTGATATCGCCCTCGAGGCCGAACACCCACGGTCCGTTCTGAAAGTTGTAGCCGGCCTGCACGCCGCCTGCGAAGCCCGACGGCTTGGTCGGATTGTTGGCGACCGAACCCCAGGCATAGCCGAGATTGCCGCCGAGATAGGGACCGGCCCAGCTATAGGCGTTGAGCGGCTGATTGACCGTATAGGGCGCGCGCGATCCGTAATTCACATCGGCCGCCTGCGCCGACATCGTCCAGGCTGCGGCGACTACCGCCAGCGCTCGCAAAACAAAGCTGCCCATCACTCAACTCCACTACGCAACAGCCGCACCCTTCCGGCCGAGGCCGGCTTGGTTACGGAATTCCACTTTTTTCCTGTAAGATTTATCGAGAGTTTTAAGTTAAAGGGTTGTTAAGCCCTCTTACCGCCCGATCATCAGTCTTAAGAATGTGTTACCCGGCATGGCCTCGGTCCCGCCGGCACGCTGGCGATGCCGGCCAGCAGCGCTTAATTTAGGCCCATGGATCACGATTCTACCGACCATCCGAAAGCTCCGGGCAAGCCGCGGCGGGGTTCCCAGCCGGATTTGCTTTCAAAGGACCCTGCAAAGGACCCCGCGCAGGAGCTTGGCTCCGCCGATCTCGATCCGGCGACGTCCGCGGCCGAGGAGGAGGATGAGGCCCGCCTGCCGGAACCCGCGGAGGAGACCGCCGAGGACGCCATGGAGACCGTGGCCGAGGGCCCGCTCGCGGTCGGCCACGCCGCGATCGAAAATGCCGTGCGCCTGGCGCCGACCTCGCCCGGTGTCTACCGCATGCTCAACACCGGCCACGACGTGCTCTACGTCGGCAAGGCGAAGAACGTCCGCAAGCGGCTTGCCTCCTACGCCCGCGTCAACGCGCCGCTGCCGGCGCGGATCCTGCGCATGATTGCGGCCACCGTTGCGGTCGAGATCGTCTCGACCACGACGGAGACCGAGGCGCTGTTGCTCGAAGCCAATCTGATCAAGCAGCTGCGGCCGCGCTTCAACGTGCAGCTGCGCGACGACAAGTCATTTCCCTATATCCTGATCACCGGCGACCACTGGGCGCCGCAGATCCTCAAACATCGCGGCGCGCAGTCGCGGCCGGGACGGTATTTCGGGCCGTTCGCCAACGCCGGCGCAGTCAACCGCACCATCACGGCACTGCAGCGCGCGTTTTTGATCCGCTCCTGCACCGACGGCTTCTTCGAGAGCCGCACCCGGCCCTGCCTGCTCTATCAAATCCGCCGCTGCTCCGGACCCTGCACCCGCGAGATCGATTTCCCCGGCTATACCGAACTGGTGCGTGAGGCCAACGACTTCCTGTCCGGCCGTAGCCATCTGGTCAAAAAAGAACTGGCCGGCGAGATGGAGAAGGCGTCCGCCGAACTCGAATTCGAGACTGCCGCACTCTACCGCGACCGCCTCGCCGCACTGTCGGCGATCCAGTCGCAGCAGGGCATCAATCCGCGCACCGTGGAAGAGGCCGACGTGTTCGCCATCCACCAGGAGGGCGGCTATTCCTGCGTCGAGGTGTTCTTCTTCCGCACCGGCCAGAACTGGGGCAACCGCGCCTATTTCCCGCGCGCGGAGAAATCCTTCACGCCGGAGGAAGTGCTGGCCTCGTTCCTGGCGCAATTCTACGACGACAAGCCGCCGCCGAAACTGATCCTGCTGTCGCACGAGATCGAGGAAAGCGCTCTGCTGGCGGATGCCCTCGCCGTCAAGGCCGGCTACAAGGTGGAAGTCTCGACGCCGAAGCGCGGCGAGAAAAAGGAATTGATCGCGCACGCGCTGACCAACGCCCGCGAGGCGCTCGGCCGCAAGCTGAGCGATACCGCGACCCAGGGCCGCCTGCTGCAGGGCATGGTCACGACGCTCGGGCTGCCGCATGCGCCCAAGCGCATCGAGGTCTACGACAACAGCCACATCCAGGGCACCAATGCGGTCGGCGCGATGATCGTGGCGGGACCCGACGGATTTATCAAAAACCAGTACCGCAAGTTCAACATCAAGTCGGAAGGCCTGACGCCGGGCGACGATTACGCGATGATGCGCGAGGTGCTGGAGCGTCGCTTCAAGCGGCTGTTGAAACCGCCGGAAGACGATACCGCCAAAGCAAAGGCCGCGATCAAGGCCGACGACGATTCGTTTCCGCAATGGCCGGATCTGGTCATTATCGACGGCGGCCGCGGCCAGCTCAACGCGGCGAGGGAGATCTTCCAGACGCTGGGACTAACGCAAGTCACGCTGCTGGCGGTGGCCAAGGGGCCGGACCGCGACGCCGGCCGGGAAACCCTGTTCATGCCGGACCGCGAGGCGATCAAGCTCGAACCGCGCGACCCCGTGCTGTATTTCATCCAGCGGCTGCGCGACGAGGCACATCGTTTCGTGATCGGATCGCACCGCAAACTGCGCAAAAAGGACATCCGCGAAGCGGGTTTGCAGGAGATTCCGGGCATCGGCCCGTCACGCAAACGTGCCTTGCTGCATCACTTTGGAACGCTGAAGGAAATCGAGCGGGCCTCGATCACCGACCTTGGCAAGGTTCCAGGGGTCAGCGCCGAAAGCGCCCGCAAGATTTTCGAGTTTTTCCATGCGCAACCGGGTTAAAGGGAGCCGATTCACATGACGTTCACCTGGACGTTTCATTTGGCCGTCGCCTGCGACAGATCATCTGGGGCCTGCACGGTTGACCTTCACGCCTGAGCGGTATTGGTAAGACGGATGAACATCGCGACCACCAAGGGCCAGTCCAAGAGCCTGTCCCTCCCGAATATCCTGACCTATGCCCGCATCGCCGCCATCCCGGTGGTGGTCGGCTGCGTTTATGCCCAATCCATCATGGACGGCCCGCTGTGGCTGCGCTGGGTGGCGCTGGCGCTCTTTATCGCCGCCGCCGTGACCGACGTTCTCGATGGCTATTATGCACGGATGTGGGACCAGCAATCCGCCTTCGGCCGCATGCTCGACCCGATCGCCGATAAATTGCTGGTCGCGTCCTGCCTGTTGATGCTGGCCGCCGACAACAGCATCCATGGCTGGACGCTGTGGGCCGCCATCGTGATCCTGTGCCGCGAAATCCTGGTCTCGGGCTTGCGGGAGTATCTCGCGGCGCTCCGGGTCAGCGTCCCCGTGACCAAGCTCGCGAAATGGAAGACCACCGTGCAGTTGGTCGCGATCGGCTTTCTGATCGCCGGCGAAGCGGGTGAACAGATTTTCCCCCCGACCACCATGATCGGGATCGCCCTGCTGTGGACATCGGCGATTGTCACGATCTACACCGGCTGGGACTATTTCCGCGCCGGCATCCACCACCTCATCAAGGAGGATGAGGGATGAAGGTCAAATATTTCGCCTGGGTGCGCGAACGGATCGGCATTTCGGAAGAAATGGTCGAGCCGCCGGCCGCCGTGCGTACGGTGGACGATTTGATCGGCTGGCTCTCCCAGCGCGGCGAGACCTATGCCTACGCGTTCGAGAAGCCGAAGGTGATCCGCGCCGCGATCGACCATACCCATGTCAAGCCCGATGCGATGATATCAGGCGCCCGCGAGATCGCGTTCTTTCCGCCGATGACCGGCGGTTGATCTCTACAATGACCGCGACCATCCGCATCCAGCAAGCCGATTTCGACATTGCGCAGGAGATTGCGGCGCTGACCAAGGGCCGCAACGATGTCGGCGCGGTCGTGACCTTCAGCGGCATCTGCCGCGGCAGCGAGAATGGCGAACCGATCGCGGCACTGACGCTCGAGCACTATCCCGGCATGGCGGAGGCCGAAATCAAGCGGCACACCGACGAAGCGATGTCACGCTGGCCGTTGACCGGCCTCACCGTGGTGCATCGCGTCGGGCGCATCGCGCCGGGCGAGAACATCGTGCTGGTGCTGGCGGCGTCGGCGCACCGCCAGGCGGCGTTTCAGGCGGCGGAGTTCCTGATGGATTATCTGAAGGCCAATGCGCCGTTCTGGAAGCGCGAGGAAAGCGCGAAAGGAACCAGCTGGATCGAGGCGCGCGGCCATGACGACGACGCCGCGGCGCGCTGGACCAAACCCTGATGGCCAAACAGAGCAAGGCGCCCGTCAAACGCGGTCTGCCGAAATACACCAAGCCGAGATTTCCAAAAGTCCGCGCCGGCGAATTACTGACGCTCCTGGATTTCGTTCGCTTTGCGGCAAGCCGCTTCATCGAAGCCGACCTGGTATTCGCGCACGGCACCACCGATCCGGTCGCCGAGGCCGCGTTCCTGGTCTGCGAATCGCTGCACCTTCACCCCGACCAGTTCGAGGCATTTGCCACCGCCCGGGTCACGGCGGCCGAAGGCAAGGCGATCCTCGCCCTGATCGAGCGCCGCGTCACCACGCGGACACCGACCGCCTACCTCGTCAACAAGATCTACATGCGCGGCCTGCCGTTCTATGTCGACGAGCGCACCATCGTGCCACGCTCTTTCATCGGCGAACTGCTCGACTCGCATTTTGGCCAGGAAAACGAAGGTGACGACGTGACCGGCGGTTCGCTGATCTCGGACCCGACGGCGGTGGAAAATGTGCTCGACCTCTGCACCGGCTCGGGCTGCCTTGCCATCCTGGCGAGCCGGAGTTTCCCCAACGCCGAAATCGACGCGGTGGATATTTCCAAGGATGCGCTCGATGTCGCCGCGCACAATGTTGCCGATTACGGGCTGCAAGATCGCCTGACGCTGCACCGCGGCGACCTGTTCAAGCCGCTGGGCGACAAGCGCTACGACCTCATCATTTCAAACCCGCCCTATGTCGATGCGCAAGGCATGGCCGCCCTGCCGCGCGAATGCCGCGCCGAACCGAAACTCGCCTTCGACGGCGGCGCTGACGGGCTCGACATCGTCAGGCGGATCCTCGACGAGGCCAAACAGCATCTGACGCCGGATGGCGGGCTGCTCTGCGAGATCGGCCGCTGCCGGCCCGCGCTTGAAGCGGCCTATCCGCAACTACCGCTGATGTGGCTCGACACCGAGGATTCGGAAGCCGAAGTATTTTATATCACGGCCGACGATCTGTAGCGCGTTTTGGCGCTTGAACCGCCGGATTGCGCGGAAATATCACGCACCATTGGCGTTCCCGACGCAGCGCGAAACTGGTAGTTTGGCGGTAATTCCACGCCGCAATACCAGAGAGGCCTGCCATGCTGGACAAGAGCCCCACCAAGGTCAATGTTCCGAACGACCTCGCCGCGCACTGGATGCCGTTCACCGCAAACCGCGCCTTCAAGAAGAACCCGCGGCTGCTCGCCGGCGCCAAGGACATGCATTACTTCACCGTCGACGGCCGCAAGATCATCGACGGTGCTGCCGGCATGTGGTGCTGCAATGCCGGCCACGGCCGCAGCCAGATTTCAGAGGCGATCGGCAAGCAGGCCGCCGACCTCGATTACGCGCCGCCGTTCCAGTTCGGCATCCCACAGGCCTTTGAACTCGCCAGCCGCCTCGCCGATCTGGCGCCTGCCGGCCTCGACCATGTGTTCTTCTGCAACTCCGGCTCGGAAGCGGCCGACACCGCGCTCAAGATTGCGCTGGCCTATCACCAGATCAGCGGCCAGGGCGGCCGCAACAGGCTGATCGGCCGCGAGCGCGGCTATCACGGCGTCGGCTTCGGCGGCACGTCCGTCGGCGGCATTGTCGGCAACCGCAAGATCTACGGCTCCTTGCTGACCGGTGTCGATCATATTTCCCATACCTACGACCGCGAGAAGCAGGCCTTCAGCAAGGGCGAGCCGGAATATGGCGCGCATTTCGCCGACGATGTGGAGCGGCTGGTCAATCTGCACGGCGCCAACACGATTGCCGCCGTCATGGTCGAGCCGATGGCGGGATCGACCGGGGTGCTGCCGGCGCCGAAGGGCTATCTCAAGCGCTTGCGCGAGATCACCCAGAAGCACGGCATCCTCCTGATCTTCGACGAGGTCATCACCGGCTTTGGCCGGCTCGGCTTTGCCTTTGCCGCCGAACGCTATGGCGTGGTGCCTGACATGCTGACCTTCGCCAAGGGCGTCACCAATGGTGCGGCGCCGATGGGTGGCGTGCTGGTGCGCGACACCATCCACGACGCCTTCATGAGCGGCCCGGAACATGCCGTGGAACTGACCCATGGCTACACCTATTCGGCCCATCCGCTGGCTTGCGCCACGGCGCTTGCCACGCTCGACATCTACCGCGACGAAAAACTGTTCGAGCGGGCGGGCAAGCTCGAACCGAAGTTCGCCGAAGCGGTCATGTCGCTGCGGAAGGAACCCGGCGTGGTGGATATCCGCACCGTCGGCCTCACTGCCGGCATCGACCTCGCGCCGCGTCCGGATCTGCCCGGCAAGCGCGGCTTTGACGGGCTCAACAGCGCCTTCCACGACAACGATTTGATGATACGGGTCGCCGGCGATACTTTGGTGCTGACCCCGCCCTTGATCATCAGCGAGGACCAGATCGGCGAAGTCATCGACAAGGTCGCCAAGGTGATCCGCGCGACGGCGTAAGGGGCCTACTCTCGTGTCCCGGCCTTGAGCCGGGACCCATCTCTCCACATCTAATCTGCAACACGGGTCCCGGCTCAAGGCCGGGACACGCGCGCTGTCGGAACATTCGAAACCAACTCGCGTTCACTCCCGGCGGAGACAATCATGCCTCTGCCGACGGAGGAAAGCTGACATGCCCGGGCCTTCGAGCGGCTTGTTGCGCGCTGGCATTGCGCTGAAGCTCAACCAGGTCAAGCGCGCGACGCAATCCTATCTGCGCGACCGGACCAACCAGGCCACCGGCACGGTTACCTCCTACGCGATCGCCGCCGGTCTCTTCGCGGCCGCCGGTATTTTTCTGATCGCGGCGCTCCTCGTCGGCGCAGCAGCGCTGTTTCGCTGGGTTGAAATCAACTACGGACAGTTTTGGGCGTTCGGCGCCGTCGGCGGCCTGCTCGCGGTCATCGCCGGCATCTGCGCCGCGGTAGCCGTCATCAAGCTCAAGCGCCCTCCGCCGCAGTTCCCGTCGCTCGCCAGCCGCTTGCAGGTGGCGATCAAGGCCAGCCCCGTGAAACCCGATCAGATCGAGGCCGTCCGGGATACCGCCGCGGCGATCCTGCAAGCCCCTGCGGCGCCGGTTGGACATCGGAGGCGGCGAAGCCGGCCGGGGCACGGCAATAGAAACGCGAATATCGGCTTGATCCTGATGGCAAGCTTGTTGGGCTACGCGGCGGTGCGCCGGCGGCAACAGGCACGACACGCGGGGATCTGATGTCCCGCGCCCGCTCCGACCATACGGACAATCTGATCCTGATTGCGGCCACCACCCTCGTGATCCTGACCGCGCAGCGCTATTTCCAGACGTCCGCGCCTGAACACGCCAATCCCGCGACCGATCCGGCGGTCACCAAAGGCAACGACTTTACCTCCGAGCTTTCCCAACGCGGCCGCGGGCGGCGCGCGCGCAGCCCGTTCAGCATTCCCTGGGCGGGCTGGAAAGACATTCTGTGGCGCACCTATCAGCAGGCCAATGACGACCGCCTGCTCGCCACGGCCGCAGGCGTGGTCTTCTTCGGCCTGCTCGCGGTGTTCCCAGCCGTGACGGCGCTGGTTTCTTCCTATGGCCTGTTCGCCGATCCCTCGACCATCGGCGCCAACCTGCAGACGCTGGCGCTGATGCTGCCGGAAGGCTCGTTCCAGATCGTGCAGGACCAGATTGCGCGTGTGCTCGACAAGGGCAGCACTGCGCTCGGCGGAGCCTTCCTGTTCGGCCTCGCCCTTGCAATCTGGAGTGCCAACGCGGGGGTCAAAGCCGTGATCGACGCCCTCAACGCGGTCGATGGAGAACGGGAGAAGCGCAGCTTCATCAGGTTGAATCTGATTTCGCTGGCGTTCACGATCGGCGGGATCGCGGCGCTGTTGTTGATGGTCGGGGCCGTGGTGGCGTTTCCTTTGGCGCTCAATCATCTGGGCCTGCCTCCGGACATCCTGTTCATCGTGAGCCTGGCGCGTTGGCCGTTCTTGTTCGCGGTGCTGCTGGCGGCGCTCGGCGTTCTCTACCGGTTCGGACCGAGCCGGCGCCCGGCGCAGTGGAAATGGCTCAGTGTCGGCACGCTGCTCGCCGCCCTGCTGTGGATCGCCGGCTCCGCGGCGCTGTCCTGGTATCTGTCGAACTTCGGCAATTACAATGCGACCTACGGTTCGCTCGGCGCCGCCATCGGCCTGATGATGTGGATGTGGATGTCGGCCATTATCGTGCTGTTCGGAGCGGAACTGAATTCGGAAATCGAGCACCAGACCGCGGTCGATACCACCGTCGGCCACCCAAAGCCGATGGGTAGCCGCGGCGCCACCATGGCCGATACGCTGGGACCGGCGGTTCCAGCCTCCTGAAAGAACACTAGACCCGCGAATCAACATTGATGCTAAGGTCGTTGCGCTTGGGGGAGCGCAAACCGGACGATGCCTGACGACACCAGCGTTTTCCCGGGCGGGGGTAGTTCGGACCTGAAGGCGTAGCGCGCGACATGATTCGCATTTCGACGATTTTCATCGCCATCTGCATGGTGCTGGTCGCAGCCTCGCTTGGCCTGGTCCTGCATGCGGTCGCCGGCATCAGCGGAACCGAATCCGCGATCGTGGCGCTGACGGCGCTGACCTTCCTGATCCTCTACAACGCAGTTTCGATGCGGCTGCGCGATCGCTCCGATGTCGGCAGCCAGATCGCGGACCTGTCCCGCGGCACCGCCGACCTCGCCCGCCAGGTCGCCGAATTCGGCCGCCGGCTCGCGGCCGTCGAGGGCCGCGTGGTGTCGGCGAATTCCGCCAGCAGCGACCGCATCCAGGCCGTGGTCGGCGAGATCAATGAACTCGGCGTGCTGGTCAAGCAGCTCGCGGTCTCCGTCGCCAGCCATGAGGATTTGATTGCCTCGGGCGCCGCTGCCGCGCCACCGGCACCGGCACCGGCACCGATCGTGGCTGCGCCTGTCGCCGGGCCGCAAATCTCACCACCATTGTCCATCGAATCCGCAGCGCCGCCCGTCATCGCCAGGCCGGCACCCGTCGCGCCGGCCGAAGCCGCCGCGCGCAGCCAGCCGCAGCTTCTCGCCGCGGTGAAGAACGCCATCGAGGAGAACCGGCTCGACATCTATCTGCAGCCGATGGTGACGCTGCCGCAGCGCAAGGTGCGCTTCTACGAGGCGGTGACGCGGCTGCGCGACGACAACGACCAGATTCTTGCCGCCGACGATTTCATCGCCACCGCCGAAGCCGGCGGCCTGATGGGGCGCATCGACCACATGGTGATGCTGCGCTGTGTGCAGGTGCTGCGCCGCCTGATGGTGCGCAACAAGGATGTCGGCGTGTTCTGCAACGTCTCCGCGGCGACGCTGGCCAGTCCCACCACCTTCGCGCAATGCCTCGACTTCCTCGAAGCCAATCGCGCGCTGGCGCCGTCCTTCGTGCTCGAGTTCAAGCAGGCCACGTTCCGCAACCTCGGCCCGACCGAGAGCGAGCATCTCGCGGCGCTGTCGCAGCGCGGCTACCGTTTCTCGATCGACCATGTCAGCGACCTCCGGGTCGAGCCGCGGGAACTCGCCGACCGCGGCGTCCGCTTCATCAAGGTTCCAGCGGCGCTGCTGCTCGATCCCAGGCAGAGCTCGACGTCGGACATTCACCCCTCTGACCTGTCGGATCTGCTCGGCCGCTTCGGCATCGACCTGATTGCCGAAAAGATCGAGGGCGAGCGCGCGGTGGTCGATCTCTTGGATTTCGACGTGCGGTTCGGCCAGGGCTTCCTGTTCGCGCCGCCCCGGCCGTTGCGGCCCGAGGGGGCATCTGCTACCGGCGGGACGTCTTCGAACAGCACCAATGGTTCCAATGGCCCAAGCCCGCCTGCAAGCCCCCCTGCTCCCGTCGCCAGCCCGGCGATCGAACCTTCGACGCGGGCGACCGGCAATGCCGCGCTGGCCCGCCGCGCCGCCGGACCGGGCTAACCGGCGCCCGATGTCATGACCGCACTCCGGTTCGTCGAAAAACTGAGCGACCTCGTCGATGGCGTGGAAGTCATCCTGTCCGATATCTGGGGCGTGGTGCACAACGGGCTCGAGGCATTTCCCGAGGCTTGCGCGGCGCTGCATACCTTTCGCCAGCGCGGCGGCACCGTCATCCTCATCACCAACGCGCCGCGGCCCGCTGATTCGGTGCAGCGGCAGTTGCGCAAGCTCGGCGTTGCCGACGAGATCTATGACGCGATCGTCTCTTCCGGCGATCTGACCCGGCACTTTGTCGCCGACCATCCGGGGCAGAAAGTTTTCTGGCTCGGTCCGGAGCGCGACAATTCGATCTACCGCGGCCTTGATCCGGTGATGGCTCCGCTCGAACAGGCTGATTACATCGTCTGCACCGGACCGTTCGACGACGAAACCGAATCGGCTGAAGATTATCGCGCGATGATGCTGCAGGCGCGCGAGCGCAAGCTGCCGCTGATCTGCGCCAACCCTGACATCGTCGTCGAACGCGGCGACCGGCTGGTCTATTGCGCGGGCGCGATCGCCGAGCTCTATCGCGAACTCGGCGGCGAGGTGATCTTCTACGGCAAGCCGCACCGGCCGATCTATGAACGCGCGATGGCGCTCGCCGCCGAGCACCGCGGCCATGCCGCCCCGCTCGACCGGGTGCTGGCGATCGGCGATTCCGTCCGCACCGACCTCACCGGGGCATTGGGTTTCGGCATCGACTGCCTGTTCGTGACCCGCGGCATCCATTCCGAGGAATTCGAAGGCATCGACCAGCTCGACCCGGCCTCGGTCAGGGAATTGTTCGGCCATCCGCCAAAGGCGCTGATGCGGGAACTGAAGTGGTAGTGGCGGCACGCGCCTCTGCTCCCTCGCCCCGCTCTTGCGGGGAGAGGGTTGGGGTGAGGGGCTCTCTCGGCGAATTCTGAAGATGTGGTGAGAGCGGTACCCCCTCACCCGGCGCTACGCGCCGACCTCTCTCCGCAAGCGGGGCGAGGTTAAGAAAGAAGCTAGAGCAACTTTACGCCGTCGCCATGTCCGGGAAGACCGCCTCGATCTTGGTCTTCAGCGTCGCCGCGTTGAACGGCTTGACGATGTAATTGTTCACGCCGGCCTTCTTGGCCGCGATCACGTTCTCGGTTTTGGATTCCGCCGTGATCATGATGAAGGGCGTGGTGGCCAAATTGGGATCGGCACGGACTTCCTTGAGCAGGTCGTAGCCGGTCATCGGCTCCATGTTCCAGTCGGAAATCACGAGCCCGTATTTCTTGCCGCGCATCTTGTTCAGCGCTTCCGAACCGTCGCTGGCATCGTCGATATTCTCAAAGCCAAGCTGCTTCAAAAGATTTCGGATGATCCGGATCATGGTGTTGTAGTCATCGACCACCAGAACCGACATCGACAAATCAACCGCCATCTCTTCCCCCACTAACGCTTACGCCACTAAATATCGGCAGGCCTGCGCGACCCGCAGTCCTCGCCCCACCCCTAGCATCAAGGCGTTAAACAGCGCGTTAATCGGGCGCGGGTGGATTGCCTCGGTTTTGAACCAAAGCCGTCCGGCTTGACTTCGCCCGCGCGCCCACGTCACGGTCCGGCCGCGCGCATCGCGACCCAAGGTCTTTTTGAATCCGCAAGAATCCTGCAAGAATCCGTCACATGACAACTGGTTTTACCGTTATTCGAGACACCACCCCCGCCGCCGACATCCCCAAAGGGGCGGTGGTCGCCATGGGTAATTTCGACGGCGTCCATCTCGGTCACCGGGCCGTGATATCAGCCGCGCTGACCATGGGGCACGCCCACGGAAAACCCGCTTTTGCGGTGACCTTCGAGCCGCATCCGCGCAGCTTTTTCAGCCCGAACAGCCCGCAATTCCGTCTCACGGACGAGACCAACAAGCTGCGGCTCCTGGCCGCCACCGGGCTCGCCGGCGCCGTGGTGATGACCTTCGACAAGGGCCGCGCCGGAACGTCGGCGCAAGATTTCATTCACCATGACCTGATCGGCCGGCTCGGCATCAGCGGCATCGCGGTCGGCTACGACTTCCATTTCGGCAAAGGCCGGGTCGGCTCGCCGAGCCTCCTGGTCAGCGAGGCGCCGCGGCTCGGGATCGAGGTCGACGTCCAGGCCCATGTCGACATCGCCGAGCGGCCGGTGTCCTCCAGCGCCATCCGCATGGCGCTGGCGGAGGGCCAGATCGACGACGCCACCGCGATGCTGGGCGGACCGTGGTTTGCGACCGGCGAGGTGATCCATGGCGAGAAGCGCGGCCGCGACCTCGGCTATCCCACCGCCAACATCCGGCTCGACAAGAACTGCGCGCTCAAGCACGGCATCTATGCGGTGCGGGTCGGCCGCGGAGCCGAGCGGCTCAACGGCGTGGCGAGCTATGGCCGCCGTCCGACCTTCGACAATGGCGCGCCGCTGCTGGAAGTGTTCCTGTTCGACTTCAAGGGCGATCTCTATGGCTCGGTGCTCGACGTCGCCTTCATCGCCTTCATCCGCGATGAACTTAAATTCGACGGCATCGAGGCGTTGATCCGCCAGATGGACGACGACAGCGTCCGGGCCCGGGCAGCGCTCGCAGCCGCGCCCGATGCGTTTCCGAAGCTTGGAGTGATCGATTGAGCAGAAGCGAAAAGCAAAAGATGCTCGCCGGCGAACTGTATCGCCCCGACGCCGAACTCGGCGCCGAACAGGCCGTCAACAAGGCCTGGCTGGCGCGCTACAATGCAGCGCTGGCGCAGCCGGTCTCGGAACGGCACGCGTTGCTCTGCGAACGCCTGGGCCATGTCGGCAAGGACGCCGTGATCCGGCCGCCGTTCTTTTGCGACTACGGCTACAACATCCGCCTCGGCGACGGCGTGTTCATGAACTTCAACTGCGTCATCCTCGATGTCGTCGAGGTCTCGATCGGCGACCGCACCCAGATCGGACCCACGGTGCAGATTTACGCGGCCGACCATCCCCGCGACGCCAGGACACGGCGCGAAGGCCTCGAATTCGGGCGCCCGGTCCGGATCGGCAGCGACGTCTGGATTGGCGGCGGTGCCATCATCCTGCCGGGCGTCACCATCGGCGACGGTGCGGTGATCGGCGCCGGCAGCGTGGTCACGCGCGACGTCGGCGCTGAGGTGACCGTCACGGGAAACCCGGCAAGGCCGAAACGGTCGTCCTGAGATGCGGGGGCCCGGCGGGCCTTTGCGATTTCCGCTTCCGGCTGCTATGGAAAGCCCATGTTTGCGCGGCGCACCATCCCCATTAGCGGCCCGGCTTCCGCCTGAGCTTTGGCTCGGCGCAAGACCGGGATTTCCCCGTTTACCCCGCGAATGACCAGCGTATCTCGCGCCCTTTGAGCCAAACCAGAGCATTCATGTCCGAAAAACCGCAAAAGTCCGAAAAGTCCGAAGGACCAGACTATTCCAAGACCCTGTTCCTGCCGCTGACGGAATTCCCGATGCGCGCCGGCCTGCCCAAGCTCGAGCCTGAAATCCTCAACCACTGGAACAAGATCGGTCTCTACGAGAAGCTGCGCGAGGCGGCCGACGGGCGACCGAAATTCGTGCTGCATGACGGCCCGCCCTACGCCAACGGCAACATCCATATCGGCCACGCGCTGAACAAGATCCTCAAGGACGTCGTGACCAAGAGCCAGCAGATGCTCGGCTTCGACTCCAACTATGTGCCGGGCTGGGACTGTCACGGCCTGCCGATCGAATGGAAGATCGAGGAAGAGAACTACCGCTCCAAGGGCAAGCCGAAGCCCGACTTCCGCGACTCCACGGCGATGGTGGCGTTCCGCAAGGAATGCCGCGCCTATGCCACGCATTGGCTCAACGTGCAGCGCGAGGAATTCAAGCGGCTCGGCATCATCGGCGACTGGGACCATCCCTACGCCACCATGAGCTATCCCGCCGAAGCCCAGATCGCGCGCGAACTGATGAAGTTCGCCGCCAACGGCACGCTGTATCGCGGCTCCAAGCCCGTGATGTGGAGCGTGGTGGAAAAGACCGCGCTCGCCGAGGCCGAGGTCGAATATGAGGACTACACCTCGGACACGGTGTGGGTGAAATTTCCGGTGACCTCGCCGGCGCATGGGGCGCTGGCCAATGCATCCGTCGTGATCTGGACCACGACGCCATGGACGCTGCCCGGCAACCGCGCCATCAGCTTCTCGCCCAAGATCGCCTACGGTCTGTTTGAGGTCACCGATGCGCCGGCGGACAATTGGGCCAAGAACGGCGACCTCCTGATCCTCGCCGACGCGCTGGCCGAGAGCGTGTTCAAGCAGGCGCGCGTCACCGCCTACAAGAAGGTTCGCGAGCTGCCGGCCGACACGCTCGACGCGGTGGAATGCGCCCATCCGCTGAAAGGCTTTAGCGGCGGATACGAGTTCACCGTACCGCTGCTGCCCGGCGACCACGTCACCGACGATGCCGGCACCGGCTTCGTGCATACCGCGCCCGGCCACGGCCGCGAAGACTTCGATGCCTGGATGGCGAATGCGCGCGAACTCGACAGCCGCGGCATCAATACCGCGATCCCCTATACCGTCGACGAGAACGGCGCCTTCACCGACCACGCCCCGGGCTTTGTCGGCAAGCGCGTGATCAACGACAAGGGCGAAAAGGGCGACGCCAACGAGGCCGTGATCAAGGTTCTGGTCGAAGGCGGCAAGCTCTTGGCGCGCGGCCGCCTCAAGCATCAGTATCCGCATTCCTGGCGCTCGAAGAAGCCGGTGATCTTCCGCAATACGCCGCAATGGTTCATCGCGATGGACAAGGACATCGCCGACAACGGCAAGGCCAAGCCCGGCGACACGCTGCGCGCCCGCGCGCTGCATGCGATCTCGGTGACGCAATGGGTGCCGCCGGCCGGGCAAAACCGCATCAACGGCATGATCGCCGGCCGCCCCGACTGGGTGATCTCGCGCCAGCGCGCCTGGGGCGTTCCGATCGCGGTGTTCGTCCGCGAAAAGGGCGACGGCTCCGCCGAAATCCTGCAGGATGAAATCGTCAACCAGCGCATCGCCGAGGCTTTCATGGAGGAAGGCGCCGACGCCTGGTACATGGAAGGCGCCCGCGAACGCTTTCTTGGGTCCCGTGCGAGCGAAGACTGGAAGAAGGTCGACGACATCTGCGACGTCTGGTTCGATTCCGGCTCGACGCATGCCTTCGTGCTGGAAGACCGCCAGAATTTTCCCACGCTCGGCAACATCGTCCGCAAGGTCGATGGCGGCGAGGATACCGTGATGTATCTGGAAGGCTCAGACCAGCATCGCGGCTGGTTTCATTCCTCGCTGCTGGAAAGCTGCGGCACCCGCGGCCGCGCGCCTTACGACGTGGTGCTGACGCACGGCTTCACGCTGGACGAGAACGGCCGCAAGATGTCGAAATCGCTCGGCAACACCGTCGAGCCGCAGAAGGTGATGAAGGATTCCGGCGCCGATATCCTGCGGCTCTGGGTCAGTTCGACCGACTATGCCGACGACCAGCGCATCGGGCCGGAAATCCTGAAAAATACCATCGAGACCTACAAGAAGCTGCGCAACTCGATCCGCTGGATGCTCGGCACGCTGCACCACTTCAAGCCCAGTGACGCGGTCGCGCATGAGGAGATGCCGGAACTCGAGCGGCTGATGCTGCATCAACTGGCGGGACAAGCCGCGATCGTGCGGCAGGCCTATGCCGAGTTCGATTACAAGACGGTTGTCGCCAGCCTGTCGGCGTTCATGAACACCGAATTGTCGGCGTTCTATTTCGACATCCGGAAAGACGCGCTGTATTGCGATGCGCCGTCCTCGCCGGTGCGCAAGGCGGCGCTGACCGCGATCGACATCATCTGCGACGCGATCCTGAAATGGCTGGCGCCGGTGCTCAGCTTCACCACCGACGAAGCCTGGCGGATGTACCGGCCGGGCGCCGCGCCGTCGGTGCACCTGACACTGTTCCCGACCGATCTAGGTTCATTCCAGGACGATGCGCTGGCTGCGAAATGGGAAACCATCCGCGACGTCAGGCGCGTCGTCACCGGCGCGCTCGAACTCGAACGCGCCGCCAAGAACATCGGCTCGTCGCTGGAAGCGTCGCCTCTGGTCTATGTGTCGGACAAGGCGATCTTCAACACGCTGTTCGACGTCGATCTGGCCGAAGTGTGCATCACCTCGAACGCGATGGTGACCAATGACGACGCGCCGGCCGCGGCCTTCACCCTCGCCGACGTTCCCGGCGTCGCGGTCGTGGTCGAAAAGGCCCAGGGCATCAAATGCGCGCGGTCGTGGAAGATCCTGCCGACCGTGGGCGATGACGCCGAATACCCTGATGTCTCGCCGCGCGACGCGCAGGCGCTACGGGAGTGGAAAGCGCTCGGAGTGAGTGTCTAAAATTCTATCGTCGTCCCGGCCTAGTGCGCAATTGCGCGCGGGGGCCGGGGACCCATAACCACGGGCGTCCGTAGTAGACAAAGGAAGATGACCCAGAGTCTTTCAAACAAAATCCGACACGGCGACGCGATGAGCGCTATCGCTCTCACGCTGGCGGTCCCGGCCTTCGCCGGGACGACACCGGAGTTTGTGTCGGGCACGTCGCCATGAGCCCTCACCTCCGCCCCGGCATCATCGCCGCCGTCGCAGCCCTGGTGCTCGACCAGGCCTCGAAACTCTGGCTGCTGTTCGTGTTCGATATCGGCCGGCGGGGCGCGGTCAAGGTGACGCCGTTTTTCGATCTGGTGCTGGCCTGGAATGTCGGGATCAGCTTCGGCTGGTTCCAGAACGACGGTTTTCTGGCCCAGGCCATCCTGACCGCGATCAAGGCGGTGGCCGTGGTCGTTCTGGCGGTCTGGATGGCCCACTCGCGCAACTGGCTGGCCACCGTGGCGCTCGGCCTGATCATCGGCGGGGCAATTGGCAACGCCATCGACCGGGTCGCCTATGGCGCGGTGGTCGATTTTGCCCTGTTCCACGTCGAGATCGGCGGAAATACCTACAATTGGTACGTGTTTAACGTGGCCGATGTGGCCATTGTTGCCGGGGTAGCGGCCCTATTGTATGATTCCTTCCTAGGGGTACCCGCCGCAAAAGCGCCCTGATCCCGGTCGATACGGGCCGTTGGCGGCAGCCGTCCCTATTTGGGCGTTAACTGCCTTGCAAACACGGGTTTGTGCCTCAAGGCCACCCCGGAAAGTTTTGCGGAAAATTGAATGGGAACGAGCGCGATGCGCGAGACCGAAACCGGCTTCTGGATGGTGCAGACAACCTCGCTGACACGGGCGATGCGGTTCGCCGCCGTTGCCCTTGGCGTTGGCCTCGTGATGGCCGCCGGTCCGGTGCGCGCCGCCGATGACGACGAGGATGACGACAGGACCTTCGAGGAAAAGATCATCGGCAACATCATGAGCGGCCTCGGCGGCAAGAACATGGAAAGCAAGGGCATCGAATACCGCGAGCGTTCCCCGCTGGTGGTGCCCCCGAAACTCGATCTGCCGCAGCCGGCCTCTTCGGCCGCAGCGAATGCGCCGAACTGGCCAAAGGATCCGGACGAGGCACGCCGCAAGGCTGCGATCGCGGCCCGCAAGAAAGAAAACAAGGACAACTCCCAGTCGGCTCGAGCCCTGTCGCCGGCCGAACTCAACGTCGGCAGGACCGCCGCGCCCGTCCGCACCAATAACGATCCGGTCCAGCCGGGCACCACCAACAACGCCCCGCAGCTGAGCCCATCGCAGCTCGGCTATGAAGGCGGTTTGTTCGGTATGTTCAAAGGCAACAAGACCGAGTCGGCGGAGTTCAAGGGCGAACCGCCGCGACAGTCGCTGGTCGAGCCTCCGGCTGGGTACCAGACGCCCTCGCCGAACTTTGCCTACGGCACCGGGCCCAAGGAATCGCTGAACAAGAACTACGACGTCATGACGGGCAAGGAACGCTGACGCCAATTTCGGCTCCGCGCCGTCGCCTGCGAGGACCGCTGTTGGAACCGCCAGGCGTTTTGCTCTCTGCATCGTGACATCAGGCGTGATACGCGCGGTATACGATGCCGCGGGCTTTGTCCCGAACGCTTGGGTTCGGGCTTCCAGATAGGTCATGATGTCCCCACATCGCTTTGCCGTTTCACTCGTTGCCGCTTTTATTTCGACAATCGCTTTTTCCAGCAGCGGCGCGCCGGCCCAGACCACGGTGACATCGGAGCGGCCCGCCAGCTTCACGCTCGGCAACGGCCTGCAGGTGGTGGTGATCCCCGATCACCGCACCCCCGTCGTGACGCAGATGATCTGGTACAAGGTCGGCTCCGCCGACGAGACGCCGGGCAAATCGGGACTGGCGCATTTCCTCGAGCATTTGATGTTCAAGGGCACCGCCAAGCATCCCGCCGGTGAATTCTCCGAAACCGTGCGCCGGATCGGCGGCAACGAAAACGCCTTCACCTCGGTCGACTATACCGGCTATTTCCAGCGCGTGCCGCGAGACCAGCTGGGGCGGATGATGGAATTCGAGGCCGACCGCATGACCGGCCTCATTCTGAAGGACGAAAATGTTCTGCCCGAGCGCGACGTCGTGCTGGAGGAATACAACATGCGGGTCGCCAACAACCCGGACGCGCGGCTGAACGAACAGATGATGGCCGCGCTGTATCTCAACCATCCCTATGGCCGCCCCGTGATCGGCTGGCGACAGGAGATCGAGAAGCTCGACCGCGAGGACGCGCTGGCGTTCTACAAGCGCTTCTACGCGCCGAACAACGCCACCCTGGTGATTGCCGGCGATGTCGATGCCAAGGAGATTCGCCCAATGGTGGAGCGCGCCTATGGCGCGATCCCCGCGCAGCCGGCGATTCCCGCGCAGCGGATTCGTCCGCAAGAGCCGGTGCCTGCAGCTCCGCGCACCGTGACGCTGTCCGATCCGCGCGTCGAACAGTCCGGCCTGCGGCGCTATTACCTCGTTCCCTCCTCCACAACCGCGGCTGCCGGCGAAAGCCCGGCGCTCGACGTGCTTGCGCAACTGATGGGCGGCGGCTCCAACTCCTATCTCTACCGCGCGCTGGTGATCGACCGCCCGCTCGCGATCAACGCCGGTGCCGGCTATCAGGGCACCTCGCTCGATCCGTCGCAATTCTCGATCTCGGTCTCGCCGAAACCCGGCGTGGAGTTCTCGGCAATCGAGCAAGCGATCGACGACGTGATAACGGACGTCATCCAAAATCCCGCCCGCGCCGAGGATATCGAACGGGTCAAGACCCAGCTGATCGCGGAGGCGATCTACGCGCAGGACAACCAGGCGACGCTGGCGCGCTGGTATGGCGGCGCGCTCACCACGGGCCTGAGCATCGAGGACATCCGCAGCTGGCCTGATCGCATCCGCGCCGTCACCGCCGAACAGGTCCGTGACGCCGCTCATAAATGGCTCGACAAGAAGCGTTCGGTGACGGGCTATCTGATCAAGGACCCCGCACCGAAACGCGAGGAGAAGCGCTCGTGATCCATTTTTCGATTGGCGCGCAGCGCTTCACATCAACCATTGTCGCCCTCGCGGCACTGCTGTTGCTGAGTTCGGCACCATCGCACGCCGCCGCAAAAATCCAGCACCTGGTGTCACCCGGCGGCATTGAAGCCTGGTTCGTGCAGGACGCCACCGTGCCCCTGATCGCGATGGAATATGCCTTCCGCGGCGGCTCGAGCCAGGACCCGGCCGACAAGCCCGGCACCGGCAATCTGGTCGCCGGTCTGCTCGACGAAGGTGCCGCCGATCTCGACTCCAAGACCTTTCACGAGCGGCTTGACCGCCGCGCCATCGAACTGAGCTTCTCGTCGACGCGGGATTACTTCCGCGGCAGCTTGCGCATGCTCAAGGACAACAAGGACGAAGCCTTCAACCTGCTGCAGCTGGCATTGACCTCGGCACGTTTCGACGCCGCCGACGTCGAGCGCATCCGCGCGCAGGTGATCTCCGGTCTGCGGCGTGAGACCACCAACCCCTCCTCGCTGGCGAGCCGCAAATTCCTGGAAGTCGCGTTCGGCAATCATCCCTATGGCCGTCCGTCCAACGGCACGCTGGACGGCGTGCCCAAGATCGACGTGTCGGACATGAAGGCCTATGCCGGCCGCATCATCGCCAAAGACACATTGCGGATATCCGTGGTGGGCGATGTCGACGCCGACACGCTCGGCAAACTCCTCGACAAGACGTTCGGCGGATTGCCGGCCAAAGCCAGCCTGACGCCGGTCGCCGAAATCCAGGCCGCCCAGCCGCCGCAGCGCGCCTTCGTTCCGCTCGACGTGCCGCAGACCGTGGTCATGTTCGGCGGCCCCGGCATCCGCCGCCATGATCCGAATTTCATGGCCGGCTATGTCGTGAACCATATCCTCGGTAGCGGATCATCGTCGCGGCTCTACAGGGAAGTCCGCGAGAAACGCGGGCTGGCTTATTCGATTTCTGAATCCCTGCTCTGGATGGAACGCTCCGCCTTGTTCGTAGGCAATACCGGCACCCGCGCCGACCGCGCCGGTGAAACCGTCGATGCCATTGAAAAGGAGATCCGCCGTATCGCCGAGGACGGCCCGACCCAGAAGGAACTGGATGAGGCCAAGTCCTATCTGAAGGGCTCGCAGATGCTGGCGCTCGACACCTCCTCGAAGCTCGCCGCGGCACTGCTGCAATACCAGCTCGACAGGCTTCCGATCGATTACATCGAACGGCGCAACGCCCTCGTCGATGCCGTGACGCTCGATGATGCCAAAAAGGCCGCCCAGCTGCTGTGGGCCAACGGTCTGCTCACCGTCATCGTCGGCCGCGCCCCGCAAGCCGCCGCCCAGCCGGCTGTTGCCGCGCCGCCGCCGAAGGCGAACTGACAGAGCAACTTCTGTCCAAAAACGCTATCTTGCGCGCACCGATTCTTTCCACGCCCGGTGAACGCCATGCTGCGGGTCTCCCGCGACCTTTCAATTGAAGAGAACGACATCGAGATCGGCTTTGTCCGCGCCTCCGGTCCGGGCGGGCAGAACGTCAACAAGCTCTCGACCGCCGCGCAATTGCGTTTCGACACGCGCAAGATAACGCTGCCGGAAGACGCCGCTCTGCGGCTCAACCGGCTCGCCGGCCAGCGCATGACCAAGGAAGGCGTGATCGTGATCCACGCCCAGCGCTTCCGCACCCAGGAGCGCAACCGCGCCGACGCCATCGACCGCCTGCTCGAACTGCTGCGCGAAGCCATGGTGAGGCCGGTGCCGCGGCGCGCCACCAAGCCGACTTTCGGCTCGAAGCAACGGCGGCTGGAAGGCAAGAAGAGCCGCAGCGACGTCAAGTCGAAGCGCGGCGCGGTGCGCTTCGACGACTGACCGATATGGCGGCGAGCATTGGTCTGCTGCGCCAGAGCTTCCGCTTAATTGAGTCAGAAAAAAACTCCGGCCGCCATGCGACCGGAGTTTCCGAGTTGTAACTGGAACCTGCTGAAGGGCGCGCGGTACTAGTAGCGCTTGCCGCCGGTCGCGGTGTCACCGGCAGCACCGCCAGTGCCCTTGGCCGCACCACTGCCGGCGCCGACCGTGCCCTTCGCACCGGTCTTCGCGGCCTTTTGTCCGGCGGCACCTGGCTGCGCACTGAGTTCCTCGTCGTCGGTGGCCGCTGCCCCGCCCTGCATCTGGCTCTTGCCCTGCACGCCGCCGCGGATCTTGCTGTCGGACGAGGTACCCTGCGCCAGCACGGGACCGGCCACCATGGCCGAGATGGCAAGCGCGATCGCCGAGGTTTTCACTAACTTCATTCAGTTCTCCTGGGTTTGATTCGCGATGAGCGGTTCGTTGTTCCATGCGCCATCCGTCCGGACCTGCCCATCGCACAGAGCAATTTGTGGCGAACGGCGCACGCACCAGACAATCCGCGCCGTGTGGTCTTCGTTTAGGGATTTCGGGGCAATTTCGCGAAAACTTGGCCACGGGTCGACCCAATATGCGGCACGTGGAACCGTCAGTCGCGAATCAAATATTCCCGGATCATGATCCGCGCGCGGTGAATGCGGGCCTTGACGCTTTCGCGAGAGAGGCCGAGCGCGCCGGCGATCTCGTCGATCGACAATTCCTCGATGTCGCGCAGCAGGATCACTTCGCGATAATGCTCGGGCAGCGACTGGATGGCACGCGAAAGATCGATGCGAAGGTCTTCAGGACGCCAATGCGCCAGACGCGCCTCGGTGTCTGCCGCCGACGCGTCGGCCATTCCGATCGACCGGCGCAAGAGTCGCAGACAAGCGCGCCGCGCGACCGCGAACAGCCACGCCGAAAACGACGTCACCGCCCGCAGCGTTCCGACGCGCCGGTAGAGCAGCAGCAGCGTTTCCTGAACCGCATCGTCGATGTCGGCTGCGCGGCAATTGCGCGCCGCGTAGCGACGGACGTCAGGCTGGGCCGCTGATATCAGCGACACCAGCGCATCGGCGTCCCCGTCCCGCGCCGCCTCGATCAGCCCGGGATCGCAGCGGCTGGTTCGGACAAGCGCATTCATGGCGAGGGCAGCCGGCGGCCGACCATGGCGCACATCGGGCAGAATCCGAAGAATCCGGTCGCGATCGCGACGGCTCCGGCGCCGGCGATCAAATAGCCTGATGTCGTGCCTAACATCGCCATCAGCCCATACGCGATCATCATGATGCCCCCGACGGTCCGCATCGCCCGCTCCCAGCCCGGCAGATTCTTACGATAGAACATTCTAGCTCCTTTGATTTCACGAGAGAACTCATGCGTTCTCGTGTCATAGAGCCGCCCCGCCGGGCTTTCGGTTCGCGAGCCCCGAACTATATTTCGCTCAAGAATTCCGGGAACATCCGCGCCGATGGGGTCCCGCCTCGCCCCTGAATCGGCTACCCATACGACATGCCCGTCCGCCAGCTCCCAGAACAGGTCGCCAACCGCATCGCCGCCGGCGAGGTGGTGGAACGGCCTGCCAGCGTGGTCAAGGAACTGGTCGAGAACGCCATCGACGCCGGCGCCTCCAGGGTCGATATCTTCACCGATGGCGGCGGCCGGCGGCGGATCGGCATCACCGACGACGGCAGCGGCATGACCCATGCCGACCTGGCGCTGGCGGTCGATCGCCACGCCACCTCCAAGCTCGACGACGAGGACCTGCTGCGCATTCGCACGCTGGGATTCCGCGGCGAGGCGCTGCCCTCGATCGGCGCGGTGGCCAGATTAGGCATCACCACGCGGCATGCAGGCGAGCCGCACGCCTGGTCGCTGTCGGTCGAAGGCGGCGCGAAGTCGCCGATCATGCCGGCGGCGCTGAGCCAGGGCACCCGCGTCGAGGTCAGCGATCTCTTTTATGCGACGCCGGCGCGGTTGAAGTTTCTCAAGACCGACCGCACCGAAGCCGAAGCGATCCGCGAAGTGGTGCGAAGGCTGGCAATGGCGCGCCCCGACATCGCCTTCACGCTGGCCGGCGAGGAGCGCGCACCGGTGACTTGGGCCGCAGCACTGCCCGGCGCTGCCGGCCGGCTGACGCGGCTCGGCGATATCCTCGGCGCGGATTTCCGTTCCAGCGCGATCGAAGTGCGCAGCGAGCGCGAGGGCGTGGTGGTCGAAGGCTTTGCCGCCGCCCCCTCGCTGACGCGCGCCAATGCGCTCGGGCAATATCTGTTCGTCAACGGCCGCCCGGTGCGCGACAAGCTGATCCTCGGCGCGGTGCGCGCGGCCTATTCCGATTATCTGCCGCGCGACCGCCATCCGGTCGTGGCGCTGTTCGTGACGCTGGAGCCGCAGGAAGTCGATGCCAACGTGCATCCCGCCAAGACCGAGGTCCGGTTCCGCAACGTCGGCCTGGTCCGCGCGCTGATCGTGTATGCGCTGAAGGACGGCCTCGCCCGCGAAGGCCGGCGCACCGCGGCTAATACCGATGGGGCTGCGCTCGCCTCGTTCCGCCCATCCTTCGCCCCGCGCCCGACCAATTGGGACTGGCGGAGTTCGCCCTCCTATCCGACGGGGCCGACGCCCTCCTTCACCGGTTCGGCGGCGCCGTCGTTCGCGGAAGCCGGACAGGCCGCATTCGATGTCGGCACGCCGACGGCCGATGTGCGTTTTGAAGCGCAGCCCGCTGCCGACATGCTGGATCGCCCGCTGGGTGCGGCACGAACGCAGATCCACGAGACCTATATCGTGTCGCAGACCCGCGATGGACTGATCGTCGTGGACCAGCACGCCGCCCATGAGCGCATCGTCTATGAGAAGCTCAAGGCCTCGCTGGCGCGCAATGGCGTGCAGCGGCAGATATTGCTGATCCCCGAGATCGTCGAACTCGACGAAGCGACGGTCGAGAAGCTGCTCGATCGTTCTCTGGAGCTGGCAACGTTCGGACTGGCGATCGATTCCTTCGGCCCCGGCGCGGTTGCGGTGCGCGAAACGCCGTCGCTGCTTGGCAAGGCTAATGCCGCGGGGCTGCTCCGTGATCTCGCCGAGCACATGGCGGAATGGGATGAGGCGCTGCCTTTGGAACGCCGGCTGATGCATGTCGCCGCCACCATGGCCTGCCACGGCTCGGTCCGCGCCGGCCGCCGCCTCAAGCCGGAAGAGATGAACGCGCTGCTGCGCGAGATGGAAGACACGCCGAACTCCGGCCAGTGCAACCACGGCCGCCCGACCTATGTCGAATTGAAGCTGTCGGATATCGAGAAGCTGTTCGGGCGGAGATAGCGTGATGGATTTGTAGGGTGGATTGAGCGAAGCGTAATCCACCGATTTTGCCAGCCTGAGGGCGGATTACGCTTCGCTCAATCCGCCCTACTTCGCCTTCAGGAACACGAACTCCGTGTCATCATAGGCTCGCCGCTCGAGCTCTTCGAACCCTTCGGGTGCCGCGAACGCCGCGACCTTCGCCTCCTCGACGATCAGCAGCGCGCCCGGCGTCAGCCAGCCGCCTTCGCGCATCGAGGCCAGCGCTTTGTCGGCGAGTCCCTTGCCATAGGGCGGATCGAGGAACACCAGCGAGAACGGCTCCATCGGATGCGCGGGGCCGAGATTGGTGGCGTCGCGGCGATAGACTTTTGTCACGCCGCCAAGACCGAGCGCCTCGACATTGTTGCGCAGCAGCGCCCGTGCCTCCGCGCCATTGTCGACGAACAGCGTGAACGCGGCACCGCGCGAGGTCGCCTCGATGCCGAGCGCGCCGGTGCCCGCGAACAGGTCGAGCACGCGCGCGCCTTCGATCGGGTCGTCATAGGCATGGACGAGGATGTTGAACACGGATTCGCGCAGCCGATCCGCCGTGGGGCGGATCTCGCGCGATGAGGGCGAGGCCAGATTACGACCCTTCAACCGTCCGCCGACGACACGCATAGGCCAACTACTCGTCCCGTGGCTTCAGATCGCGCTTGCCGTGATAGCCGCGCTGAGGGCGGCGCGGCGGGCCGTAGCCATTGGCCTCTTCCTCGTTGCGCGCGCGGGCTTCCTCGCTGCCGGTGCGCTGCACCAGCACGCGGCGGCCCTTGCGGTCGGCGATCACGCCTCGCTGGGTCACCGGCTTGGGAGGCGTTGGCTCCTTGTCGCCCGGCATCGGTCGATTGAAGTCGGCGCCTGCGAGCGTCGCAATCTTCTCGCCGAGCTGCTCGCGCAGGACGCGGGTCTTGACCTCTTCGACCTCGCCTTCGGCGAGTTCGCCGAGCTGGAACGGGCCGTAGGAGACCCGGATCAGCCGGTTCACCTCGAGGCCGAGATGCGCCATCACGTTGCGCACTTCGCGGTTCTTGCCTTCGCGGATCGCAAACACCAGCCAGACATTGGCGCCCTGGTCGCGCTCCAGCGTGGCATCGATCGAGCCGTATTTGACGCCGTCGACCTCGACGCCCTTCTTGAGTTCATCGAGCTGCGCCTGCGTGACTTCGCCATGGGCACGGACGCGGTAGCGCCGCAGCCAGCCGGTGTCGGGCAGTTCGAGCGCGCGTGCCAGACCGCCATCATTGGTCAGCAGCAGCAGGCCCTCGGTGTTGAAGTCGAGCCGCCCGATCGAGATCAGCCGCGGCAGGCCTTCGGGCAGATTATCGAATACCGTCGGCCGCCCTTCGGGATCGGCATGCGTCGTCATCAAGCCGCGCGGCTTGTGGAACATGAACAGGCGCGTGCGCTCGCGCGGCGGCAACGGCTTGCCATCGACGGTGATTACATCATTGACGGTGACATCGAGCGCCGGCGAATTGATGACGCGGCCGTTGACGCTGACGCGGCCCTGCGTGATCCATTCCTCGGCATCGCGGCGCGAGGCCAGGCCGGCGCGCGACACCACTTTTGCAATTCGCTCGCCAGACTTCTTCACCTTCGGTGGCTGCGGACCCCGTTTCTCAAATTCAGTCTTGCGCTCACGGTAGGCGCCACGGCCGCCGAACGCCGGACGTTTTGCAAAGATCTTGCTGTCGTCCTCGTTCTCGCGGCGCGGCCGTTCGTCACGCGCGTCGCTGCGCGGATGTTCCTGCCAGTCCGTGCGGCCTTCGGGCCGCTGACGCGGGCGGTCGAATTTCGGGCGATCGCCAGCGGGACGATCCTCGCGCGAACGCGAGATGCGCGGACGTTCTTCGCCGCCGCGATCGTCGCGGGAGAAGCGCGGCTTGTCGAAACCGCGCGCACCGTCGCGTGCGGGGCAGGAATCCCGGCCGCCACGATCTTCACGCTTCTGCCACGGCTTTGAGTCGCTGCGATCAGCGCCAAAGCTTTTGCGCGGACCGCGATCGGGCGCGCCGCGCGAGGAGAATTTCTTGTCACCGCCAAATTTTCGTTCCGGACGATCGCCGCGAGGGCCGTCGCCACGCGGCGTATACGGCCGCTTCTCACCACCACCCTCGCCACGCGGAGTGTAGGGACGCTTCTCGCCGAATTTCTTCTCGCCGAAACGCGAGGCCGGACGCGCATCGTCACGATCCCGAGGGCCGCTCTCGCGGTCCCGGCGCGGCGGACGGTCGTCGCGATTGAAGTTCGGGCGGTCGCCGCGCGGCGTGTACGGGCGCTTCTCGCCACCCCGATCCTCGCGCGGCTTGAACGAACGCTTCTCGCCATCGTCACCACGGGATGGACGGCTGGAAAACGGACGATCGCCACGGGGACGGTCGTCGCGATTGAAACGTTGCGGACGATCCCCGCCCTCGCTGCGATCGCGGAACGGCCGGTCGCCACGCGGCGGACGCGGCGCGTCGAAATCGCGGCGCGGCGGACGATCGCCGTCGCGCTTGCCGGCGTAGGGCTTGCCGCCATAAGGCTTCTTGTCGAACGACCGCGCGCCGTCGGACTTGCCGGCATAGGGACGGCGCTCGCCGTCGCGCTTGTCGCTGTCACTTTTTCCGGCAAAGCCGCGCTTGGCGAATTTCTTCTCCGGACCCCTCGCCGCGCCCGAGCGGCCTTTGCCTCCGCCGGCGCGGCCTTGGCCGCCACCGGGGCGATCACGCCGGCCGCGGGAATCGTTGTCTTTGTCGTTGTCGCGGGGCATGAATAGTCTCTCGTTCGTAGCTGAAATGGCGATCAGGCGGATGTGGATCGGCTGTCATAGCGGTAACGCGCGCGCACTTGGCTCAAGGCGCAATCTCACGCAAAACCGGTATCCACGTTTGCTGAAGGCGCTTCTAGTAGCAGGTTTCTTCCGATGATACGAGGGATGACTGCCCCTTCTTTCATGGATTTGGCGCTCAAAACGGCCAAAAACGCCGCCAAGGCGGGCGAAGTTCCGATCGGATGCGTCATTGTCCGGGGTTATGAGGTCATCGCCACCGCCGGCAACCGGACCCTGACCGACCGCGATCCGACCGCCCATGCCGAGGTTTTGGCGATCCGGCAGGCCGCGGATGCCATCGGGACCGAGCGGCTGGTCGATTGCGACCTCTATGTCACCCTCGAGCCCTGCACGATGTGCGCCGGCGCGATCTCGTTCGCGCGGATCCGGCGGCTCTATTACGGCGCCGCCGATCCGAAGGGCGGCGCGGTCGATTCCGGCGTGCGGTTCTTTGCGCAGCCGACCTGCCATCACGTGCCGGAAGTGTATTCGTCGGTCGGCGAGACCGAGGCGGCGACGCTGCTGAAGGATTTTTTCCGGGTGAGGAGGTAGCGGCCACCCACGCCCGTCATTGCGAGCGAAGCGAAGCAATCCATCGCGCGGCAAAACGGATGGATGGATTGCTTCGTCGCTTCGCTCCCTTGCGCAAACGCTTTGCGTTTGTCGCAGGCAATGACGGGAATGACTAGCCAGTGAAAAACTCCTTCAACAACCTCGCCGTCACCTCCGGATTCTCCTCCGGCAGAAAATGTCCGCTGTCGACCGGCGCGCCCTGTACGTTGGTCGCCCACTTCTTCCAGGTGTCGAGCGGGGTGGTCGCGGCGCTGGCGACGCCGGCGTCGCCCCACAGTGCCAGCATCGGGATCGTGATCTTCTTGCCGGCGTCGAAATCGGCCTTGTCGATCTCGTAATCGGCATAGGCGCCGGCGCGGTAGTCCTCGCACATCGCGTGCACGCGGGCAGGATCGCGGAACGGTGCGAGATAATGCTCCAGCGCGCGCGGGTCGATGGCGTCAAGCGTCTGGCTCTTGGTCTGGCTCGCCATCTTCTGGCGGAGGAAGAATTCGCCATGGCCGTCGATCAGCGTTTCCGGCAGCGGATGCGGCTGCGCCAGAAACGCCCAATGATAGATTTTCAGCGCGGAGAGCCGGTTCAGCTTCTCCCAGTAATCATAGGTCGGCGCGATATCGAGCACGGCGAGCTTTGATAACCGACCGGGATGGTCGAGCGCGAGCCGGTACGACACCCGCCCGCCGCGGTCGTGGCCGGCGAGCGCGAAATGCACATGGCCGAGCTGCTCCATCGCCTCGACCATGACCTTGGCCATCGCGCGCTTGGTGTAGGGCGTGTGGTGCTCGTCGGTGCGCGGCATGTCCGACCAGCCATAGCCCGGCAGGTCGGCGATGATCAGCGTGAACTTGTCCGCCAGCTGTGGTGCTACCGTGTGCCACATCACATGCGTGGACGAGAAGCCATGCAGCAGCAACAGCGGCGGCCCCTTGCCGCCGACGCGGGCGAAAATGCGGCCCGTTGATGTATTGATCCATTCGGAGGCGTAGCCGGGAAACAGGTCGGCAAGATCGGGCATGGTGAGCGCTCCCTTGTGCCCGCGCTGCTTTAAACATTGTTTGGCGTTGCCGCTGGCACGTCCCGGGTTTATGCCATTCATCAAGTCTGCCCAACAAGAACCAAAAAGCGAGGAAGTGCCATGTCGATCGATTTCGAGATTCCGGCCGAAGCCAAGGCGATCCGCGAGAAGGTCCGCAAATGGGTGCAGGAAGAGTGCATTCCGGCGGAGAAGGAACTCGATACCAAGCCGCTCGCTGAAGTGCTGGGCCCGCTGCGCAAGAAGGCGCGGGCGCAGGGCCTGTGGTGCCCGTGGGTGCCGAAGGAGTATGGCGGCATGGGCCTTGGGCCCCTCGCCAATGCGCTGGTGCAGATGGAGCTCGGCGAGAGCATGCTCGGGGCGCTGTCGATGAACACGCAGGGCCCCGACGACGCCTCGATGATGACGATATTGGCCCATGGCACGGAATATCAGAAGGAGAAGTTCCTTAAACCCCTCCTCAACGGCGACAAGCGCATCTGCTTCTCGATGACCGAGAAGGCCGCCGGCGCCGACGCCACCGGCATGCAGACCACGGCGGTGAAGGACGGCAACGAGAACTACATCCTCAACGGCGAGAAATGGTTTTCGTCGTCGGCCAGCGTCGCCGACATGGCGCTGGTGGTCGCCAGAACCGATCCGAATGCGCCGCGCCACAAGCAGCACTCGACCTTCATCGTCGAACTGCCGAACCCCGGCTACAAGATCAAGCGCAACGTCGCCAACATGGCGATCGAGGGGCCGCATGCCGACGCGATCCATGGCGGCCACTCCGAGATCGAGATCAAGGATTTGAAAGTGCCAGCCGACAATCTGCTCGGCGGCGAAGGCAACGGTTTCAATATGGGCCAGCATCGCCTCGCCTATGGCCGCCTTCGCCACGGCATGCACAACGTCGCCAAGGCGCAGCGCGCGCTCGACATGGCGGTCGGCCACATCACCAAACGCTCGACCTTCGGCCAGTTGCTCGCCGACCGGCAGGCCGTGCAGTTCATGCTCGCCGACTGCGCCGAGCAGCTCTATATCGGCCGGCTCATGCTCCTCCATATCGCCTACAAGGCGGAGAAGGGCCTCGATATCCGGCAGGAGAACTCGATCGCCAAGGTCTACCATGCGCACATGGTGCACAAGGTGATCGACACCGCGATCCAGCTCCACGGCGCGCTCGGCTTCAGCCAGGATACGCCGCTCGCCAAATGGTACACGCAAGTCCGCTCGCAGCGGCTGGTCGACGGTCCGGACGAGGTGCACCGGTGGAAGATCGGCAAGAACGTCATCAAGGCGTTCCGCGAGCACGGCACGACGGCGAGTGCTGTGGGCGGGGATTTGCTGTAGGAAGTGCACAGCGCACCTACACTCGTCGTCCCGGCCTTGAGCCGGGACCCATATGTGGACGGCCCCCGTGCCACAAGAGTTTTTTGACGGTCTGATCGGATCGCTTGCATCCATATG